>CANJOT010000006.1 GCA_947475815.1 Burkholderiales bacterium | reverse complement strand
TGGGGGTATGGGGGTATTCAATTGGGGGTATCGCCAGAAATTTCGGATTCTGGAGTCCGCCATGCCTCTGACTGATACCGCCATCAAGAAAGCCAGACCCGGCGACAAGCCCGTCAAGTTAAGCGACGGCAAGGGGCTGTACCTGCTGGTCAATCCGGTGGGTTCCAAACTGTGGCGCTGGAAATACCGAGTGCTGGGCAAGGAAAAGGTGATGTCATTGGGTATATACCCCGATGTCTCATTGGCTCAGGCGCGTGAAGGCATGGACAAGGCGCGCAAGATTTTGGCAGCGGGTGACGACCCGATGGCCATACGCAAGGCCGACAAGGTGGCAACTCGCACTGCCGCCGAAAACTCCTTTGAGACCGTGGCGCGTTTATGGTGGGCACACTGGAAGCCAGCGCGCAGCGAGCAACATGCCGGCCAAGTGATACGGCGCTTTGAAGCCAACGTCTTCCCGCACATCGGATCGCGCCCGGTGTCCGAGATTCAAGCCCCGGAACTGGTGGCGATGCTCAAGGCCATCGCGGCGCGAGGCGTCAATGATCTGGCCAAACGAGCGCTGCAAACGTCCAGCCAGGTGTTTCGGTACGCCATTGCGCATGGGCAGGCCACACGCAACCCGGCGACAGACATTAAACCTAGCGATGTATTGGTGTCGCGTCAGAAGAAGAACCTTGCTCGCATCGACGGCAAGGAACTGCCAGAATTGTTGCGCCACATTGACGCCTACCACGGCGCAGCGATGACTCGGCTGGCGATGAAACTGATGGCGATAACCTTTGTCCGCACCACGGAACTGATCGGTGCACGCTGGGCTGAGTTTGATCTCGACGCTGCACGATGGGACATTCCGGCGGAGCGCATGAAGATGAAAACGCCGCACATCGTACCCCTGTCAGTGCAGGCGGTGAACCTGCTCCAGACACTGCAATTGATTACTGGCCACAGCGTGATGCTGTTCCCCGGTGAGCGCGATCACGAAAAGCCGATGAGCAACAACACCATTTTGAAAGCGCTTGAACGCATGGGCTACAAGGGGCGCATGACTGGGCATGGATTCCGGGGTGTTGCATCAACGTTGCTTCACGAAATGGGTTTTGACCATGCGCACATTGAGTTGCAGTTGGCGCACCAGGAGCGCGATGAAGTGAGCGCGGCGTACAACCATGCAACCTACCTTAAGCAGCGGGCGAAGATGATGCAACACTGGGCGGACTATCTGGATAGCTGTACGACGGGTAGGGTGCTTGCGTTTAAGCGTGCGACCGCTTGATTCTCGGAGTTGGACATGGTGGCTTCTTGAATTCATTGACTCGAAAATCCAACCCCGGCATTTCTCACTTCTTGTAGAAATGCCTTGGCTAATTCGCTGACGTTGGGTTGCACTGTAACTGGTGGCGCAGCCAGCGCCCGGATGATCTCCCCCTGCCGCGGACTCTCTACCTCTCCGTAGCTCAGAAATGTCGTTAGCACCTTGTCGTGCCCGAGGTTCTGGCTCCACGCCTTGAACTCTTCAGGAGTCTGGCAGACGGCCTGCCCGAGTCGGACGAGCGTGTTCCTAAAGCTGTGCGGATTGAAGTACGGCAGACCTGCGCTGGCGAAGGCATCCCGAAAGATGGTGCGGATTCGCGCGGCGCCGCTCCAGTGCGCCCTTTCCAGACCCACCGCCTCAAACTGACGAGAATCCCCCAGAGCAATGCGCGTCGCCGGAAACAGGGGATCGTCATTGCCCCAGAGCATCTCCTCCCGCAGAAACCCCACCCACTCCGCCACGATCTGGCGAATCTCGTCCCCGACCGGGAAGAAATAGGTGGTGAAGGTCTTGCTGAACTTGGTCTTAACCTCCCGTGCATCCTGCTCGACGCAGCCGGCGACGAGGTTGACGTGCTTCAGCTTCATGGACGCAATAGCGCTGTCCCGTGCGCCGGTCAGCAATGTGAACGCAATGAGGGCTCGGTCGCGGCGTTGAATTACGTTCTCGGCCGGCATCAGGGCGATGACGTGCTTTACCTGTTCGACTGTTGGTCCTACTTGCCCGCGCCGGGCCGTGGCCACGCGCACATCCTTTTCCGAAAGGTTGAAATAATCCGCGTCGGAATACTGCAGGCGAGACTTGTAGCCCGGCTGCCCCGCGAGCCAGTGAAAGAACCGTTTAACATGCGCGAGGGTGGCATGCATCGTCGCCTTGCTCAGATGCTCCCCGGATCGCTGCGCTTTTTGCTCGGCCAGGTGTTTTTTGAATGCTATGGCCTGCTCGAAGTGAAATGCCTTGAAGTCACGGGGCCTCCCTTTGATACCGGCAGTATCGGCTTCAAAGCGCGCTAGCGCTTTCGCCACTGCATCGACCGTGGACTCGCTGTGGCGCTTAGCTTCCTTCAGGTAAGCGAAGTAGCGGCGTTTAATCCGCTCGTTGTCTGGGTTGTGCGTTGTCATGGTCTGGTGCTCCCTATCCCAAGTCACTGTTCACGGAGGGCTCGGCGCTCTCGACTATGTGTGGCAGTGCCTGCGGCAGCGTGATGTCCAATTTCCCTTGAACCTGCGCAATTCGAGCCAAGCTGACGCGGCGGTACATCATCGCTTCGCATGCCGAACAGATGCCGAGCAAGTTCCCCAGCGTCGCAGTCACGGGCAGGTAGTCCGCCATGTCGCCGGCCGGCGCACGCGGTGTGCGGCAGCGCATGCAATACATTTCCCCCGGCTGGCAGGTGCGCTTATTCTTCACCCGCCGCGCCCGCAGGAAGGCAACCAGGTCGGCACCGAGAATCAGCATCGGGCGTCGGTCGTCGTTGGTCGGCAGTCCACGCTTGACCCACTCCCGCACAGTATTGCGGTGAACGCCAAACACGACGGCCACCTCCTCTACCGTGTAGTTCCGATGGATCTTCGCGAGGCGCGGGTTTGGGTGGCGCTTACTCATGATTCGGCGTGGTCACGTAGATCATTCGCCGCGACTCGCGCTAGCGTAGGCGTCAGCGGCATCGCTGACACTTTCTGCATCCGGTGCGCCCCAAACCGGCAAAACCGTCGAAACCGATTCCACCTTCCAAGCTTCCGCCGAACGGTTGCCGCTCGCGCGCACAAAGCGCCGGCCATCGACGATGCGCCCTGCGTGTCTCCTGATCCACCAGCCCAGCCGGCGACGGTTAATGTCGCCGCGCTCGTCGGCAATGTCGTGCAGGACTTCCCGCAGCTCCGCGTGTTCCTCACTGAATGCCGATACCCGAACGGCATCGCGCACCATCGCCGCCGTCCTGCCGAATGCAGATTGCCAGCCATTCAGGAGCCGGTCCAAAGTTTCACGATCCGGGTCTTCGGCCATCGCCTCAAACACGGATTCGGTCGCGTCGGCGAGACCCAGCCAGAGCAACGGTTGCCGGCACCGGTCCGACCAGTCCCCGTAACCCGCCATCGCCTTGCAATCGGCCTTGGGCCTGCCGGCCACGATCCACGCACGTACAACGGTCAATGCTGCTGCAACATAGCCGCCACGGTCACGCAGTACATCGCGCACCAGCTCAGGCCGCTTGAAACTGCGCGCTGCGGGGACCTCGCAGCCGGGATCGAGGTTGATGGTGATGCAGCGTCGGGTCATGTCCTGCACCGGCCCGACGTTATTGCCGCTGGAGAGGAACAAGGCGCGGGTGCTGACAGTCGCTGTCTTCGACACGCCGAGAATACGGCCGCTCATGTGCTCGGAGGTCAGCACAGTGCATAGGCTCTTGTGCGCCGACAGATCGCTGGTGAGGTTATCGAATTCGATCACGGCGGGGGCACGTAACAACTCAGCAAGAAGCAGTTTCCGACATTCCTCGTCGTCGGCGGGAAAGGTGGTCGGCGTGCCGCGCTGCGGCGTCGCCAACGCGGTGAATAATTCACACAGGTACGATTTGCCAGAACCCACCATGTGCGCGCGTACATGGAACATCGGCGCGTGGGCCAGGCTCGGTCGAACGGCGGCGGTGAGCATGGCCGACAACGCAGCTGCCAGGTCGGACTCGCCTGCAAAGCTGAATTCGGTCAACAAGCCTTTGAGCAGTGCCAGTGCGGCCATTGCGTCCGCGAAGCTCGGGTTGTCGGGGATGGAGAACTCGCGCGCGTCGAACACCCCGAACATGCCGGAGGCCGGGTCATACCCGGCTGCCGTTATCAGACTACCATCCGGGCGCAAATACGGCTGCCGCGCGAGCCCGCTCAACACCGGCAGGTGAATGTAGCTGGTGGAATCGAACAGCACCGTCGCGTGGCGGGCCGGCGGGTCGAGGCGTACCCAGTCTCCGGAGCGTACATCGAACCGTTCCCAGGTTGCGGCGCCGGCCAATGCGCGCACCAAGGCCGGCGCGCTGATGTCCTGCACGCGCGTCTCGCGGGTACCGGGGTCGGTGACGACGGTCACAATCAACCCGCCGCGCTGATAGTGCCGCCGCGAATGCGAAAGCTCGCGCTCCGCCGCATCGACCACGCGATGAATTTCTCCCGGCATGACGCGAATGGTTGGCTTCATGCGTGCCGCGTTGACCTCGATGTCCAGGAAGTGCAGCAGGTCGCGTACATGCCGTTCAGCGCAATGGCCGTGCAGGCACTTGAACCCGCCGATGGGCCAGTTATCGTCGGGCTCGAAATAGGCCGTGCCGCCGTTCACCTCGCCCGTGTGCTCCGTCAACCACGGGCAGGTGAGGTCGTGCTTACCATCGCCCAACGGTACCTTGTACAGGCCGCGGTCGCGCAATGCGGTGAGTACGCTGTTCTCCTCGGGGCGCGGTATCCAGACCGGATCACCGTCGCTCGGGCGCTGTTGCTCGGTCCGCGTGCCATGTCGCACGGAACGCCCTGCGGAGGCCATCTCCAGCTGGAGGCCAGCGACAAGATCCTCGACCGAATACCGCAATGTCGGCACCCACTCAACCAGCCGGCACTGAAACGGCGGGGTGTGCTTGCCATTCATCGCCACCGGCAAACGCGCTAGCCGCGCCCTCGGGCCGTTGGCTCCGGGGTCGCACAGTCCAGCGGCGACGATGGCATTCATCAGGCGATCGGCGACGCTACCGTCGGCCAGAGGCTCACTAAGCAGGTACCCAGCCTGATGATTGCCAGGCGACGTCTCCAGCAACCACGACGGCCGCAACGTAAGCCGCTCCAAGGCCACCTTGGTGCCGACGTCATCGAGCATCACCGCATACAAGGCCTCAAACCGTGCCTTCTGCCGACGGTATTGACCTGCCTCGTCGGGCCGGAACGCCGCGAGACTGAAGTAATTGTTGGCGTTGATGGGCAGACTCCTGGAAAGATCGAGTGTGCCGTTCCACGGTGTACCAAACCAAACCTTGGCCGGTACGCTTGCCGGGTTACCCTCGAAGCTCACGACCACCGGGCGCGCCTCGACAAGGGCACCGAACATTGCCCGCAGGAATTCACCGTTGCCGATCAAATCGGTTTTATCGGTTACGTCGGTTTCCACGGGGTCGGGTGGCAAAACTGTCTGGGGCGCGTTCACCATGCGCCCCTTATGCCGCAGCCTTGCGCGCCGATTCGAGCTTCAACACCAGCGCGCGGATTTCGTCGTCAGTCTTGCCGGCGATGCGCGCCGCGTTCAGCTCCGCTACTTCATGCGCCGGCCAGCCAACGCAGCGCGGACCCAAACTCACCTGCTTGGTCCACAAGCCCTGGGAGATGCGAAGGTAGATGGTGGAACGGGAGTAACCCGATTCAATTTTGACGGACGGAAGTCGAAAGATGGTCTGCGGCATGTTTGCACCCCTTAAGGTGTTGTTGAACATGCTGCGATTTCGAGCCAGCTAGGGGGCTAGCTCGCAAGCTGTCTTGTGAAAGGGGCGTCAGTGCTTGGGTTTGATCGGCTTCGAGCCAGTCCCTTTGTGCTGACCTGTCCCCAATCCAGCCCACAGGCTCACGGGAGAAGATGTTTCCGACGTGATCTGCTTGAGGCGCGAGACAGAGATGCCCTCCTCCTCGGCCACCCGTTGAAGGAAAGCCTTTGTTCCCCTGGTCCTCTCTTCGCGAACGCGCGCGCGAAGCCTTTCGCGGCGCCGGTCAGGAGGTTCGGTTGCGGCCTGATCCGTGGGCTTGTCCACCAGGCGAATCAAGACGCCTTTGTCGAGGGTGATTGCTCCTTTCTCGACCCCCAGCACGTCGGTGAGCGGCAGCGTATGACCGGCAAGCGAGAGGGCCAAGCTGTCACCGGCGAGGAGGGTGACTTGAATCCTGTGCTTTCTTCCCTTCAGTACGCCGATGTGCCACTGTTTTTCGTCCGCCACAGTGGGCGCCGAATCAATTAATCCCAGTAGCCGCTTCACAAGGTCGGCGATCAGGGCGCATGTCGCCTGCCACTGCATCAACCGGTTCGTGGGAACCGCCACCCGATTGATGTCGCTGCGCTTGTCACAAACGATGAATGATGCCGGGCTACCGGTGGCGGTCGGCGGCGTGTGCACCGGCATCACGCACTCGCGCTCGCAGCCGGGGCAGATCGCGCTCGCGGCCGGACGCGCTTGCGCAATCAGTTTCTGCGACTTCATCGCGGCCACCACTACGGCCGGCCATTGGCTCAGTTCCTCCTCGCTGACCAAGACCGCAGCCCCCTGCGCGGCGCCGACGCGCGCGAGCAGCTCGATCAGTGCGGCTTGCGGCGTCATGCCTCGGGGGAGCCCGCCGCCTCTGACGCCGGTTCCTTGGGTTCGATCCCCGAGGCGTTCAGCATAGCGCGTAACTTCAGGTCGAGCTCGTCGTACTTGAGGGAGCAGGAATTAGGGTGCGTGATGCGGATCGTCACGACCTTGGGCGGCGCGTTGGCGTCCACAACGACCGTTGCCGTGAGCTCCACCTGGTTTATGTTGTACAGGTGCAGCGGTATCGACTTGCCAATCTTGTCGAGCAAATCGTAGACCGAATCAGGGTCAGTGGAAGGATCGGCTTCCAGCGTGATGCGGTCGCCTTTCTTCACCTTCGACGACAGGCGCAGTTTTTTGACCATCACGTCCCGGATCCCGCTACCCACTGCGGGAACGAACTGGAAACTTTTCTGGCGTATCGGACTCAGGTCGTAGATGCGCCCGTCTTTCGGATCGGGCGGCAGATGGGGGAGCTTGAGGATCGCCGTTGCGAACATTCCCTGCAATGGCTCAATGGCCTTGTATGTACCGCGAAAATTCAGATCGAGCGAACCGTCCTTACGTGAGTACACGTAGATTACCTCGAACGCAGGGTTGTGCGGCCGGCGGTCGAATTTTCCATCCACCCATTCGATCGCCTGTTGGGAGTAGTCTTCCGGATAGGCGAAGAAGTAATCGAGTTCCCCCCTCCGGAACGGCTCCACAAAGCAGTTGTTGCCCCGGCCGTCGGTCTGGTGGAAGTAGGTGCGGATCAGGCCGGCCAGGTGCTGCAGGCTTGCATCGTCCACCGCGGCGGGCACATGCGGCAGATTCTTGCGCTTGCGCCAGTAGGGCAACTGTCGCTCCTCGAAACGCAATTCGTTCACTGCCGCGTAGGCAGCTCAGAAAAACCTGGTCTGGACACTTCGCTGCCTCACGAGGACATGGGAGCTGAATTGCGTTGAAAACGAATCTGTGCAGGGAGACCGATACCCTTCCCAGATAAGATTTTGTGGGGGTATTTGTGGGGGTATTTTTATTTTAAGAAATCAAAGTTTCTAGCATTCATGCGGGTTTGAAGGAATGATCTGGAAGTCGTCCACCCGCCAATCAAAAAAGCCCGCACATCGTGCGGGCTTTTTTACTTTGGAGTGGAGCGAGTGCCCTGCGGCACTCGCGGCGGGAATCGAAGCGACGAAATCATCCGCTTGCCGGTGAAGATTTGATGGCACAGTATGCCAATACTGAAATCCAGATCTTGAGGTTCCCATGCCAACCCGAAATGCTGTCCTTACCGATCATCAGACTGATTTTGTCGAGCAACTCGTCACCACTGGACGTAACCAGAACGCCAGTGAGGTATTGCGCGAAGGCCTGAGACTGATCGAACGCAGGGAGTCCGAGGATGAAGCGCGTTTGGCTCACCTGCGTGAAGCGGCTCAGTTTGGCATCGCAGATATCCAGGCTGGCAATTCGCGCATCTTTGATTCTGCCGACAAGCTTGGTCAGCATCTGGCAACGCTGACGTCCGATGCGCTGTGCCGGATCAGACCGCAACAATCGACGCATTGAACGAGATTGTGGTGGCTACGGGCTTCACGATCTTTTTTTGTCCGTGCCCTTCGTTGGCAACAAGCTCAACCGTGACCAGCCCCAGCTTGCTGAGCTTCGCCACATCCCTCGAAACCGCACTTTGGTCCCGGTGGGCGGCAGTTGCCAAGTCCGAAATGGAGCGCGTCCCCTTGCTCGCCAGTCGCAGCAGTTCAAACCGCTTTGGAGTGAGCTGGCTTAAAAAATCCTCGAACTCGAAGCTGGTAAATGTCATGGTATAAGGCAGGGTGTCTGCCGTTTCATCCAATGCGCGCGCGACGGCTTTGCTGCGCTGGGAGTGCGCTTTCAGCGCGGGGCTTTTTGCAAAGTCTGCCAGTGTGATTTTTTTCTTCGTCATATCTGTTCCCCATTGACGAACTTGACGGCGATTATCTGCCACTCTTGCTCGAAACGCTCATATAGTTTTTCGTAGCCGTCGAACGGCTCCGGGGTGATGCGCCCAAAGTAATGTCGGTGCGAGTAGCCGTGGCTGTTGTCGTAACCCAGTACCCGGCCATTGTCACCACTGAAAATCAGTGGGTTGATGTAGGCCAGCGCATAGCTGACGACCCTTTTCGACGGCAACTCTCGAATCACTCGCTCTTTAAGCACGCCGCCGCCCAGCCTGGCAGGAAGGGCTACGTCTTTCGGGGCATAGATTTCCTGAATCTTGGGCGGTTTCATGTCTCAGATATGATGTCTAAGATCAAGTCTGGTGTCAAGGAAAGCAGTCCAGTTAGCGCTATAGGGCAGGGCAAGTAGCATGCCGCTTGCCGGGTCGGTGCGAGTCGGGTATCTAGACGCAGGCCGAAATAATTTTACGAAATTACGACTGATTCAGGTTGGCCAATTGGTAGGCCGCAATGGTCTTGAGATTCTGAATGATCAGACCTTCTGCTCCTTCACAGGCCTTCAGGAAATCTTGAAGAACTTCGCGGTTGTGCCCAAGCAGGCCATCAAAAATTTGATTCGCGCTGCTCATTGGAATGCCTTGCTCCATGAGCAATTCCAGAAAAATTTTCCTGGGAAGATTCGGCTCATCCAGATTCACCAGTTCGACAAATGACAGGTGAATTTCATTTTTACTCGTGCTGACTTGCGGCACACGATAAGCTTTGCGAGCCTCTGATAGACCATCCAGTCTGGAGATTCGAAGTGATCTGAAGCCTGGAATGTCGATGTTGACGTCACACGACAAAGTCGTCCGGCTAGGCTTGGCAAAGTGATAGTTAAAAAAGAAGTGGAAGGCATCCATGTGGTGGCGGTAACGTGCCACGACTTCGTCGTCAAATGTGCCTGACAAACTGACGCCATCTTGCATTACGACATAAGGCGCCCCCTCGTCGGAGTGGTTTGCCAGCTCCAGCATGGGCATCAGCATTGAGGCCCCTTGCACACTGATCTGTCGGCTGATGCAATGGCGATGGAATGCCTCCGGTGGCGCAAGTTGCAGACTCAAGTCATCTCGGCACCCGAGAATTTGCAGAAATGTTTTCAAGGAATCGGATAAGGCACATAGCTGCTGACGATGCTGGTTGATATACCCTAAACCACCGGCACCCCAACTTAAGGTACGTTGATAGTGCTCATGGAAGGCCGCCACTTCAGCGCTCAAGCCACTTGCAGATTTTACTTTTATATGTCCGTCGGACGTCACTCGCAGCAAGGTGGGTGAGATCAAAAGTTGCACGGGTGTGAGCAATCGTACCGGCTGGTTTGGGTTGACGGCAAACAAGCCATGGCCATGCTCACATTGACGAATGCTGATATTGTCAGCAATACCCCCTAGCGTCCGAAATTGTGACAGCAGTTCGCTTATGGTCATCGATGATCGTCAAAAAGGGAGGCTCATCGCCAGCTGCCTTGCAACTGACCGGTACTGGTTCGAGCCCCTGTTATACGCATAAGCAAAGTGAATTGTGGCCGCATGCTGGCTTTGATAAGCCAAGCCTACTCTCACTGATACCTGCGCGCTGGGGATGCCCTGAATGGCAACGGTCGTATCGCCTGCCCCTGAAGTCGAGTCCACATAGCGAATCGTCTGCTGCAGATCAGCGCCACCATTGCGGGTGTATTGCCATGCCATGGATGGCTTGAGGGTGCCCGCCAAGGTCGGAATAGTCGTGAACACCTTCATGCCAACCGAGGCGGCACTCGATAAGCTTGTTGCTCTGTCATATTGCACTGCCAGAGGCGATCCAGACTCAGTGGATGCGGCAAAGATGGATTGTTTTAAATTCACATTCAGGTAAGGCGCAAAGCCAATCCGACCTGAATCAAATTCCTTGCTCATCTTGAAACCCGCAAATGTGATGTGGCCCCGTCGGCTGGATTCCAGCATCGCATCGGAATATCGAAGGCTGCTAAAGCCAAGATCGCCGTAGCCCAAAACGCCATCCAACAGCAAATGTTCTGTCGTTTCATGTCGAAGATAGAGTAAGGCGGTCTTCTGCTTTAATTTGACCTGAGACCCCTGATCATCTGTGGTGGTGTGGTCATGCCGATAGCCAAGTGCAGCGCCGATCAGCCATTGCGGGCTGAACCGTTCATCAATGCCAACGGTGATATCGCGTGTGTGAAAGCTGCTCTCAAGCCCGTAGGCATTGCTGGCTCCATTCGCGATGCCACCAGCGCTCCAGATTCGAAGCGAATGCTCTTTACCTGGCGCACTACTTTCTTTGGGCAGGGCATGGAGTCGGCCCCAGACATGGCCAAGCTGCGCATCAGTAAACCGATTTGCAGCGGACATTTGAGCCGCAAGTTGTCTCTTGATCGTGGCGTCCTCTGACAAATCAGGGGTCGTGGTTCCTCGTAAGCGAAGAACCAGATGCAGCGTAGACTCTTTTTGAATGTTGTAGTCACTCAGGGTTCGACCGTCCTCCAGTTGCTTGCCCGCAAAAATAAGTCGCTGCTGATCCGGAGGTCTGCCCTCTTTGTCTTGAATTTTCGCCTTGACGTTATCGATGCTGTCGCTGGGTTCAACCTCCAGTGTGATAGTTTTGCCAGTGAGGGTTTTGACGAATATCTGCATGGCTAAGGCAGCCGTCGACATCATGGAGACGCTGAGAAAAAGAATGAGCTGGCCGAACCTGTGCGCCCATGAACCACGTTCCCTCTGCAGAGGCGATTGCGCTTGGATGCAAGCAGTGGAGCTGAAGGTAAAACGACCGGCTTTGGAGGTAATCTCCAAGACTGAGCTGGCCGTTTTTCGATGATGCGAAGGTTTCATTATTGAAACGGCAAAAGTTGATGGATAAAATGAATCTTTTGCCACAGAGCGTTGCGGCTCTAAGTTCCACTGATCTCATGATCCGGTGGGTGGCATTATCCCGGCTTTTGAGCTTCATGAAGTATTGGGCCGTTTTTGTGGGTGCTGCAACAGCGCCATTGACCTAGCCGTCATTCGCGAGAAACCGGGCCTGACCGACCACAACACCAGTTTGTCGTGGCTGGACGTGCTCATTCGTCAAGGAAAGCAGTTCAGGGCAAGACAGCTGTAACTTGCGAATTCCGCCCGCACCAACACGATTTTCAACGATGAACGCCTGGCCCATCGCCTTCCCAAGCTTATCCGCAAGAATGCGAGCGGCTAGGTCTGCGCCAGTTCCTGCTCCAAAGGGGACAATGATTCGTACTCCCTTTGTTGGATACTGCTGTGCAAGCGCTGCCCCTGTGCACGAAGAACAGAGCACCGCCAACGCAAGATGCCGAACCCACACCTTCATTTGAAAGATGGCCGGCAAGGCGGTAAAGCGGCGATCACTGGTACTGTCCACGGGATCGTTCATTGGGCCGCAACGCAAGGATTCGTTCATAGTCTCATTGTGCTCGTCGTTGGATTGAAGCGCTGGTACGGGCTAACGAGACAGCCGATGCTGACCGTGCCGTAACATCTAACCAATTTAAGATCGGGCGACGCGCGAGTCCATGGCGATTTTCAGCAGACGGGCTTCCGAGATTGTGAAGCGCGCTCTCACCGGCCCTTGCACGTGGTCTGGACAGCGCCTCTGTTGATTCCATATGCAGAAAGCCTTTAATACTTTGGCTCTTCGCAGAGGGTCTGGCAAAGATAAAGCTGGATTAACGGTTTAGCAGGGTTAGTCTCGCGGCTTGAGCTAGACGGTGTGCTGACGCGTCTGGCTCGCGGACTTTATCAACGCTCGGGCGCTTCCCTTCACCTGCATCGCAGTCTTGCAGAGGTTTCCAAACTGCTACCCAAGGGGTTGATTTGCCTCACATCGGCGCTGGCGTTCCACGATCTGACGGACCAGATACCCGCGCGGGTTTGGATAGCCATTGGTGCGCATGCCTGGAGACCGAAGTTTGAATATCCATTGATTCACGCGGTACGCCATTGAGCGCCTGTTGCATCGGTTGAGTTTGTCGCCGCATCGTGACCGATTCGTTCTCAAGGGTGCCATGTTGCTGACGATCTGGTTCGACGATCCCCATCGCCCAACGCGTGACGTTGACTTCCTTGGCTACGGAGAGTCCGCGCCCAAGGTGATGCTCGCCATTTTTCGAGAGATTTTCGCGATTGTCCTTGACGACGGAATCACTTCCGGTTGAGCCGCCAATTGCCTTGACGCAAACCTTCGCGATAGATGCGGGCAAGGGCCTTCAATGGAACGCGTTTACAGGGGGTCTGAATGTCAGTGCTCCAACCCTCGAACGGGTGGTCCGCGATATCGCGACATTTCTGATGACGTTTTCACGAGTCGCCGCAGCGCGCGACCGCACAGGACGATCAGAATCTGGTTGACCGATAGTCCGGTGGTGCTGCGCAAAGCAGTGCCAGCGATATAATCACCCATGGACCAATTCAACATGATGCGTGCGTTCGTGGCCGTCGTCCAGCATATGAGTTTCGGTGCTGCGGCGGAGCGGCTGTCGGTGTCGCCGTCGTTCGTGAGCAAGGGTGTGAGCCAGCTTGAGCAAAGCCTGGGCGTGCGGCTGCTCATCCGTACCACGCGGCATCTTGAGATCACCGGCATCGGCCAGCATTATTATGAGTCGTGCGTCTCGATACTGTCCGCGGTCGAGGCGGCCGACGACCGCGCCCGGGACATGCAGCGCAATCCGCGTGGCACGGTGACGCTGCGGGCGCCACATTCGTTCGCCATCTTCTATCTCGCGCCGGCGGTGGCGCGTTTCAATGAGCAGTATCCGGATATCGAGATCACCTTGATGATCGACGAGAATCCGGCCCAGTCCCTGACGGCGATGAAGCGTGGCCTCGATCTGGCCTTGCATCTGGGGCCGATGCCCATTCCCGGACTGATCGCCAAAGAGCTGGGCGAGGCAGGCTGGTCGGTTTATGCTTCCGAGGGGTATCTGGCGAAGAAGGCAGCGCCCTTGCTGCCGGAGGAACTGGCGTTACACAACTGTCTGGTGCATGTTGGCATGTGGCCGGATCACAAATGGCATCTGTCTTCGCCGCTGGGTGCGAAGACAGTGTCGGTGAGCGGCTCGCTGTCTTCAAACAGTATTCTGGTGCTGCGTGACGCCGTCATGAGTGGCGTGGGCATCTCGATTCTGCCCGACTATTTCACGGCCGACGGACGCGGCCAGTCGCTGGTCCGGGTGTTGCCTGCCTACACCGGACCGCGCCGCAAGTTCTCGCTGGCTTATGCCCGTGACCGGACCGTGCCGCGCCGGGTCAAGATTTTTATGGATTTTCTGGTGGCCTGGTTTCGTGCCTCGCCCTGGAACAGCTGAACCGCCGGCTCAGTCGGCCGCGCTGTTGGCATTCAGGGTCATGGCAACCATGGTGTAGTAGCCGAGCACGGCGGTCAGCTCGACAATGCCAAAGGGGCCAAACTGGCGCAGCACGGCGTCATGGCTGGCAGCGCTCACCTTGTGGCTGATCTGCAGTTCATTGCAGTAGTCGTGGATGGCAGCCTGGGCCGCGTCCATGCCCTCGGGCCGCTGGCCGCGCAGCACCGCACTGACAATACTTTCCGGTAGCCCCTTGTTGCGCGCCGCCATCGCGTGGGTGCCCATGGCATGTTCACACTGCCAATGACTAACCGCCATCAGGATGACGAGTTCGGACAGGCTGGCGGGCAACTGGCCCTGCTTGCGCAGGGTTTCTCCGGTCTGAAACCAGAGCCCGGTGAATTCGGGCCAGTGCAGCGTGATCCGGTAGGGCGTGCCCTTGGGTCGCGTGCCATTCGGTCGCGGCGCGGTGAATCGTTCGTACACCTCGCGCTGCGCGGGCGTCATGTCTTGTGGTTCGAGCAGGGGTAGCCGGGAGCCGGATTGCTCAGCCATGTCAGTCCCCCAGCATAATAAGGACTTCGTCGCCGTCGGGTTTGAATCGTGTCGCGTAGGATTTGCTGCCATGGGCGATCTCTTCAAGCATCGCCTGTTCATTGGCCAGCGGACAAGGCACGGATTCGTTGCGCTCGTTGTGCCGCACGAACTGAAAACTGGCGCGGGTGATGACCTTGGCCGCGTTGTCGAAGGTGATGCGCGCGAGCAAACCAACCCAGTCGCCCGACTTGATGCCGCCGTGGCCGGTGTGGAAGGAAAAACTGCCCAGGCCGTAATAGATCGGCTTGCCACGGTAGGATTCGACCGGTAGCGAATAGTGCGGGCCATGGCCGAAGACCACGTCGGCGCCGGCATCAATGACGGCATGGGCGATCTCTTCCATGTACTCGAGCACATCGTGCTCCAGACCCCAGTGGAAGGACGCGATGACGACATCCGTGCGTTCTTTGAGCGCGCGGATTTCCTCGCAGAAGCGCTTCAGGTAGGCCGGGTCGGTCCAGGTGACGATGACGGGCGGTACGCCGGGGCGGTTGAGCGGCATGGCCTGCGGGCTGGTTTTGTGCAGCGGCACCTGGTAGGCGGTATGGCCACGCAGCACGGCCACGCCGGCGGCATTGTCGGCCGCTTCATGGTTGATGGGCCAGTACACGCAGGTGCGCTGCACCAGGCCGATGCGCACGCCATCGCGTACGAGCACCACTGGCTCGTTGGCCTCGCGCCGGTTTTTGCCGGCACCTGTGTGGGCAATACCAAGGGCGTCGAGTCGGGCGATCGACGAGAGGATGGCTTCTTCCTGGTAGTTGACGTTGTTGGCCAGACCAACCGCATCGATGTGGCCATGGGCCAGCGCCGCAACGTTCTCCGACTGCGCAAAAAAGCCTTCGCGGTGGATCGAGTGTTCCCCCGGCGGGTCGTAGAAGCAGCATTCCAGATTGCCGAACACCACGTCTGCTTCGCTGAACTCGGAGAGCACTCTGGCGAAGGGAACCGACGGGTCGTCGACGTTCATCAGATTGATGTCACCCGTGAGGATTATTTTGGTTGTCATGGTCGGCAGGGCTGTGTGGAGGGTTGGTGGTGAGCGTTCAGGTTGCCAGGGCGGTGCGGCCGGTTTCAGCGCGTCACGGAAAGGTTGAGCCAGGCGTCGACCGTCCAGTGTGCGCCCGGATCGAGCACCACCGTGGTTTCGCGTTCTTCAAACAGGGCCGGGCCCTGGCCGCTGGCGCCGGGCTTGAGCTGGTAGCGGTCGTAGACCGGGCATTCGACAAAACCATGCTCCGGTCCGAAATAGGCGCGTCGTATGCCGCGCTGTGCGGGCATGGGTTTGCTTTCGGCCGCGCCCGGCTTGAGGTCGAGTGAGACTGGCTCGCCGGAGGCCTTGAGGCGCCAGGTCACGGTCTCGGGCACACCAGACGAGGGCAGGGCGGCGTAGTGCATCAGGTAGGTGCGCTCGAAGCGCTCGCGCAGTTCACGCACGATCAGCGCACCGTCGGCGTGCAGATCAACGCCGGAAATGCTGACCTCGATTTCGTAGCCTTGCCCGCTGTAGCGCATGTCGACCATGTGCGACATGGTGATCGAAGGCGCCAGCGCGCCGGCCGACAGCAGCATCTCGTGCGCGCGGACTTCCATTTCTTCGTAGAGGGCGGCAATGTTGGCCCACTTGAGGCTGTCGAGCCGGGCCGGGTAGCTGTTTGACAGATTGACCACCGGTGCCGCGACGCACAGGCCAACGGCCGAGGTGGCGCCTGCACCGAGCGGATAGACAACACGCGCGATGCCAAGAATGTGGCCGACCTGCCAGGCGTGGATGGGCGCCGCGCCGCCAAAGGTGATCAGGGTGAAGTTGCGCAGGTCGAGCGCCTTCTCGGCGGCATAACGTTTGCCTGCGGCAACCATTGTTTCGTTGACCACGTTGAAGATACCCCAGGCGCCTTCCACCGCCGAGCGTTTGAGGGTCTTGGCCACGCGCTCGTTGATGGCGGTTTCGGCGGCAGCGCTGCTGAGCACCATGTCGCCGCCGAGAAACCGCGCCGGGTCGACATACCCGAGCACGATGTCGGCGTCGGTCACGGTGGGTTCGGTGCCGCCCTGGTTGTAGGCTGCCGGGCCGGGATTGGCGCCGGCGCTGTGCGGCCCGACCTTGAGCAGGCCGAGCTTGTCGATATGGGCAATGCTGCCGCCGCCGGCGCCGACTTCGATCAGTTCGATCACCGGGATCATCAGGGGCAGGCCGCTGCCCTTTTTGAAGCGGCGCGCGCGTGCCGCTTCGAACATGTTGGCGTGGTAGGGCTGACCGCCTTCGATGCAACACAGCTTGGCCGTCGTGCCGCCCATGTCGAAGGCCAGCGTCTGCTGGATGCCGAGCAGCCGTGAATACAGTGCGGCCGCGAGCGCGCCGGCGGCGGGACCGGATTCGATGAGCTGGATCGGAAAACGCTGCGCCACCTCGGTGCTGGAAATGCCGCCGTTCGAGAGCATGACCTGCACGTGATGCTGGAAGCCGCGCTCGGCGAGGTTCTGGTCAAGCGTGGCCAGATACTGGCGCACCAGCGGACGTATGTACGCGTTCGAGACCGCTGTGGAGGCGCGTTCATACTCGCGGATCTCGGCGGCGACCTCGCTTGAGATGGTGCAATCGACCTCGGGAAATTCGGCCTCGACCAGTCGCTTGATGGCGATTTCATGGGCCGGGTTACGGTAGGAGTGAATCAGGCAGACGGCGAGCGAACGTACCCCTTCGGCGACCAGTTCGCTGACCGCTGTGCGCACGCTGTCGAGGTTGAGTGCGGTGACCACCTCGTCGTTCCAGGCCAGGCGTTCGGTGACCTCGCGCGTCAGGCTGCGCGGCACCAGTGGCTGTGGCCGCTCGAAGGCCAGGTCGTAATGGTCATAGCGTGATTCGCGTCCCATGATGAGGATGTCGCGAAAACCTTCGGTCACGATCAGCCCGGTCTTGGTACCCTTGCGTTCGATGATGGCGTTGGTCACCAGTGTGGTGGCATGGCAGATGCGGTCGAGGTCCTGGTAGGGCACCCCGACACGCTTGCACAGTTCGTCGATGCCCTGCAGCAGCGCGCGGCTCGGGTCGTCCGGCGTGGTCAGGCGCTTGCCGATGTGCAGCTCGCCTGTGTCGGGGTCTACCAGTGCGAAGTCGGTGAAGGTGCCGCCGATGTCGACGCCTACAATCTTGCGTGACGTGCCCATCAGTGCTGTCCTCCGTGGTTGGTGGCGCTGGCTGCGGCACTGACGTAGCCCTCGCGCAAATCTTCTTCAATCTTCAGTCGATCCCGCAGTTCAGGCGGGCCATAGCCACCGCCGCCGGGCGAATGGATCACCAGCTTCTCATTGGGCTTGAGTTCGCCGCGGCCCTTGGAGGGAAACGGCTTGGTATAGTCCAGCCAGATCCCGGCCGGTGCGCCTTCCTTGCCGCCGGCCAGTGGCTCGGGTGGATGGTCGATGCGGTCCATGCGCGTCGACACAAACACCGCATTGGGCGAACTGTTCTCGACGACCATCTCGATGCCCAGGCCGCCGCGATACTGCCCGTCGCCACCAGAATCGACGCGCAGGGCCTTGCGGCGCACCATCAACGGCACGACGCTCTCGACGATCTCGACCGGGGGTGAACCGGAGTTGGACGGGAAGGGTGTGCACGAGTAGCCGTCCTGGCTGGCACCCGCGCCCATGCCACCGCTGCAGATCATCATGAAGTTGAAGGGCCGTCCGTCGTGCCCGACCGGCCCGGTAAATACCGTGCGGTTAGCCGGCGCGCCACAGGCAGCGATGACGCGCCCAGGGATGGCCTCGGCAAGCGCCGCCATGATCAGCGCCGGCAGGTAGTGGGCCGTCTGGTTGCGCGCGAACACCGGCGCCGGAAAGCGCGGATTGAGTACCGTACCTTCGGGGATGAAC
Organism: Burkholderiales bacterium; assembly: GCA_947475815.1. GTDB lineage: Bacteria > Pseudomonadota > Gammaproteobacteria > Burkholderiales > Burkholderiaceae_D > CANJOT01. Next base: position 26,011 of record CANJOT010000006.1, on the reverse strand, counting down.
AGATTGAGCGGCCGGGTCACCCCTTCGTTATAGGGCGTATGCGGGTCGAGCATGCATTTGAGCGTGTAGCTAAAGAAGGCGTAGGTAAAGTTGTAGACGACGTTGACACCTCCCGGGCTGACCTGGGGCGAGGTGCCGGTGCAGTCGACTTCGATGTCGCTGCCGCGGATGGTAATGGCGCACTTCAGGGTCACGGGTGCGCGGTAGCCGTCGGTTTCGATCGAACTGGAGTAGGTGCCGTCGGGGATCTCTTGGACGGCGGCACGAAACGCCATTTCAGTACGCGCGTTGAGGGTCGCTGACAGCGAGCGCAACTCGTCCATGCCGGTTTCATCCATCAGCTTCTGCAGTTCTACCGCGCTGGTATTGCACGAGGCGACGAGCGCGTTGAGATCGCCGATGACCTGCTCGGGCACACGCACATTTTTTTCGATGATGGAAAAAATCACCTGGTCCGGCTTGCCGGCGCGGATCAGTTTGACCGGTGGGAAGCAGATGCCTTCTTCGTACGCCTCACGCGCATCCGGGGCGATGGTGCCGCCGACATCGGCCACATGCGAACAGGCGGCCGCGATGGCCACCAGCGCACCGTCGCGAAAGATCGGCATGGCCACGCAAAAATCCGGCAGATGACCAGCGCCGTAGTAGGGGTCATTGGTGAACAGCACATCCCCGGGCTCGAGTTCGCTCGCCGGGATGCGCTCCAGCATGGCGCGCACGGTGCGCGGAATGATGATTGCCATGGGCGGCGTGCCCTTGGTGGTGTTGCAGATGCTCAGGCCATCGGCATCGCAGAGCACGCAGCCGTAATCGTTGGACTCCCGGGCAATGGTTGAAAAGGCCGCGCGTACGAGCGTGTCGGCGGCTTCATCGACGATGGAAATGCAACGCTCCCAAATGATTTCAAGGGCTACCGGGTCATCGATACGTGATTTTGTCATCCGAACTCCACTGTGATTCTTGTTGTGCCGACAGCATGGTTTTCTCCAATTTACCACCTCGATGCTAGCGCCTCCAATTCTTTCCAATTTGGAATCTGATTACCCGGCCAAGCGCGCACAACCAGCTGGTTTCCCTTTGAAAACAAGTCGAATTGATGCCGCTTTCCGGGGTTTTGCGTTAGCATGCGATGTATTCAATCTGGAAGCAATCGCCCCGACCATTCTAGCTGGATGCCATCCGAAAGGTCTTTCATGCCAGGACGCCGAACGATTTTCATCGCCTCCGATTATCTGGCCGAACCGCCGTGGATGCAGGAAATCAAGAGCGAGGTCGTGCGCCGTGGCTTTGAACTCATTCAGGGGCCGCCGCCCAGGCCACCCGCGCAGACCCGTTTCGCGCCGGCCGATCTGGAGCGCCTGTTCGGCCGGGCTGACGTCATCATCACCACCACCAAGTCGCTGATTTCGCGCGAAGTCATGGCGCATGCGCCGGCCTGTCGCGCGATCATTTTTCCGACCGCCGGTACCGACTCGGTCGATCTCGCCGCAGCCCGCGAGCTCGGCCTGATCGTGGCGCACGGTCCGACGCCGGAAAACTTCAACTCGATGGCCGAGGCCACGGTGATGCTGATGCTGGCCCTGATGTACGGTCTGCAGAGCTCCGAGAGCCAGTTGCGGGAAAATCGTCCGCGCCCCATGCTCAGGCACGCGCAGATGCTCATGGGCAAGACCATCGGTTTGGTCGGGCTCGGCCGGATTGGCCGTGGTGTGGTGGAGCGTCTGGGCAACTGGGGTGTGAAGATCCTCGCCATCGACCGCCCGACCCGCGCCGGCCCGCCTCCCGAAGGCGTGGAACTGGTTTCCTTTGAAGAACTGCTGCGCCGCAGCGACATCGTCAGCCTGCATTTGACGCTCACGCCCGAAACCCGGCACATCATGGGTGCCGCACAGTTTGCGCTCATGAAGTCGGGCGCGTATTTCATCAATACCTCAAGGGGAGGACTGGTCGATCAGGACGCGGTGTACAACACCCTCAGGGAACACCGCATTGTCGGCGCAGCCTTGGATACCTTTGAGCTCGAGCCCTTGCCTGCTGACAGCCCCTTGCGGGATTTGGACAACGTCATTCTGACGCCGCACATGGTGGGACAAACGCGTGAGGTGATGGCCTCGATCCCGCGGGCATTATTTGAAAATCTGGAAAACATTCTGCGTGGCGATGTGCCACGCTATTGCCGCAATCCGGAAGCGACCGCGGCCTGGCGCCAGAGGCTGGCCACACTCGCCCGGTAAACCGTTCTTCAAGCATCTGACAGGGAGACATTGAACATGCAACGCAATGGACACGAGGTCGTGCCGATCGTGAAGGACACGCAGGCATGGCGCCAGGAACTCGCGCGACTCGCGCAGAAAACCACGCCCAGTTTTGTGCATCTGAGCGCGCAGCTGCCGGAGCAGGGCCGCACTAATCAGGTTCTGGTGGCGACGCCGAACCTGTCGGCCGTGCTCAAGACCTACGCCAGTGGGGGGGAGAATGCCCTGCATGCCCACCCCAATGAAGACCATCTGTTCGTCATCCTCCAGGGCGTGGCCCTGTTTTACGGACCCGAGGGCGAGGCGCGCCGGGTTGCAAAAAATGATTGTGTGCTGCTGCCACGCAATTCACTGTACTGGTTTGCGGCCGAAGAGACTGGCGAGGCGCTGGTGCTCTTGCGCATCGGTGCCGCCCTTGACCCGGCACAGGATGTGCTGGCGCGCACCAATCAGGCCGGCGCTCCGTTTGACGGCAAGGACGAAGCCAACAAGGGTGTTCCCCTGATCCTCGGCGAACAATGGTTTGAATGAATGACGCCTTGGTCAGGACGCCATTGTTGCTGCATGCCGGGTAATTCAATTCTAATTTGGAATCAATTCGTTCAAAAAATTGCGCGGTGCTAGAGTGTGCCGCATGAAATGTCAAAGCGCTATCCCAGTGCTGCAAGAAGAAGCTTCCCTCGGGCCCAGCGATGCTGAGCCAGTCACCCATCAGGAGAACCGAATGGATTCGACCCGTCGCAACGCCTTGTTTTGCTACCTCCTTGCTGTTGCGACCACGACCCTGTTTGCCAGTCCGGTTGCGGCACAACAGTATCCATCTAAGCCCATCCGCCTGATCGTGCCGCTGTCGGCGGGCGGTGCGGGCGACCTGCTCGGGCGTATTGTCGCCGAGGGTCTGGCCGAGTACCTCAAGCAGCCGGTCATCGTTGACAACCGCGCCGGCGCGAACGGCATCATCGGCATGCAGGCGGTCGTCAGCGCTCCGCCTGACGGTTATACCCTGCTGTTCGCGTCGACCGGCAACATTGCCATCAATCCCGGCATGTACGGCCCCAAGCTGCCCTTCGATACCGAAAAGGACCTGCTGGCGATCACCGAGGTGGCCGAAGCCTCGCAGGTCTTGACGGTGCATCCTTCTTTCCCGGCAACCTCCGTCAGGGAGTTGATCGATCTGGCCAAGGCCAAGCCGGGCAAATACGATTATGTGAGTGCGGGCAATGGTTCAACCACGCACCTGAATTTCGCCATGTTCGCCAGCATGGCTGGCATCGACCTCGTGCCGATTACCTTCCGTGGCGCCAATCCGGGTCAGTTGGCTCAGCTTGCCGGCCAGGTGCCCATCCTCATGGACAGCTTTTTGCACGCACTGGAAAATGTCAAGGCGGGAAAGGTCCGCGCGCTCGGTGTTGCTTCACCAAAACGCTCACCGCTACTGCCCGATGTGCCGGCGATTGCGGAAACCGTTCCCGGTTATGCCGCAATGGCCTGGTATGGCATTTTTGCACCGGTCGGAACGTCCAGGGAGATCGTCAGCAAATTGCATGACGCGACGCTGGCCGTCCTGAGAAATCCCGAGATCAAGGCTCGCCTGGCGCGGCAGGGCACCGACGTGGTGGGCAATACGCCGGCTGAATTTTCCGCCTACATCAAGACTGAAGTGGTCAAGTGGACCAAAGTGGTCAAGGAAACCGGCGTCAAGGGAGAATGATGCAGCACTCGTCTTGCGCATGTTTCGCAGCACGTGCATTGCGGGGAGAGGGCAGAGGGCCGGAGTGCTGATTACCGCTGATGCGCGTGGCGATGAAATGGCCGTTGCTGGCGTAGGCAGCGAAATCCTGCATTCAGGCTGGACGTGCTCATTCGGGTCAGTGGTCTGGACGGGCACAACCTATGCTATCCTTTCAGGTTGATTGCCCCACGTAGCAGGGCGCGCTTGTGGCGGCCTGCGCCGGGGAGCCAACAACAGGGCGGCGAACAAGCCCCGCGATGGGTCTCCATCCAGACAGGGCGAACACGGGTTCGCCTTTTTAATTTTCAGAACGGACCGGTCATGTTCGAATTTATCCGCACCCACCAGCGCCTGATGCAGTTTGTGCTCCTGCTGCTGATTTTGCCCTCCTTCGCGTTTTTTGGCATCGAAGGGTATATGCGCATGGCCAGCACGGAAGGCACGATCGCCAAGGTCGGCGGTGTTGCCATTTCGCAGGAAGAGTTCGATGGTGCACAGCGCGAACAGATCCAGCGCCTGCAACAGCAACTCGGTTCGGGCATCGATCCTAAAGTGTTCGAGACGCCGGAAATGAAAACCCAGGTGCTCGAGAGCCTGATCCGGGAACGCGCGCTGGCGTATGAAATTGCCCGCAGCAACCTGATGGTGACCGACGACAAATTGCGCAGCACCATTGCTGCCATTCCCTCTGTACAGGAAAACGGCGCCTTCAGCAGCGAGAAATATGCCACCCTGCTGGCTGCCCAGGGCATGACGCCCCCCATGTTCGAGGCCCGGTTGCGTCGCGATCTGAGCACACAGATTCTGACCAACGTGCTGCAGGAGTCGACCATCGTTCCCAAGACGGTGGCCAAACGCATTACCGACATTGTCATGCAGCAGCGCGAAGTCGCCGAGCAGACCTTCAAGCCGGCCGATTTTGCCGCCCAGGTGAAGGTGACGGATGAACTGCGCAAGCAGTATTACGACAGCCACGGACAGGAGTTCGAGATTGCGCAGCAGTTGCGTATCGAATATCTGGTGCTCAATGGTGATGCAGCAGCCAAACAGGTCAGCGTGACGCCCGAGGCGATCGCGGAGTATTACGCGCAGAACAAGAAGCGCTATGAGGCTCCCGAACAGCGCCGTGCCAGTCATATCCTGATTAACGCGGCCAAGGATGCCAGCGACGCTGACAAGAAAAAAGCGCGTGCGACGGCAGAGGAAGTGCTCGCCAAGGTCAAGGCTGCGCCCAATGATTTTGCCAAGCTGGCCAAACAGTACTCGCAGGATCCCGGTTCAGCCGAGAAGGGCGGCGATCTGGACTACTTTAGCCGCGGCGCCATGGTGCCGCAGTTTGATGAAGTGGTGTTCAAGATGCGACTGAACGAAACCAGCGCGCTGGTGCAGTCCGATTTCGGATTCCACATCATCCGCCTGTCCGGGATCAAGGCCGCCGCTGGCAAGTCGCTGGCCGAGGTCAAGGGCGAGATTGAGGGCGAAATCACCAAACAGCTCGCCAGCCGCAAATTCGCCGAACTGGCCGAGCAGTTTATCAACGCCGTTTACGATCAGTCTGACAGCCTCAAGCCAGCGGCCGACAAGCTCAAGCTGACGATCCAGACAGCGGACGGCGTGACACGTGCGCCAGTGGATGCAAAAGCGCCCTGGGCGAACGCCAAGCTGCTTGCCGCCCTGTTTGGCGATGAGGCCCTGAAAAACAAACGCAATACCGAAGCGGTCGAAATCGCGCCTGGCACTCTGGTCTCGGCCCGTGTGCTTGAAAACAAGCCGGCAACCCGGCGCCCGCTTGATGAGGTCAAGGATCAGGTGACGGCGCGTATCGTTGCCGTCGAATCGGCCAAGCTGGCCCGGACGGCGGGTGATGCGCGTCTGGCTGCCCTGCGCGGTGGCGCGGCGGCCAGTGATTTCGGTAAGCCAAAACTGGTCACCCGCGGCAAGGGTGAAGGACTGGCTCCGGAAGGTCTGGCCATGGTGTTCAAGGCTGAGACCGCGAGCCTGCCTTCGTATACCGGTGCCGAACTGAGCGCCGGCGGCTACGCCGTGTATCGCATCAGCCGTGTGGTTCAGGCCGATGCGCCGGACGCCGCGCAAACTGCCAACATCACCCAGAATCTCGCGCGCCAGGCTGGCGAAGTCGAGTTTGCTGCCTATCTTGACAACATCAAGAAGCGCGCCAAGGTGGAGGTGCTCAAGCCCGTTACCGACAGCAAGAGCGCGGTGCTTCAGCAATAAGCGTCGCTGCTGGGGCTGCGCTTCCCGTTTCAGGTGGGCCGGGTGCTGCGGCAGGCGGGATAACGTGCACACACCCAGTAGCGGACTTCGCCCTGCTCGGCTATCAGAGACTGCAGGTTCATGTCGCTGCCGCAGCGCGGGCAGGCGGGCACATTGCTCTCGGTGACCAGACCAAGGGGCAGGGTGTTGCCGCTGGACGGGCCGAAGGGCAGGAGGAGATCGTCGGTCCGTTCGCGTGCTTTCCGGCCGTCGTCCATGAGCCTGATGAGCTTGTGGCCGTCGATCAGTTCCACCGATGAGGTGCGCTGATAACGCGCCGCACCCGGTGAAAAACTGCCACAGGTGATGACTTTTGCGCCAGCGGCGTGTTGCGCCGTCTGGGTTTGTTGTGCATTGCGCACAAAGCGCGTTGACACCATGGCGGCATGCCCGGACTTGCAGGTGACGATGGTCTTCTCGCCACCGCGGCGCAGGATCAGGTCGTAGCGTGCATCCGAGACTTCCTCAACGCCATATCCTTGCTGACGAAATACCGGAATCAGCCGGTTGACGAACGCGCTGTGTTTGAGTTCACGCAGCAGATTCAGATTGCGCTCGGTTTCTACCAGACGCTCCCGTTCTTCGCGATGAAACAGGGCAAACGGTAGTGGAATGATGAGCAGGATGGCAAGGTAGGGTGACCAGAACTGCAGGATTGCACCCGACGCTTCGGCATGGGTATTGTCGAGCAGGGGTGGCAGCAGGTACTGCAGACAGACGAACGTACCCGCCGAGATGATCACGCTGATCCACCACGGTGCAAGCGCAAGCCACTGCGAAAGGTTGTGGCGCCGCTGCATCAGCATCGGGGTAAGGGCGCCGTAACGATTGCCAAGGGCCTGTCCTGTATGAGGCTCCGGGGAGCTGGTTGATGTCGTCCCATTGGGCGATTATCCCTGTCCAGCGTCTTTGCGGCAATACCCGGACCGCGGGATTGGCCAGACATGCAGGCCACCAAGGCTGCAGGCTCGGGGTTCGGCGTGGTGCGGGCCTGCTTGCCGGGTTGAATGGCGGCTGCCGCGACGGTCCGGGCAGGGACAGCCGAGGCCGCTTTGGGGACTGTGGCAAAGTGCTGTAAGGCGCGGCGTTGTTGGCCGATTCAGGAATGCTTTGGTGTGGGAACGGGTCTGATCGACAGGGGCTCGACAATTCACGTTAAAATTGCAGCACTCTTACGGTTTGCCGATACATGTCCAACGCCTATTCCGAATACATCCTGACCCTCTCCTGTCCCGACCAGCGCGGCATTGTCCATGCCGTCTCCGGGCTGCTGGCTGACAATCACTGCAACATTCTCGACAGCGCCCAGTACGGCGACCTGAACGACGAAGGTGCGACCGGCCTGTTTTTCATGCGTGTGCATTTTCTCGACGAGGGGCCTGAAAGTGATCTGGCCATGCTCAAACAGAAGTTTGCCGTGGTGGGTGAACGCTTTGGCATGAACTGGTTTATCCATGACGCCGCCGTCAAACCGCGCGTTTTGATTCTGGTCTCGAAAATCGGCCACTGTCTCAATGACTTGCTGTATCGCTGCCGCAGTGGCGTGTTGCCCATCGAGATTCCGGCGATTGTCTCCAACCATGAGGAGTTTCGCTCGCTGGCCGAGTCACAGGGCATCACGTTTTGCCACTTGCCCATCGAGAATGGCAACAAGGCCGCGCAGGAGGCCGCCATTCTGGAAATGATCAACAGCCTGAAGATCGATCTGGTGGTGCTGGCGCGTTACATGCAGATTCTGTCACCGCAGTTCTGTTTGGCCCTGCGTGGCCGCATGATCAACATTCACCATTCCTTTCTGCCCAGCTTCAAGGGCGCACGGCCCTATTTTCAGGCGCACGAGCGTGGCGTCAAACTGATCGGCGCGACGGCCCATTTCGTTACGGGCGATCTGGACGAAGGGCCGATCATTGAACAGGATGTCGAGCGCGTCGATCACGCCATGAGTGCGCAACAACTCACCGCCATTGGACGTGATGTCGAAAACGTCGTGCTGGCCCGCGCGGTCACCTGGTTCGTGCAACATCGCATCTTGCTTAACGGTCACAAAACGGTGGTGTTCCGGTGAAAGTGTTCAATCTCGCCTGCGAGCACGGCCATGCCTTTGAGGGCTGGTTTGCGTCGGGTGACGATTTTGAATCGCAGCAGGCGCGTGGCCTGATGCGTTGTCCGAGCTGCGATTCAGCCGTGGTGCACAAGTTGCCGGCCGCGCCGCACCTCAATTTCAACAACTCGCCCGAACCGCGCGCGCCGCAACGTACCGCCGCTGCGCCGTCGGCGACCACGCCCGCGCCGGCCGAGCTGACGCCGGCGCAGGCCGAAGCGCGCGCGCTGGTCTTGCAGACGCTGCACAAGCTCATCACGGAGAGCGAGGATGTCGGCGAACGTTTTGCCGAGGTCGCCCGCAAGATTCATTACGGTGAGGATGAGCAGCGCAGCATCCGCGGGGTCGCCAGCGTCGAGGAGCGCCATGCTCTGGAAGACGAAGGCATCGACATCATCAGTTTTCCGGTGCCGGGTGGCATCAAGGAAACCTTGCAGTAATCCCTGCAGTCATCCCCGCTTGATCCCTGTTTGACGGACTCCCGCTGGATTCGTCCGACAACTGGCCAAAATCTGGTCAAACTTCGCAAAGAATGATGTCCTCGCCCGTCCGTACTGGCTTTCGGTGCGGCACTTGTTGGTATAGTCACCCCTGGCGATAAAACAGCAAGAAATAGACATTATATTTCTGTTGTCCGCCTGTTTTTTCCCTCAATCAAGCGGGGTCTGAACGATGGTGGCGATCATCAGTGGTGAAGCAGCCGGCCTCAGCCTGCGGCAGCATGTGCCCGACAGCGTGTCGGGTCTTGGTGGCCAAGCGCAGTTCGGCCGCACCGATGCCGGCGTGAGCGTCAATGTCAGCACTGGCAATCTGGTGCTGAGCCAACTCGACCTGCAGCGTGCCGGGCCAGGACCCGATACGCGCATCCAGCGCATCTACAACAGTCAGGGCGAATTTGCCGGTGCCGCCGATCACTGGCTGACCGGCCCGGTGGCCCGGCGCGTGGCGCTCGAGGGCGCCTTGCTGACGGCCGGCAGTCGCCTGCGCCGCAGCGACGAAGATGGCGCTACCGCGGTGTATGTGTTTGACGCTGCAAGCGCGGCTTACCTCAGCCCGGCCGGTGCCGGTGCACAGGATCGCATCGAAGTCGAAGCAGCGGCCGCGCAACTGCTCTGGATCGACGGCGACAGCGGTATGCAGGAACGTTATCAGGCCACCGGGGAGGGGCATATCCTTGAGCAGGCCGATGCGTTGGGCAATTGCCTGCGATTTGACTGGAATGCTCAGGGTCTGCTCGCGGGCATCACCGACGCCGCCGGCCAGTACACCGTGCTTGAATACGAGGGTGTTGTGCTCACCGGCCTGCGCACCGTCGAACCCGATGGTGCCGTCACCCGGGTGCGTTACAGCCACGATTCGCTGCTTCGCCTGAGCGGTGTTGATGTGGACATCGCGCCGGGGCGCGGCAGCGGCGCCAGCATGAGTACGCGCTATGTCTACGAGGGTGACAGCAAGCGTCTGGCCAGTGTGCAGTGTGGCGACGGCAGCAGACAGGACTTCAGCTGGATACAGGGTGACGATGGCCGGGTGCGGCTGGCGGCGGTGACCAATGCGCTCGGCGAAACGACGCGGTTTGACTACGATCTGGCGGCGCGCCGTACACGCGTCACCGACGCACTGGGCGCGCGTACTGAATACGAATTGGATGTTTCTGGCCAGGTGACGCGCATCACCGGGCCGAGCGGTGTGGTGCAACGTCTGTTCTGGAGTGCTCAGGGCGACCTCGTGCGCCTCGACGCCAGCGATGGCAGTGTGCTTGAGTTGGCCTGGGATGCGCGCGGCAATGAATGCCTGCGCCGCGATGGCACGGGCAGCATCCTCGTGCAGGACTTTGATGACAACAACCATCGGATTGCCGCCACGCGCTTTCAGGCCAGCGGCGTCTGGGCCCGTCAGAGCCTTGAAGAACTGGCAGGCCTGCCAGCTGCGGCCCGTGTGGGGATTGCGCCGGACCATCGCTGGGTGTTTGATGCGCGCACCGGCCTGCAGCGTTTTGAGGTCAGCGCCGCTGGCCGGGTGACCGAAACCCGTTACAACAGCTGGGGTCAGGCGATCAGCGTGCTGCAATATGCCGGACTGTTTGCCGACCCCGGCCTGCGGCTCGACCTGCATACGCTGGAGGTCTGGGCAGGACGTCAGGACGCAGCCCGGCTGGCGCGCACCGATTTTGCCTACGACCAGCGTGGCGAACTGTCACGCGGGACCCGTTATGCGCGTGTCGATGTCACCGGGCAGGGCCTCGCCGAGGGCGCTGCGGTACGCCGCTTCATTCGCGACCAGGCCGGCCGCGTGCTGCAGGAGATGGACGCGGATGCAGGCGTCACCCTCTATACCTACGACGGCCTCGGCCGGCTCCTGACCAGCACCGATGCACTGGGCCAGCAACGCCAGACCGTGTACGACGACGCCGGCAACCGGATCAGCGTGGCACAGGCCAGCGGCCTGCGCACCAGTTCCGTGTTCGACCGGGCCGGTCGCCTGATCAGTGCGCTCGAGGCGGGTGGCGAAACGCGCTATGCTTATGATGCCGCGGGTCGGCTGGGCTGGCGCAGCGAGCCACTCGGTGCGCGTCACTGGTGGATACATGACGCGGCCGGTCGCGTCATCGCCGAGATCGACGCCGATGGCAGCGCGACCGAGTTTGTCTTCAATGCCGCTGGCCTGCTCACCCGCACGATCGATTATGCCACGGCGGTCCCTCCTGGCTTGCTGGCTGATGCGCCGATATCGAGCGACAAATGGCCGACATTGCGGCCCCGGGTCAGCGTCAATGACCGCTCCAGCTGGTGTTGTTACGACGCCGCGCAGCGCCTCGTCAAGACCATTGCCGCCGACGGTGCCGTGCTTGAATTGCGCTACGACGCCGCGTCGCGCGTGGTGGCGCGCGTAGCCGCGAAGAATGTCGTCGACGTCAGCCTGCTCGGTGATGCCCCGGAGGCGGCCGCGGTGCAGCCGCCGGCCAGTGCTGAGGACCGCATCACACGCTATTTCTTTGACCCGGATGGACTGTTGTGCGCCACCCTTGATGCGTCTGGCGCCTTGATCGAGCAGCGATTCGACTCCTTCGGTCGTCTGGTCGCGCGCATTGCTTATGCTCGGCTGGTGCCGCCGGGTCTGCGCACAGGCGCCGATCTGGCGGCCTTGCGACCTTCTGCCAGTGATGCGGATGCGGTCAGCTGGTACGGTTACGACGGCCAGGGCCGGGTGGTCCTCGAGCTTGATCCGGAAGGGCTGTTCACCGAACGCAGTCTTGATGGCGCGGGCCACACGCTGCGTGAGGTGGCTTACGCCACGCGCGTGCTGATTCCGCCTGATGGCGATCCCGGCACGCTGGCTGCGCTGCGGCCGCAGGCCTCGGCAGGGGATCAGGTGCGGGTGTTCAGTTACGACGCCCTTGGCCGCCTGATCCTGAGCATCGATGCGCAAGGCTGGCGCGAGCAACGATGGTATGACGCGGGCGGCAATCTGGTGCGCACCAGCCGTGGCGCCGGCAGCGCGGACGAGCGTGTGCACATGGCGCGCTTTGATCAGCAGGGCCACGTGAGCGCGGAATTGTCGGCGGAGGGTTCTTCGCTGTTACTGGCGCATCCGGAGCAGGCCGAAGCGATCTGGGCCAGCCATGCCGTCACGCACACCTGGGACCTCGCCGGGCAGCGCATCAGCACGCGTGATGCCATGGGCAATACCACCTGGTATTACCACGATGCCGACGGGCGTACCACGCAGGTGGTGAACGCTCTCGGCGAGGTCGAGGAGCGGCGCTACAACGCCCTCAATCAGCTGATCCAGACCAGCCGGCTTGCGAACCGTCTGGATGCCACCGGCCTGCGCGGCGGGTTGGCGGATGCAGCGTTTTTGGCCGCGGTCGAGGCCGTGCGCGACAACAGTCTCGACCGGCGCGTTTCAAACACCTACACCCGCGCCGGGCGCATTGCTGGCGTCATCGATGCGCGTGGTGCGCTGACCAGCCATCGGTATGACAGTTTTGGCGATCGTGTCACCACCAGCCAGTCGCTGGGTGGTGGTGCCACGCAAGTGCGCAGCCTGCGCTATGACGCGCTCGGCAGGCTGCTCGAAGAGGTGCTCGATCCCGCCGGTCTGGCGCTGACGAAGCGCCAGGACTACGACGCTTTTGGCCGTCTTGTGCGCAGTGTCGATCCGTCGGGCCAGCTCAGCACGCGCACCTACGACCGGCTCGGCCGCATGGTCACGCTGGTCGATGCGCCGGGTGCCTTGTCCGTCACGGCCTATGACGTATTCGGGCGTGTGCTCACCCAGACCGATGCGCTCGGGCGCGTCACGGTGTATCGGCATGATGCAGCAAGGCACGCGCTGACCGTCACCACGCCGGAGGGCGTGCGTGTGCACACGGTTCTCAATGCTCACGGTCAGGTGCAGCAGGTGAGCAACGGTCGCGGCGATGTCACGCGTTATCGCTACGACCATGATGGCCATCTGCTGTCCACAGAGACCCCGGGCACAACCAGCAGCGCGGCCTATGACCGTGCCGGCCGGCTGGTCTCCAGCACCGACGCCAATGGCGTGATCACCACGCTGGCCTACGATGCGGCTGCCCGCATCCTCACGCGCACCGTCGATCCGGACGGCCTCGCCATCGTGACCCGCTCGGCCTGGGATGCATTCGGTCAGTTGACCGGCAGCACTGACGCCAATGGCGTGACGACACGCTACAGCTACGACAGCAGTGGGCAGATGGTGCGTCGCGTGCTCGACCCTGGCGGTCTGGCCCTGACCACCGCCTGGAGTTACGACGCGCGCGGCAAGGTGCTTGCCATCGTCGATGCCAACGGCGTGCTCACCCGTCATGTTTACGACATCGCCGGGCGGCGCGTCAGCAGCACACTGGACCCGGCCGGCCTGTCCCTGCAGACCCGCTACCAGTACGATGCCCGCGACAATCTGGTGGCCAGCATCGATGCCAACGGCGCCATGAGCCGCTTTGTATTTGATCAGCCCAACCGGCCGGTGTTTTCCATTGATGCTCTCGGCGGCGTGACCGAGCAGGTGTTCGACGCCGCCGGGCAGGTGGTGCGCGTGATCCGTTATGCCCGGGTCATTGATCTGACCGGTCTGGGTCCGCTTGCCGACCCGAACAGCGTCCGCGCCCGACTGGCCGCGGTGTCGGGCCCGGGCGACAGCATTGAGCGGCGCCTCTACGATGCCGATGGCCGCCTGCGTTACACCATCGACGCCGAGGGCGGTGTGGTCGGATTTGTGTTCGATGCGAATGGTCAGGTGATCGAGCGGCGTGCTTATGCGCAGGCCGTGTCTACGGAGTCCGATGCGCCGTTCGAGCCACCGCCGGCGTCGGCCGCTGACGAGGTGACGCGCACGTTCTACGATGCCGATCAGCGTGTCGCATTCATCGTCGATGGCGCGGGCGGCGTGCGCGGCTGGCAGCGCGATGGCGCCGGCCGTGTCGTTGAAGAAACGGCCTGGGCCCGGCCCCTGCCGGCGGCGGCACTGCGCGATCTCGCGTCCCTTTCGGCGGCGCTGGCAAGCCTGAGCGACCCGCAGCGTGACCGGCAGGTGCGTTCTGCCTACGATGCCGCCGGTCGGCTGGTGGCAAGCGTCGACGGCACCGCCGCCGTGACCTCCTGTGTTTACGACGCCAACGGCAATCTGTTGCGGATGATCAAGCGTGCCACGCCGCTGGCGGCAGACCCGTCCGGGCGTAATTGGAAAACTGCGTGGAGAACTGCGTGGAGCACCGCGTCGAGCCCGTCGTGGAGCACGGCGATTTCGGCCTCGGCCGATGACCGTGTCACGACGCTGGGATATGACGCCGCCAACCGCGCCGTGGTGCAGCTTGATGCGCTGGGCAGCATCACGCGGCGTGTGTACGACAACAATGGCAACCTGATCCAGACCATCCTGCATGCCCGTCAGGCTGCCGAGCTGGCGCGTGCAACAGCGGACGGTGCGGTGCCCGGACGCGTGCAGTTGCTGGCCGCCATCGTCGTGGATCCAGCGCAGGATCGCAGCCTGCGGCAGTTTCATGATGCGGCCAACCGACTCGTTTATACCGTGGATGCCCTCGGTTTTGTGGCCCGTACCGACTATGATGCCGCCGGCCGCGTGGTGGGCACATGGCGTTATGCCCAGCCGCTGCCTGGACCGACCGTCCCCAACAGTCTGGCCACCTTGCGTGCGGCCGTGCGCACGGATGCCGCGGATCGCGGCGAGCGCCGCGTGCTCGACGCGCTCGGCCGCACCGTGCACCTGATCGACGGTCTCGGTTTTGTTACCAGTCTGCAGTACGACGGTCTGGGCCGGGAAAGCGCACGCACACGACACGCATACGCCGTGCAGGGCCTGGCGCAGTCGGGCCCGCTGATTGCTCCTGCAGCCCTGCGCGCCGGCCTCAGGCTGGACGGGCAACTGGACCAGACCAGCACCATCGAATACGATCGCGCCGGCCGCGTATTGCGCATGACCGACGCGCTTGGCCATGCCGACCGCTTTCGTTACGACGCGCTCGGCAGGAAGATCAGCCGCACCAATGCCCGCGGCGATGTCTGGCACATGACTTACGACGCCGCTGGACGCCTGCTGTCCGAACAGGCACCGGCCGTGGCGGTGACCAAGGTGGTGCCCACCGCCACGGGTGGGCTGGCCGTGAGCGGCAGCGCGCGCCTGCTGGCGACCCTGAGCCTGCGCCGATATGACGCCCTCGGCAATCTGCTCGAACTGCGCGACGCCGTGCTACCCGACGAGCCCGCTTCGGGTCATGTCAGCCTGTACGAATACGATGCCGCCGGGCGCCAGACGCGCAGCCGCACGCCGGGCGTCAGGATTGCCGACCCGACTGTTGATCCCTTGCTCGTTGCTGCAGCCCAGACGCGTCCGGAACATGTGGTCGAACTGGACACGGAGACCCTCTACAACAGTTTTGGCGAGGCGGTCGCCGGACGGGATGCCGCCGGCTTCTGGCGCTTCAAAGTTTATGATCGCCTCGGTCGGGTGAGCCATGAGGTCGATGGTGACCTGGCGCTCACCAGCATGAGCCGCAATGCCTTTGGTGAGGAAATCAGTCGTCGGCGTTATGCCCGCACGCTGGCACCTGCTGTCCGGGATGCGTTGACGTCTTTGACCGGAGTCCGTCGCATCGACGCCATGCTGTCTGCGGTGCAGGCTGCCACGGGTGATCCGGCCGAAGACCGCGTCACCCTGACCCGGCGGGATCGTTTGGGCCGTGTGACCGAAATCACCGAGCCCGCCAGCTTTATTTTTGACCCATCGGCCTCCGGTAACAAGGCCTACTTTGTTGCCGGCAAAAAAACACGCTACACCAGCAATGCCTTTGGTGAACAGGTGGCGGCAGCCACCCTGATCAACGCGGTCGATGGCCGCAGTGCCCTGAGCCGTTTTGAATACGATCAGCGTGGTCAGCAGATCGCCAGCATTGATGCGCTGGGGTACCTGAGCACCATGCGTTTTGATGCCTGGGGCAACCGGATCGAGCAGCGCGACTATGCACGGGCCTTGAATGCCCCGGTGCCGGATGCCAGCGGAGGCGGCGCGGCCAGCGTCGCGCAGACCGGGCCGGATGACCGGCTCACCGCCTGGCGCTGGGATCGTGCCAATCGCCTGGTGGGCGAAACCCGCGTGGCGGTCGAGATCAGCGAGCACGACGGGGTGGCGGGTGTGCTCGCACCGGTCCGCCGCCGTGCTGATCTGGAAACGGTGTATGAACTCGACGCGCTCGGCAACCGCCTTCGTGTGATTGATGCGGCCGGCGGCGAGGTGCGCACCTGGTATGACGCGCTCGGTCGTGTGCGCGCGCAAACCGGGCCGGCACGTCCGGTGGGTCTGGATGGTGCGCCCTTCAACCCACTCAGGGAGTTTGGCCGTGACGCAGCCGGCAACGCCGTCGTGACGATTGAGCGGGCACGGGGCGCAATCAGCGCACAGCTCGACGCGTATGTCAGCACCCCTGACCCGACTGACCGCGTGACGCTGGCTCTGTTCGACACGCGCGGCCTCAGGGTGCAGAGTGCCGATGCGGCCGGCGCGAGCGAATATTTTTCCTGGGATGCGGCCGGCCGTCTGGCTGGGCAGTGGCAGGATCTGAACGATGAAGACGGCGTGCGCTCCACCCGTTTTGCCGTGTTTGAACGGGATGCCGCCGGTCGCGAGATTCGCGCGCTCACCCCCGCTTCGACCAGCGTGCTGCGCGGCGGTGCCGACGGTGGGCGTGTTGAGCGGGTCAGCCAGAGCGCGGCCGGCGTGGTTGAGCGTGACAGCGCTTACAACGCCTTCGGTGAAAAGATCGCCACCGGCATCCGTGGCGTGGCCGATGGCGAACAGCATTTTGAGTATGACAACGCCGGCGTACTCTGGCGCAGCAATGGCGCTGATGGAGTGGAGCGCATCTTCCTGCACGACCTGAGCGGCCAGCGCAGTGCCGAGTTGCGCAGCAGCGGCAGCGGCGGCGCCGATCTGGACTTTCATGCTTTGAGCAGCGCCGCTCAGGCGGTGGCCATCGGCCTCTACAACGGCACCGACGTACGCCGTACCGATTTCCAGCGCGACCTGCTCGGCCGCATCACCGCCCAGACCTTGCCTGCGCGCATCGAGGCACCCGCTCAGGTGCAACTGCGCTCGGCCTTTGTGCTGGCCAGCATCACCCCGGCAGCCGTGGTGTTTGATGAAAGTGGTAACGCAAGCCTGAGCGGTGAAAATCGCGTCGACCTGAGCTGGACCAGTCTGGCCAGCCTTGGTCGTGGTGAGGTACAACTGGTGCTTGATTACTGGACCGAGGCCGGTGGTGAATCCGGTCTGCCGGAACTGCGCACACGTACCGAAACGCGTGCTGCGGCGCTGGCCGATGCCGGCATGCAACTGCGCTGGCAGGAAAGTGGTGCTCTGCCAGGCGGCATCACACGCATTGAGCGCGTGCGCGTCTACAAGCGGGATGTTCAGGGTGCCTGGCAGTTGCTCATGGAGCGTACCCCGGCTGCAATGGGGTCTGAGCCGCAAGACAGTGTACTGGAGGTCAGCAAGCCGGCCGACGTCAGCCTGCATCTCAGCCTGCAGCTACGGCCGGCCGCAAGCGCTGCGTCGGCCGATTGGACTGAAGCCGCCGAAGCCACCTTGACCGATTTTGGTGAGGCGCTGCGTTTTGATGGCCGCGGTCTGCCCGCCGGGCGGTTTGAATACCGCCTGCGTTCGCTCGACGGGCTCAATCATGCACTGCTGCTCGCCAGCGGTATGCTCGAGACGGGGCCACCCGGGCCAAACTGGCGTGCCGATTTTATTGCCAGCCCCGCGCAGACCGCCGCTGCGAGCCCGACGAGCACCGCCGCGGTACGACCGGTGATCGAGCAGACCTTCGATCGTTGGGGCAATCTGCTTTCGGTCAGCGATCCGCGCGCGCCGTATTGGCTGACCACCTGGCGGTACAACGCCGCCAATCAGGTGATCGCCGAAACCCTGCCCGATCCGGGCGGGCGCGCCGGCATCACCTCGACCGGGAGACAGTGGTATTACGATCGCCTCGGACGGCAGATCGCCCTGCGCGATGCCAAGGGGCAGGTGATGGCCTGGAGCATTGATGCGGCCGGCAACCGCATCAGCGAACATCATGCCGACGGTGGTGTGGTGCGCTGGCTGTTTGACGGCTTCGGTCAGGAGCAGCGTCAGGTGGACGCGATGGGTCATCGCACGGACTTTGTGCGTGATGGCCTTGGCCGCCTGACCGGCGTCATTCACGAAAGCGTCGCGGTATCGACCATGTCGTCCGACGGGCGGCGGTTGGATGCCGGTGTTCAGCGCCTTGTTGAGCAACGCTCTTATGATCAGGCCGGTCGGCTGCTGAGCAGCACCAATGGCAATGGCGAGACACTGCATTATCAGTATGATCTGCGCGACCAGATCATTGCCCGACGGCAGCCGCTGGGCCAGACGGTGCGCATGGCGTTTGATCCGGCCGGTCGCAAGATCGGTGAAACTGATGCCAATGGCTATACCGCCAGTTGGGTGCTCGATGGCTTTGGTCAGATACTTGCTCACACCGACCTTGGCGGCGCAGTGTTTGTTTACCGCTATGACCGCGCGCGCCAGCGTGTGGCCGAGGCCAGCAGCCGCGGCCAGAATCGCGTGTACCGGTATGACGCCGCCGGTCAGGTGCTCGAACTGGAGGACCGCGCCCAACATCAGGTCAGCAGTTGGGCATATGACCGTGCCGGCCGGCATGTGCGCGAAACCACTGTGCAGGACGGCAGCGTTTTTCAGGACAATCATCTGGCCTACGATGCCCTGGGGCGTTTGCGCGATGTGGCCGATGGCCGCCTGCATCTGGGCATCGAGTACGATGCCAACGGCAATCGCAACGTGTTGCGCAGCACGCGTACCGGGGCGCCCGAGTCGGCGCGCTGGTTTGCGTACGACAGCATGGACCGGCAGATTCTGGTCGATGGCCTCAGCGCGGCTGGCGCCATCGGTCCGGGTCAGGGACATCGCCTCGCTTATGACCTGAACGGCAATCGCATCCGCGATACCGCCTGGGGCGAGCGCGTGACGCGCAGTGGCGGCGAGACCGTGGTCGCTTATTCTGATGAGTCTGGCCAGCCGGTGTTTGAACGGATCCCGCTGGTGGTCGATGCACAGGCCGGTGAGGTGACCGAGACGTATCTGTACGATGCACTCAATCGCCTGTCGAGTGTGCGTCGCGATCAGTGGCTGGTCGACCGGCGTTATTACGATGCTGCCGGTCGCCTGCTGCAGTCGGGCCCTGATGGCGGGTTTGAGCCGGAAGTGGCGAGCCATCTGGGCGGTTCTGGCCTAGGCAGCACAACCCGGCTCAACCGCTTCGATGCAAATGGCCGCCTGCTCGGTCAGCGCGTCTTCAAGAGCGACGGCACGCCCCTGGCCGCGATCGATAACGAGCGCTACGACGCTGCTGGCAATCTGCTTGCCTGGCGGCACACTGATCAGGACCCCGATTCGGGCAATGCTGGCACCAGCGCGAGCTACCAGAGCAGCTGGAGCCGTTTTGACGACGATCGGGAAAGCCGTGTTGAAGTCACCGGCGCTGCCGGACAGCGCGGGGTGACGACCCGCCGGTACGACGTCAATGGCACGCTCGTTGCCGTGACCGACAGCACACTGCACAGCAATGATCGCAGCATGATCAACGATGCCAGCGGCCGCTTGCTGCAGGTCGGGCAGGGTGGCAGGGTCACGCGTCTGCTGGTGGTCAATGGCGAAACACTGGGCAGCGAGGAGCTGGCTTCCGCTGCCGCGGCCCGCCTCAACCTGTCGTGGCAGGCCGTCACGCCGGCTCTGGCCGCGGCCATGCCAGGCCGGCACCTTGTGTTGCCGGGCGAGACACTGCTGTCGATTGCCCAGGCAAGATATGGTGACAGCCAGCTCTGGACCCGGATTGCCGAGGCCAACGGCCTGTTCACGCCGGATGGTCTGCGCGCCGGGCAAACGCTCAGTCTGCCCGCGCTCATCACCGGGCAGCACAACGGTGCCGGCGTTTTTTTGCCTTTCGATGCGGCTCACTACATCGGCGATACCACGCCCGCTCTGCCGGCGCCAGCCAGTCAGGGTGGCTCGGGCTGCGGTGGCCTCGGAGCGGTGTTGATGACGGTCGTGGCGATCGCCGTCACGGTGGTTCTGCAGCAGTACACCCTGACGCCGGCACTGTTTGCCGGGCCGGGCGCGGCCACGGCCGAAGCCGGCTTTGCCGCGCAGTTTGCGTCCGGCGCAAGCAGCGCCGCGCTGGGTTCCCTGGCCAGTCAGGGGGCGGGTGTGTTGACTGGTGCGCGCAACGCGATCAGCTGGCGTGCCGTCGGCGGGGCCGCCATTGGTGGCGGTGTCTCGGCAGGCCTTGGGGCAGTGTTGCCCGGCCCCGGGTCGGCGGACTGGCCGGATTCTCTGGCCGGCATCGGCAACGTTGCCGCCCGTGCTGCGCTGGGCAATGCTGCGGGGCAGGGCCTGGCCGTACTGACCGGTTTGCAGGACCAGTTCAATTTGCCCGGCCTGGCTGCTTCGGGTCTGAGTGCGGGTGCTGGAGCCCTGACCGGGAACCTGCTGACGGCGCCTTCCGCCGAAACCGGCTTGCCGCTCGTCAGCGAACTGTTCACCGCGCCACCGATGGCTGCGGTGGCCGTACAGACGCTCGCCGGCATGAGCGGCGCGGCCGTTGGGGTGCTTGCGCGTGGTGGCCGGCTCAGCCTCGAACGGATCGCCACCGATGCGGTGGGCAATGTTCTGGGCAGTGGTCTGGCCCATGCCCTGATGAACGATCGTGGCGTTGACGCCACCGGCGTGCCGGAAGATTCCACAGCCGGCACGCCGCTCGAATTACCGACCATGACCGAGGTGCTGGCAAGCCCCGAGCTGACGCTGCCGGCGGGTTTCGGTTATTCGCCTGCCGAGCTGTATGCCATTGGCCTTGAGGCACGCGGCGTGTTCGACAAGACGCCCTCGTTCGAGCTGCTGGCCGCCAGTACGGTTCTGCCGGTAGCGCAACTGCCCTATGAAATCCATGGCCCCATCGAAGCCTCTTTTGACCGTGCCGTGGCCGAGGCGGGCGATGCCGAACTGGGCTGGGGCACGCGCATCATCAACGCTGTGGGTGTTGCCGCGCTGGCCGCGCCGCGCCTGGTGGAGAGTGTGGCCACACAGGTCCTGATGGTCCCGGCGCTGGCGACACGCGCCGGCGAGGCCATGGCCCGCGCGAGTCTGAGCAGCGAAGGTGCGGAGCAGGTGGAGTCCTGGCTCGGGGTGGTGCGCGATCTGTCGTTCGCCGCTGTGGGCTTGGGTGGTGTTGTGCCGATCGGAACGATCTCCGGCGCGGCCAGCCGTCTGGGTGAGGCGGGCCTGAATGCCGCGAGCGGCTTGCGTGCCCTGCCCGGACAGGCGGGACACGCCGGCGCCGCACGCATCCTGCCTGGGGGCACGGGCACAGCGCTGACGGGGCATGGCGGCAAATTTTCCGGTCAGCACTCGTTCATTGTTCCGGAAGGCACGGCCATCACCTTGCCCCGTCCCGATATCAGCATTCTTGACCGTACCGGCCAATTCATTGAAAAGGGCGACTGGGCCGGACTGGCGGCACTGGGCCGCGTCAATCCACGTGTTGCGCTCGACCTCGAGGGCATGACCACCTGGCTGCCCGGGACGCGTGTGCCTGGCTACACGCTGTTTCCGCCCGACCGGGTCATAAACCTGTACAGTGCATCGCAATCCGTGGCGCGTCCGACCCTGCTCAAAAACATACTCGAGCCGGGCATGGGCTGCGTTCAGTGGGCGGCCTGCACGCAGTTTATCCGGGGCAAATCGCCATGAAGCGTAGCGCGGACGAGGGTGTGTTGTGGTGTGGCCGCTTCAGCCATTGTTCAGGAACCGTCTTGCCCGGTTGCGTCTGGATTGGCCGCGGGATTGACCCTTGGTTTGACCATTGGTTTGACCTTTAGCATCAGGATATTGTCATGGTTTATGCAGACTTGAGCCCCTACGAATATTGCCTGCCCATTGCCCTGCCGGACGTGCTCAATGTCGGCTGGCTGGATGGCTCCAGCTCGTTCTCCAGAGGGGTGGTGTCACCGCGGCTGCTTGAAAAACTCACCGCCATGCTCGATGCCTGGCCGGCCGGTGCAGGTTTTTTTGATGCCCGCTTCAACCTTGTGCGTGGCGGGCATGCCTGTGCCGTGTGTGGTATGTCGGGATTCCACAATCCGTACGTTGGTGCGTGCGAGTTACTGGTTCCGGATCGCGAGGCTGGTCATTATTTCGTGGCGCCGTCGCTGGTGGTCCACTACCTGTCGGAGCATGCTTATCAGCCGCCCGCGGGTTTTGTCGACGCGGTCATGCGGGTCGACATGCAGCGCCCGTTTGATGCCCAGGCCATCTACGATGCTCTGGTGGCCACCCAGCCGCCGGATTGAAGTCAGCGCGCGCCGGCACCAGAGCCAAACGCGCGCAGCAGGTTCTCAAAGCACGCTCTAAAAGCAGGCCCTAAAAGCGGAACCCGGGTGGTGCATTGCCAGAATCGGGCGGTGCCTGCGGAATGGGCGCGGGCCGGCCATCGCTGCCGCTCGAATTTTGCGCCGGTGCAAGGGGCACGATGCTCTCGGGGACGGGATCCTTGTAGTTGACCGGCAGCTTGATTTCGGTGGGATAACCTGCCGCATCGAGTGCCGCACCCCATGCGCCCGCTTCAAAACCAGTCTGTTTGCGCGCGCCGATGGTGGCCAAGGGGATGCTGCCATCGGGTGAGATGGCGCGGAACAGTTTGATCTCATCGTCGGTCTTGACGTATTTTTCCGTGAACGGCACACCACGGCCGCGCAAAAAGGCGCGCGCGCGATCACAGGGCTCGCACTTGTCGGTGGTGTAGAGCGTGACTGGCGCGCTGCTCATGGCCTGTTGCACTTCCGGCTGCAGGGTGGGGCTTGCCAGCGGCTGGCCGAAGGAGCGCTGTTCCACCACCCGGGCATCGCCCGGAGGCGGCTGGTCGCTATAGGTCACCCGGCCATCGGGGCTGACCGATTTGTATTGGGCCTGCGCCACGCTTGTGAGCGTGCAGAGCCCCGTCAGAACCAGCGTCCTGACCAGAGGGTTGACCAGCTTGCTTGCCAGACTGATACGCAACATGTAAAAACTCCCATGCTTTGAAAATCGGACGAGGCCCCGGCCCGAAAACATCAAGTGCCACTCATGCCATTATGGCGCAACAGCGCGTCGATGGTAGGGGTCCGATGCCGGAAGGCCTGAAAAGATTCAATGGCCGGCCGGCTGCCGCCCATGCCAAGGATTTCGTCGCAAAAGCGTGCACCCGTCTCGGGATTGAGGACCCCGTCCTCCTCGAAGCGCGCGTAGGCGTCGGCCGACAGCACTTCGGCCCATTTGTAGCTGTAGTACCCGGCTGCATAACCGCCGGCAAAGATGTGTGAAAACTGGTGCGGCAGGCGGTTATAGGCCGGCACGGGCAGCAGGGCGTATTGTTTGCGCACCACCGCAAGCAGCGTCATGACGGTGTCCGCCTGGTAGCTCGCCGGGTCGTGATGCAGGCGCATGTCAAACAGGCCAAGCTCGATTTGCCGCAGGGTTTGCAGGCCGGCCTGAAAGTTCTTTGCGGCCAGCATCTTGTCAAACAGCGCGCGTGGCAGCGGCGCACCGCTGTCGATCTGGCTGGTCATGTGCTTGAGCACATCCCATTCCCAGCAGAAATTTTCCATGAACTGCGAGGGCAATTCGACCGCATCCCATTCCACGCCGTTGATGCCCGACACCGGCATTTCTTCGACCTGCGTGAGCATGTGATGCAGGCCATGGCCGAATTCGTGGAACAGCGTGGTGACTTCGTCGTGGGTAAACAGGGCCGGGCGCATCTGGCCATCGGCGCCCTTGAGCGGTTCGGAAAAGTTGCAGGTCAGAAGGGCGATCGGCGTCTGCAGGCCGCCATCGGTCAAGCGGCGGCGGCCACGTGCATCGTCCATCCAGGCCCCGCCGCGCTTGCCGGGCCGGGCGTACAGGTCGAGGTAAAACTGGGCGAGCAATTGCCCGTTGGCGGATTCAACGCGGAAGAAGCGCGCATCGCGGTGCCACAGCGGCGCGCTGTCCGGTTTGATGCGCACGCGGAACAGTGTCTCGACGACCTTGAACAGGCCTTCGAGCACCTTGGGTTCCGGAAAATACTGCTTCACTTCCTGTTCGGAAAACGCATAGCGCGCCTCACGCAGTTTTTCCGAGGCGTAGGCCATGTCCCAGACCTGCAGGTCGGCGATGCCCAGTTGGCGTGCGGCAAATTCACGCAATTCGGTCAGGTCGCGTTCGGCGTAGGGCCGGGCGCGCTGTCCCAGGTCGATCAGGAAGTCGATCACCTCGGTCGGCGTTTTGGCCATCTTGGGCACGAGCGAGACTTCGGCGTAATTGCGGTAACCGAGCATGTGCGCTTCTTCGGCGCGCAGTTGCAGGGTTTCGACGATCAGGGCGCTGTTGTCGCGCTCGGCCGGGCCGACGTCCGAGGCGCGCGTGCAGTAGGCCTGATAGATTTTTTCGCGCAGGGCGCGGTCGTCGGCGTATTGCACCACGGCCAGATACGAGGGCATGTGCAGGGTGATTTTCCAGCCTGGTTTGCCGTCAGCCTCGGCGCGCGCGCGCGCGGCGGCCAGTGCGTCGGCGGGCAGGCCGGCCAGTGCGTTGACATCATCGACGTAGAGTGCAAATTCATTGGTGGCGTCCAGCACGTTTTCGGAATATTTCTGGCCGAGCGCACCCTGACGTTCCTGGATGTCGGCAAAACGCGGCTTGGCGGATTCGGCCAGTTCGGCGCCGCCGAGGCGGAAGTCGCGCAGGGCGTTGTTGATGACGCGTTTGCGCGCGGCGTTGTAGCCTTCGAACTCGGGTGATTGTGCAAGGGCCTGGTACTTCTGGAACAGTTTGAGATTTTGCGACAGGCCTGCCCAGAACTCGGTGACGCGCGGCAGGGCCTCGTTGTAGGCGGCGCGCAGTTCGGGCGAGTCGACCACGGCGTTCATGTGCTCAACCGCTTTCCAGGCGCGCGACAGCCGTTCGGTGACATCTTCCAATGGTTCGATGAATTCGTGCCAGTTGGCAGGCGAGGCGGGGTCTTCGAGGATGTGCAGGGCGCTGCGGTTTTCGTCGAGCAACTGGTCGATGGCGGGCTGGACATGCTCGGGGCGGATGGCATCAAAGCGTGCCAGACCGGAAAAATCGAGCATGGGATTGGATTCAGAGACAGGATTCATCGTTGCCTTGTGACGATCGGAAGTAAACAGACATGGGGGCAATATGGGGCCTCAGCGCGGCAGTGCAAGACAGTGTGACGGTACCCGTCTGTGCTCCTGCTGAGCCGGACGCAAAAGCCGGACGCAAAATTCAGCGCACCAGTGTGGTAGCGCGTTCGGCAGCTTCCAGCGTATTGACGAGCAACATGGTGATGGTCATCGGCCCAACGCCGCCTGGCACTGGAGTGATCCAGCTGGCGACCTCACGCACGCCGGCAAAATCGACATCGCCGCACAATTTTCCGGCTTCATCGCGGTTCATGCCGACGTCGATGACGACGGCGCCTGGTTTGACCATGTCGGCCGTGAGCAGTTTCGCGCGCCCGACGGCGGCGACGATGATGTCGGCCTGGCGCGTCATGGCGCCGAGATCGCGCGTGGCGCTGTGACAGACAGTGACGGTGGCACTTTCGGCCAGCAGCAGCATGGCCATGGGTTTGCCGACAATGTTGCTGCGGCCAATGACCACCGCATGGGCACCGCGCAGCGGCACGCCGGTGGAAGCCAGCATTTTCATGACACCGTAGGGCGTGCAGGGTCGAAAGCCGGTGGCGCCCGTCATGAGCGCACCGGCGGAGAGCATGTGAAAGCCATCGACGTCTTTGTCGGCGCTGATGGCCTCGATCACTTTGTGGCTGTCAATGTGCGCCGGCAGCGGCAGTTGCACGAGGATGCCGTGGATGCGCGCATCGTCATTCAGTTCGGCAATGCGCGCCAGCAGGTCGGCTTCGGTCATGGCGGCCGGCAGGCGTTCGAGCAGGGAAAAGACGCCGGTGTCTTCGCAGGCCTTGACCTTGTTGCGGACATAGACCTGCGATGCAGGATCGTCGCCGATCAGCAGAACGGCCAGGCCCGGCTGGCA
>CANJOT010000005.1 GCA_947475815.1 Burkholderiales bacterium | reverse complement strand
TCAGCGCCTCGGCGGGCACCATGGGTGCCACGGCGTGCCAGGGGCCCGATGCCGGCCATGACCCGCCGTCGGCGGAGTGCGTCTTCGATGACACCAAAGCAGATTCGCCAGCACCGGCTTGCATGACGGCAGCGCCATCCGGGCTTGCCGGCAACGCCGGTCGGGCGGTCGAGAATGTCACCGGCAAGGCCAAGTCGCGCGAACGAATGGACCGGACCAGAATGGCCAGCATTTCAGTGAAACGCGGTTCAGGCGCCGGCAGCAGCCCGGCGGCAAAGCGGTGCAACATGGCTCTGAGACCCTCCAGTGCCTGCTCCAGCATTTCGATATCCGTACTCCACACCGGCATGCCGGCGTCCGCCAGCGCTTCCAGCACACGTTCCACCGCCTGCGCAAGTTCCTGCACGGCGACCAGCCGGATGGTGGCCGAAGACCCGGCCAGCGAATGCGCGGCGCGCAGGGCCGGCTCGGAAGGTACGCGGCCGGGCTCGTGGCGCCACGCACTGAAATCCAGCGCCAGTGTGTGCAGCAGTTCATCGGCTTCGTTGAGATAGATGTTGTAGAGCGCCAGCGCAATCTGCAGACTGCCGATGCGCTTGAACTCCTCGGCACGCGATGCGTCGGGTGCCGGCCCGCTGGCCACTACGGCTGCGGTCAGCGGCACAGCTGAAGGTTCCGCGGGCACCGGCAACTCGAAAACCAAATCGTCCGCGTCAGCGCAGGCCGTCTGCAGCGTCTGGTCCGGATCGCAGTCAGCGACGGGACCCTCATCCTCGCACGGATCCACACCGTGATCGGCACCTTGATTGGCACCTCGAGTCTCAACGGCGGCCGCATGCGGCGGCTGGGTCGGCAACCCTGCAGCAGGGCGCAAGGGATCGGGCAACTCAAGACCGGACTGCTGGATCCGCCGCAGCATCCACGCAGCGCTGTCCGATGGCACCTGACCATCGCCGATCTCGCGCATCCAGACCGCAAACTGGCTGGCAGCCTGCCCGATCAGATCAATGAGGCCGGACGTGGCAAGACGCTGTTCGGCCAGGCATGTATTGAGCAATTGTTCCATGTTCCAGGCGGCCTCGCCTGCATCATGCAGACCGACCATCCGCCCGCTACCCTTGAGGGTGTGAAAGCCACGCCGCACGACCCGCAAGGCCGCATCGTCCTGTGGCCGCTCCCGCAGCACGGCCAGCGCAGCGTGAACGGATTCGAGAACGTCCTGCGCCTCACCGAGAAAAATATCCAGCAACTCGGCATCGACGGTAGTCGCCGAAGGGACGCTGTGCGCAGCGGTCTCCAGTACGGGCACGGGCGTGTGGTCGGGCAGCGGCACCTCCTGAACCGCAATTTCGGTTGCGGCTTCGGTTGCGGCTTCGGTTGCGGCTTCGGTTGCGGCTTCGGTTGTGGCTTCGGTTGTGGCTTCGAGCTTCACTTCGGGCGTGACTTCGCCCTCCTCGTCCCCCACTCCGACCTGCACCGCCATGGCACGCAGACCGTCCAGCATGGCGGGCAGTTGCGTGCCGTCATCGGCCACCAGCGCCAGTTGCTTCAGGAGTGCCCCGGCGCGATCGCGCAATCCGCTGTCATCCTGTAAAACGGCATCCTGCTGCACCAGACGCAGGGTCGTGCCCAGACGTTCGGCCAGCACGGCATCACCGGGTTGTCGTGCCCAGGCGGTACCGAGAGCCAGAGCGATACGGCAGCGGCGCTGCAATTCCAGTTCGACCGTGTCCTGCAGCGCTGCCTCCTGAATGAACGGGTCTTCGTCATCGTCCAGACCATCCTCGGTGGCCGGCGCGACCACCGCCGGCGCGGGCGCAAACCGTCCGGTGGACGGGTCGAGCGCATACAAAGGGTGGGCCGCGGCTCCCGGCTGCAACAGCGCCTCGCAATAAAAACCAAGCGCACCCAGATTGTGCGCGAGCAGATCAAATTCGCTGTCAGATGCCGGCTGCTGATCGCGCAAACAACGCGCCAGCAAGGTGCGGGCATTGCTGACGGTTTGCGCCGCCTCATCGTGACCCATGACCCGCAGGACGCCGCCAACCTGAGCAAGCAGATGCTCGACATGCGGCAGCACGCCGCTGCGCGCCGGATCGCGAAACCATGCCTCAAGATCCTGCTCGACCTGACGCAGATTGGCGCGCAACTCGCTCACCACGCTGCTCGTGGTCAGGCGGTCCTGAGCGCGCCGGGCGATGTCGTCGAGCCAGTCGTCACCCGCCGCATCAACTTCATGCCCCGACGCATGCAAGGGCGCAAGAACGGAAGCCTGAACACGCGCAGCCACCTCCGCTGCGCGGGCATCGAAACGGTCATCGAGCTGGTGCACATGGTCCAGTGCATGTTCGAGAAACAGCAGCGCCGTCGCCACATCAAGGGCACGCTGCTTCTGTGGCGCCAATTCGTCGACAGCAAGTGTGCTGAGCGACGCGATGACAGCACCGATGCCGGTGCGACCAAACCCGGCGCAAACCGGACCCAGACGCGCAAGCTCGCGTCCGAATACGTCAGCACGTGCCGCGATGTCTGTGGCGCCAGCATTGACCAGCGCGCCCCAGGCCTGCTTGACCGACAGCAGGATTGCACGCGCCTGATGCAGTGCCGGCTGGGCCGGCTCAAGCAATAAGCCGTCAGTGGATCCATTCTGGAGCGGCACCAGGTGCTCAAGCTGATAGACGCGCTGTGCGGCGCGCACCAGGTCTGTCCCGGGATGGGCACATGCGACAAAATACAGGGCATCGCGCAGCAGACGCTCGGAGATGGTCGGTGAACCCTCGTGCAGACGACGGATCTGCAGATTGACCCGCGCAGCGAGTCGCTTGACGTGCAGATCAAGCGGCAGGGCACCCGCACTCAGCGCGTCAAACAGCGCCAGCACGACCCACCAAAATGCACGCTGCTGACCGGTCCTCGGCACCGGCACGATGCTGGCCACGATCGCGCGCATTTCGGCGCTGGCTGCATCCGCCTGCGCATCACGCAGCAGACACAGTAAAGCGCGCTCGAAGCGGGCACGCAGGGAAGCCAGGTCGGGGATGGCCGCGCCCAGGCGGATGCCGGCCAGCTCGTAAGCCAGGCGCGGCGGCCGTATGCTCAGATCGGGAAAAAACAGGTCGGCCGGATGATTGCGTTCAGCGCCGCGCCGGGTCAGCAGGGCGCTGTACTGCGGATACAGGCGCAGTGGCCGCTGCACTCCACCCGCGAGCAGGTCCTCCAGATAGACATTGAGGCCGTGAATGCTTGTGGCGGCGAGTTCAATATCCTGGGCAAGGCGCGATGCGGAAACATGTTCGGCAACTTCATACAGACGTTCGAGCTCGGCAGTAAGCATGGTAACGCCCTGCAACTCGACCATCTGCAGTGCGCCATGCGCCTGATGCAGGCAGGTGCGCGCGACACGCAATGCAGTGACGTCCCGGTCCGAGGCAAAGCCCATGAGTGCAGTGTGCGAGGCGGCAAGGGCCGAGCGGATATCACCGATGACCCAGGACAAGGGCCCGAGATCCGCGGGGAGGTGTGCGGCAGCAAGCGCGACCGTGCTGGGAAGACTGTCGTTCATGGGGAGACCGGGTTGAATTCAGATTGGCGCATCGTCGGACACACTTTTCAAATCAGGCGGAGCATGGCGTGGGCGCTCAGGCCACCTTGAAACGCGCCACCGAGATTCTGAGTTCATCGACCAGAACCGACAACTGGGTAATCGCACCGGAGGTATTTTGCGTTCCTTCCGCATTGTCTTCACTGAGCCGCAGGATGTGTTCGATGCTGCGTGCCACCTCACCGGCCGAGACAGCCTGGCTGGAGGTGGTGGCCGAGATGTTTTCAATCAGGCCGGCGAGCTGGCGTGACACGCGGTCAATATCAGTCAGCGCCTGACCTGCGGCGTCCGACAAGCGGGTTCCCGCGACCACACCCTCAGTCGATTTTTCCATGGCGAACACGGCATCCTGAGTATCGGTCTGAATGGTCCGCACCAGAGCACCGATTTGCCGGGTCGCCTCGGCGGACCGTTCCGCGAGCCGCTGCACTTCTTCGGCCACCACTGAAAATCCCCGCCCGGCCTCGCCGGCCGAAGCCGCCTGGATGGCCGCATTCAGGGCAAGCACGTTGGTCTGTTCAGTGATGTCGGAAATCAGTTCGGTGATTTCCCCAATCTCCTGCGAAGACTCACCGAGGCGTTTGATGCGTTTTGAAGTCTCCTGAATCTGTTCGCGGATCTCGTCCATGCCGGAGATGGAATTGGCCACTGCCTCGCGGCCCCGCGTGGCGACTGCGAGCGACTCACGCGCCACACCGGCAGACTCGGCAGCCGAGGTCGAGACCAGATTGATCTGGCCTGCCATGTGCAGTACAGCCTCACCGGTCTGGCGAATTTCGAGCGCTTCCTGACGTGCCGCCTGCAACAGCCGCTCCGAGGTCTCGCGTGCCTCGGTCGTGGCGCGGGTGACCTGGGCAGCGGTCTTGTTGATGCGCGCGACCAGACCACGCAGTTCTTCAAGGGTGTAGTTGACCGAATCGGCAATTGCGCCGGTGATGTCTTCGGACACGGTGGCCTGGGCACTGAGGTTGCCGTCAGCAACTTCCTGCAACTCGTCCATGAGGCGTTTGATGGCCGTCTGGTTGGCTTCATTCTGACGGCGCGCCTGTTCCTCTTCCCCCCGGGCCTGCACACTACGACGTTCCGCCTCCAGAGCGCGTGCGGCGCTGTCGTCCAGATAGAGTCGGCCGATCAGCAAAGCACCGAGCAGGGCCAGCGATCCGGTCACGATGAGCGCGGCAATGTAATACAGGCGGATGCCGTCCTCCTCCGCGAAGCGCGCCTGCAGACCGGCGATGCGCTCGCGCAGCGCTTCGTTGTCACGAAACACCAGCTGCTGGGCAAGTTTGGCGGCGGTAATGCTTTGCTGGTTGGCCAGCAGGCCACCGAGCTGACGCTGAACGTCGACGAACTCCTTTTGCAGGTTGCCGACCATCACGTTCATGTCGGGATCGCGGCGTACCGTCAGGGCCATGGACTCGACCAGATCACGAAAGCTGTTGGTATCCTTGCCGAGCAGGAAGGCGATTTCGGGGCTGTCGCCCTGAGAGGTGAGCAATTCGTTGACGTTCTTGGCAATTCGCTGGGTGAGCATGACCAGGCGGCTGGACTCGGCGATCTCGCGCGCGCTGGCGCCTCCCTGCAGCCGGGCGGCCGCGATCTGTTCAGTCAGTTCAAGCAGTTGCGGATTGCCTTCGTTGATGCGCCGCACGATCGTGCCAATGCCAGTCAGAATCGCTTCGTTGTCGAGCACCACGCTCGCGGCCCGACTGGTCGGGGTCCAGAGTTTCCCGAGTTCTGCCAGCAGCTGCGCCGCGTCACCGCTGGGCGACGCCACGGAACGATTGCCCTGTTGCCCGCCTTCAGTGAGCAAGGCCAGGCTGGCGGCAAAGCGGGGACGGCTGTCACGCAGCAGCACGAAAGCCTGCGGGTTGCCCTGCACGGCGTTGGGTACGGCCTTGGCAAGACGTTGTGAATGCAGCATCAGCTCCCCCGTCAGCTCGGCCTGTACCGCCGCATTGGAAGCCTGACGCAAGTCAAAAACAACGACCAGAAGCGCAAGAACCAGCATTCCCGCAGTGAAGCCGGCAAGCACGTGCAATTGCACGGTCAGGGGCCGGCCGCCGATCAGGGGCAAAGGCTTGCGCAACTGCCGGGCCAGAGCCAGGCGTGCGCGTTGCAGCGGCGCACGAAACGCTAGGGTAGCAGGGGCGCCGGGCTGGGCGGCAGCGGACGGCGGCACAGCCGTCTCGGGGTCGCCTGTGGGACCCGCCAGACCGGCATCCTCTCCCGCAAACGAGGCGCCCTGCGGGTGTGCCGGCAGGGCCGGACCAGCGCTCTCGTGCTCGCCGGCTGAATGCTTTTTCAGGGGCATCCTGGGCAGTTTGAATACCATGTTGAACTCTGATTGAAAATGTTCGAACAACTTGCCTTGTGACTAGCCTTGTGGCCAGTCCCACAGAGAAAGGACCGTCTTGCCCGTGGGTCGCGGGCAAGACCGTGCGGCCTGTACGCCGCCACTCAAGGTCCGCGCGCCACCCGCAGAAATGTGCCTTCGCGCACCAGCGTCCGCAGCGACAGGGGACGCCAGATCCGCCCGGCGGTGTCAAGCAGGGGAGCCCCTTCCCAGGAATGCGACGGGCGATCAGGGACGACCGACTCCATCTCATCCGGATGGCGCAGCCCGGCGATACTCGACACGACGAACGCGGCATTGCAGCGCAAGGGCAGGGCCACGCTGATGAGACGGCTGTCTTTGTCGATGGGCAGGGGTTCATGCCCGCAATATTGCGACAAATCGGCCACGCTGACCAGGCGTCCACGCAAGTTTGCAACACCCAGCAACCAGGGCTGTACATGGGGCACAGGGGTCAGCGCAGGCAGAGCCATGATTTCACTCACTTCATCGAGCGCCAGCAGGCAGGGCCGAGCGCCGAAAAACACCGCAAGCATGGTGACGCCCGCCGGCTGTTCGCGCGCCTGCTGCAGACGCTCGGCGAGGCCGGACTGGAAGGCGCGCAGGCGATCACGGCTGCGGCTCCGATCACCCGGTCGGAAGACGACGCGCTCTGGCTCGCGCGGGCCAGCGAAAATTTCGTCCATGGCAAACGCTCGGCTCAGTTCGCCACAGTGGCCAGCGCGCCGATGCGGGCAAGCAGTTGCTCGGGGTCGACAGGCTTGACGAGATATTCGCGCGCGCCCTGCTTGATGCCCCAGTAACGATCCGTCTCGGCATCCTTGCTGGTACACAGAATGACGGGAATGTGGGCAGTCTGCGGGTCGCGACTGATGGCGCGCGTGACCTGAAAGCCGTTCTGTCCCGGCATGATGACGTCCATGACAATGAGTTCGGGCTTCTCCGAGAGCGCCAGCGCAACGGCCTGCTCACCGTCCTCGGCCAGCACAACCTGATAACCGGCGCGCGCCAGCAAATCAGCATAAAAGAAACGCTCGGTGGGCGAGTCGTCCACGACAAGAATTTTCCTGATCGACATGCTTCCTCCCTGGCGGGCCAAGCCCGCATTTCCTCAAAAAAACAACAACACCCCGGCCATCGACCAAGGGTGTCACCAGCATCACTACCCCGCCGCTGACCGCGCGTGCTGGCGTACCGCCAGCAACAGGCTGTCCTTGCTGAACGGCTTGGTGAGATATTCTTCCGACCCCACCATACGGCCGCGCGCACGGTCGAACAGACCGTCCTTGCTCGACAGCATGACCACGGGCGTGGCATGGAACCGCGGGCTGCGCTTGATCAGCGCGCACGTCTGGTAACCATCCAGCCGCGGCATGAGGACGTCGCAGAAAATGAGATGGGGCTGGTGATCGCTGATTTTCGAGAGGGCGTCGAAGCCGTCTTCGGCCAGGATGACCTGACAACCGGAATGGACCAGAAAGATTTCCGCGCTGCGCCGGATGGTGCTGCTATCGTCAATGACCATCACTTTCAGGCCAGAGAACTCGGAATTTTCAGTCTTACCGGTCATACTTTATTCATCCATGGTTGCACCCCGGCCGGGGTGCGAGACCACGGGAGGCTCAGTGGCCGTTGCTCCAACCGGCCATGCGGCACTGGAGTAAGGGCCCGTTCACAATTCGACCATCTCAAAATCTTCCTTGCGCGCGCCGCACTCCGGACAAGTCCAGTTGATCGGCACATCCTCCCAGCGAGTTCCCGGCGCAATATCCTCTTCCGGCAAGCCCGCTGCTTCGTCGTAAATCCATCCACAAATAAGGCACATCCACGTTTTCATACGTCTCTTTCCCGAGTTCCATGTTGGTACACGCTACAACCCCATCCATACAGTAAAATCGGGGCAGTGCTTTGCACCGCGCTTTATGACAGGCCACACGGATTTGGTCAACCACCGCATCAAGGACATACTCAATGCACCAGATCAGCGTGACTGTCATCTTGCTTTTTTTGATCTGCCCCGATATTACCAAGTTCGCGCCCGCGCAGTCTTCGTAACGCACGACAACATCGCAAAAGACTGTCACAAGTTGCAGGTCATTGCCAATTCACACTCTGGGACCCCATGTCCGTCGCCACACCGCCCCTCGTAATGATCTTCGCCGCCAGCGACCCCACCGGTGGTGCCGGTCTGCAGGCTGACCTCATGACGGTGGCCAGCATGGGCTGCCATGGGCTGTCGGTCGTCACCGGCCTGACGGTGCAGGACACCGCCGGGGTCGAGGAATTCATCGCCATCGACGCCGACTTCATCGATGCGCAGGCGCGCTGCCTTCTGGAAGACATGCCGGTGGCGGCCTTCAAGATTGGCGTGCTCGGCAGTGTTGAAGCGGTTGCCGTGATCGCCGAAATCGTCTCCGATTATCCGGACATTCCGCTGGTGCTCGACCCGGTGCTGGCGAGCGGCCGCGGCGACGCCTTTGGCGACGACGAGGTGATTGCTGCGATCCGTGAACTGCTCATCCCGCAAACCACCATCCTGACGCCCAACAGTCTGGAAGCACGCCGTCTGGCGCGCCAGGACAGCGATGGCGAGGATGGCGGGGATGTCGACGACGAGGATGGCAGCAGTCTTGAACTGAGTGTCTGCGCCGACCGCCTGATCGAATGGGGTAGCGAATTCGTACTCATTACCGGCACGCACGAAAACACCAGCGAGGTCGTCAACACGCTCTACACCGAAGGCAGCATCCTGCGCAGCGACGCCTGGGAACGTCTGCCGGGCAGCTACCATGGTTCGGGCTGCACACTGGCTTCGGCCATCGCGGCACTGCTCGCCAATGGCCTGGACATCCCCGAGGCCGTGCGCGAAGCCCAGGAATACACCTGGCAGGCCCTGTCTTCGGGTTTTCGTCCGGGCATGGGCCAGCATCTGCCGGACCGTTTTTTCTGGGCCCGTGAATTGCAGGAGAACGGCACCCTGAGCGAGCCCGACAGTCGACCGGCCCAGCCCTCATGAACGGCCCGACAGGTGAGCCGCCACGCGGTGCCGAGTCCGGTGGCAAAGTCGCGATTTCAGAAACCCGGCTGGCGCTGCGCGCACGCATCCGCGGCATTTATGCCATTACGCCCGATGAAAACGATACCGACATCCTGCTGGCCAAGACCCTGCTGGTGTTGCGTGGCGGCGCCCGTGTGGTGCAGTACCGTCACAAATCAGCCAGCCGTGCGCTGCGCCACGAACAGGCCAGCGCGCTGGTAGCGCTGTGCCACCAGCGCAAGAGCCTGCTGATCGTCAACGATCATCTCGATCTGGCACTCGAAGTCGACGCCGACGGTCTGCACATCGGCGACACCGATGGCGACCTGAGCACCCAACGCCGCCTGCTCGGGCCCAACCGCCTGCTCGGCATTTCCTGTTACGACCGTCTCGACCGCGCCGAATACGCCCTGCTCGCGGGTGCTGACTACATCGCCTTTGGCAGCATGTTCCAGTCGCGCACCAAACCGGCGGC
Source organism: Burkholderiales bacterium (assembly GCA_947475815.1). Classification (GTDB taxonomy): domain Bacteria; phylum Pseudomonadota; class Gammaproteobacteria; order Burkholderiales; family Burkholderiaceae_D; genus CANJOT01. Next base: position 36,494 of record CANJOT010000005.1, on the reverse strand, counting down.
GACACGCGCCAATCTGGCCCTGTTCGCACGCGCCCGTCCGCTCGGTCTGCCCATGGTCGGCATCGGTGGCATCAATGCCCGCAACATCGATCAACTGGTCGAGGCCGGCGCCGATGCCGCCGCGCTGATTTCCGATCTGTACGACGCCAACGACATCCGACGGCACACCTATGAACTGGCGCGACGCCTGCGCCCGGCCGCCCCGAACGACTCCACCCCTCATGCAGCCTGACTCTTTCTCATGACCGATCTCAACGAACAACTCTTCGAACGCGCCTGCCAGACCACGCCCGGCGGCGTCAATTCACCCGTGCGCGCCTTCCGGCAGGTGGGCGGCACGCCGCGCTTCATGAGCCACGCCCTGGGCGCGCGCATGTTTGACGTCAACGGCCGCGGCTACATCGATTACATCAACAGCTGGGGTCCGGCCATTGTCGGCCACGCCCATCCGCTGGTGGTGCAGGCCGTGCAGCAAGCCGTGGCGCGCGGCCTCGGTTTTGGCACGCCGACCGAGGCCGAGGTGGTCATGGCCGAAGAAATCTGCCGGCTCGTGCCATCGATTGAGCAGGTACGTCTGGTGAGTTCGGGCACGGAAGCCACCATGAGCGCCCTGCGTCTGGCGCGTGGTTATACGCGGCGGCCCAAAATCATCAAGTTTGACGGCTGTTATCACGGCCATTCCGATAGTCTGCTGGTCAAGGCCGGCTCGGGCCTGCTCACCTTCAACGAGCCGAGTTCGGCCGGTGTGCCGCCGGAGATCACCCAGCACACCATCGTGCTCGACTACAACGATGTCGGCCAGCTCGACGAGGCCTTCCGCCAGCACGGCGACCAGATCGCCTGTGTGATGGTGGAACCGGTGGCCGGCAACATGAACCTGGTGCGCGCCACGGCGGAGTTTCTGGCCGCCATGCAGAGCCTGTGCCAGAAACATGGTGCGCTGCTAATCTTCGATGAAGTGATGAGCGGCTTTCGCGTGGCCCTGGGCGGCGCGCAATCACTGTATGGCATCACGCCCGACCTGACGGCGCTGGGCAAGGTGATCGGCGGCGGCTTGCCGGTGGCAGCCTTTGGCGGACGGGCGGAAATCATGCAGATGCTCTCGCCACTGGGCCCGGTCTACCAGGCCGGCACGCTGTCTGGCAATCCGGTCGCGGTCGCGGCGGGCATGGCGACCCTGACGCTGATCCAGGAACCTGGCTTCTATGATCGTTTGAGCGCCCAGACGGCCAAACTGGCCGATGGCCTGAGCGCGCAGGCCAGAGCGGCTGGCGTTGAATTTTGTGCCGACTCCATCGGTGGCATGTTCGGGCTGTATTTCAGCAGCAGGCTGCCGGCCAGACTGGCAGACGTCGCGGCGTCAGACATCGAGGCCTTCAAGCGCTTTTTCCACTTAATGCTCGAGCGTGGCGTGTATCTGGCGCCCTCGGCGTATGAAGCCGGCTTTGTCTCCGCGGCACACGACGACGCCATCATCGATGCCACATTGAGGGCGGCGGGCGAATCCTTCGCCCTGCTGTAAGGGTGCAGGCGGCCTACACCAGGAAAATCGTCGCCAGCCCGAGGAAAATAAAAAATCCCAGGGTGTCGGTGGCGAAGGTCAGCAACACCGATGAGCCGATCGCCGGGTCCTTGCCGAAGCGGTCACGCAAAATCGGTACCACCATGCCCACCGTGGCGCCAACCAGCATGTTGAGGATCATGGCGCAGGCCATCACCGGCCAGAGCGCAATGCGCCCCGAGATGGCATAGGCAAAACCGCCCGCAACAAAACCGCCGAGCAGACCAATGGTCAGGCTGACCGACAGTTCCTTGACGATGAGCGTGCGCAGGCTACCGCTGCTGATGCGGTTGAGCGCAATGGCGCGGATGATCAGGGTCATGGTCTGATTGCCCGAATTGCCGCCGATGCCGGCGATGATGGACATCAGGAAAGCCAGAATGACGATATGTCCGACGGTGCCTTCAAAACGCGACGCGACGTATGCCGCCACCGAAGCCGTCACGAGGTTAAGCATCAGCCAGGGCGCGCGGTTGCGAATCGAATCCTTGAGCGGCGCGAAGACGTCTTCTTCCTCGCGCAGGCCGGCCTTGGACAGGGCCTGTTCGTCGGACTCTTCGCGGATGACGTCCACCACTTCGTTCACCGTCAGGCGGCCGATCAGTTTACCCAGACGATCAACCACCGGCGCCGACACCAGATCGTAACGTTCAAAGGCCTGGGCGGCCTCGCCGGCGTCGTCGTGCGGCTGCAGGGTGAGCAGGTCGGTGCGCATGACATCGACCACCAGGGTGTCGGGCTCGTTGAGCAACAGCCGGTCGAGCGGCAGCGAACCCTTGAGACTTTCATCACGGTCGACGACAAACACCTGATCGGTCTGCTCCGGCAGGGCGTCAAAACGGCGCAGATACCGCAAGACCACCTCCAGCGAGACGTCGTCGCGGATGGTGAGAATCTCGAAATCCATGCGCGCGCCGACGCTGTCTTCGGGATAACTCATGGCCGCGCGCAACTGCTCGCGCTCTTCGATCGACAGGCCTTGCTGCAACTCGTTGATGACCTCCTGCGGCAGGTCGGGTGCGAGGTCGGCCAGCTCGTCGGCGTCCAGGTCTTCGGCGGCGGACACCAGTTCGTCGGTGTCCATGGTGGCGATGAGCGATTCGCGCACCGAATCGGACAACTCGAGCAACACTTCGCCCGAATCGATCAGGCATTGTTCGGACTTGATGTGCTGCCAGACCGACTGGCGATCAACCAGTGGCAGGGCTTCGAGGATGTAGGCCGCATCGGCCGGATGCAGGTGGTCGAGCAAGTGGCGCAGCTCGGCCTCATTCTGCTGGTGGGCGAGGTTTTCGACGATCTGCTGACGCTCTTCCTGCCCGCCCTGATTGTGGCGGCGCGCCTGGCTTTCCACCCGGTCGGCGCGGCGCAGCATGAACTGAACACGATCCAGAGCACGTTGCGCATCTTCGGGATCACGCGGCGTGGCATTGCCGACTGCCGCTTCGGGCAGGCCGTTTTTGACCTCGGTCGCCTCGGTAAGATTTTCAGCCATATGGGAACCAGACTTGCGCAATTTCAGAAGCGATGCACGCGAACACATCGCACGGAGCGCCATTGTAGGCGGGCCAAGGCGCCGCGGCGAACACTTTTATCAAGGCAACTCGGCGCCGGGCATGTAGCGCAGGATGGACTCGGCCCGGCCGGCCAGCCAGTCCGAACCCTGGTTGCGGTCAAAAAACCGCGGCCGGGGCAACATCGCGGCCAGGCGCGCCGCCTGCATGGCGCTGAGTTGCGCGGCCGGAATGCCGTAATAATGACGGGCCGCAGCCTCGGCACCAAACACACCCACACCCCATTCGACCATGTTCAGATACAGCTCGAGGATGCGCTGTTTGCTCATGAGCAGCTCGATCATGTAGGCCAGCACCAGTTCCTGGCCCTTGCGCAGATAGGTGCGCTCACCCGACAGAAACATGTTTTTCGCCAGTTGCTGGGTGATGGTGGAGCCCCCCTTGATCTTGCGGCCTTTTTTCTGGTTGTTTTCGTAGGCCTTCTCGATCGCCGCCCAGTCGACCCCTTCATGCCCGGCGAACTTGCTGTCCTCGGCGGTGATGACGGCGCGCTTGAGGTGGACCGAAATGGCACGGTAATCGACCCAGCGATGATCGATTTTGAAGTTCGGATTGCGCACGCGCTGCACTTCAAGCTGCTCGCGCATGAAACTGGTCGAAGCCGGGTTGACGAACGACCACCAGGCGATGCAGAGGAAATAAAACAGTTGCAAAGCCAGCACCGCCACCAGCGCCGCACCGGCCAGCCAGCCGGTGTAACGCAGAATGCGCGTCACAACGGCCTCGTCACAGGGCCGCCCGCACCATGCTGAGCACTTCGGCCGTGCGCGGCAGCACGCCACGCCAGATTTCGAAGGACTCGGCGGCCTGCTCGACCAGCATGCCCAGACCATCGGCGACCTGGGCGCTACCACTTGCCTGAGCCATCGCCAGAAAGGCCGTCAGTTCGCGCCCGTACATCATGTCGTAGGTCAGTTGGGCCTGATCAAACACGCCCTCCGGCAGCGCCAGACTTGCGCCGCTGAGACTGGCCGAGGTGGCATTGATGATGATGTCAAACGCCCCCGGGGGCAGATCATCGATGCCATACACGCCGATCGGCGCATCAAACAGCCGTGCCAGCTCAGCCGCCTTGGGCAGGCGACGCGCCGCCACGGAGACCCGTGCCGGACGTTGCCCGAGCAGCGGACCAAGCACACCACGCGCGGCGCCGCCAGCACCCAGCAGCAGCACGCGCCGGCCACCGACGCCGATGCCTAGGCGTTCGATATCACGCACCAGACCGATGCCATCGGTATTGTCGCCGTACACCACATCCCCATCAAATTTCAGGGTATTGACGGCGCCCGCCTGGGCTGCCCGCAGGCTCAGTTCGGTGGCCACGCCATGCGCCTCAAGCTTGAACGGCACCGTCACGTTGGCACCACGGCCACCGCTGGCAACAAACTGGCGCACCGTCTGGCGAAAGCCATCGAGCGGCGCCTGCAGGGCTTCATAACTCAGGGACTGGCCGGTCTGGCGCGCGAACGCGGCATGGATCAGCGGCGACTTGCTGTGCGCCACCGGATTGCCAATGACAGCATAACGGTCGGGTGCAGCAGCGGGGGGAACGGCAGTGGTCATGGTCATGGTCATTTCAGGGCTTCAAAGCCGTCGCCACGCGTGAAACTGAAGCGCGTGACGATCTCGAACACATCATAATCACGGCGCATCTCCGGGCCGAAACGGCCAAAAGGCGCGGACAGGCGAACAATCCGGATGGCGGCACGGTCCAGCACCGCAGAACCGGAACTCTGCGTCACCTCAACGTGATCATTGTAAATCGTGCCATCGGGATTGAGGGCCACCACCAGCGTCAATTCGCCATAAAGACGGCCGCGTGCTTCCTCGGGGTAATTGATCGTGCCAACCCGCTCAACCTTGTCTTTCCACTGGCTGTAGTACATGGCGTAGCTGACCGCCTTGGTGCTCGGGCCGATAAAACCACGACGCGGCCGGGCGTTGTAATCGCTGATCTGCTTGTCGACCTGGGCTTCCATGCGGGCGATGGCACGCGCGCTTTCGCGCGCATCCAGCGGCGCGCGCGGCCGGGGCGGTTCGGGCGCCTTTTGCTGGGGTGGTTCGGGTGTCACGGCAGTCGCCGTGGCCTGCATTTGCGAGAGCAGCTTTTTCTGCTGCTCTTCGAGCCGGGCGAGATTGCGCTGCGACTGCTGCAGGGCATCGCTGTCCTCGACCGTCGCGGCACGCGGCAGAAACGAGCGGGCCCGACCCTTGTCGTGCTCACCGCCGCCATTCAGATGGACCTGAGCGGCCGCCTCGGCCTTGACCGGCATGGTCTGCGAACGCGCATTGACGAGAATGACCTCGAGCGGGTTGTCCATCGACTTGAAACGCAGGGCATCGGCCGGCACGAAACGGATCGCCAGCAGGATCGCATGCACGACCAGAGACAGTGCGATGGCCACGTGCAATACCGTGTCGCGTCTCATGGGGCCACGCCAGACGGCGAGGCCGGAAAAATGTGCGATGTTCACGAAGCAGCCTACCCACCTACCCTGAAAATCAACGATGCCCGGCCGGCACTGACCGGTGCGGCGATTTTACGCAAATTCAGGCCCGCTGGCCGAAACCGGCACGGCGTCATCCGGTGTTGCCGGGACAATGCCGCCAACGACGGCACCATCCGCCTCGTCGGCCGCGGCCTGTGTACCCGCGTCGGCGTCGGACACCGCCAGGACCGGCTCCGGCAGGACGTCGTCGTCCAGCACGCTGTCATCCACCTCCTCGATGACGGCGAGCAGGCGGCATTCAAGCATCAGGTCGATCAGGTCGACGGCGATCAGTTCCACCTCAATGCGGTTGCCGCGCGGCAGCACGGGCAAGCCGGGCACGCGGAACTGCAGGGGAATGTGCACCAGCCGCGCCCAGTCCTCGCGCTGCACCAGCGCCTCGGTGACACGCATCTCGCCCGCGGCCAGACGTCCCTCGACCCAGCGCAGACACCAGTAACGTTCCATGACAGACTGGATCTCGGCATAGGCGGCATACGCGCCATCAAAACCGGAAACGATGGCAAACAGTTCGGCATCGTTCTTGACGAAAGGCGCGGGGCGGCCGCGCACGCAGGCCAGCAATTGCCACTGATTGACCATGTCGACATAACGCCGCAGGGGCGAGGTGCTCCACGCATACTGGGCCACGCCCAGACCCTGGTGGGGCGCCGGATGGGTCAGCATGCGCACGCGCCCGGCGGCACCCCAGCCCTGCTGGGTGCGATAGATGCCCGGCACGCCGTGATCGGCGAGCATCTTGCCCCAGGTGCTGTTGGCCAGAATCATCAGTTCGGCCACCAGCTTGTCGAGCGGCGCGCCGCGGCGGCGCTCGGTGATGGTCACGTCCTCCTCACCGTCGAGTTCGGTGACATAAAAATTGTAGTCGGCACGGTTCTGGGTTTCCCGCCGCAGACCGGCGGCCACACGCGCCTCCTGGCGCAACTCATGCAGGGCACAGGCGAACGGCCAGAGCACGGCAATCTCGGCCTTGCAGGGATACTCACCGGCGCCGCTGGCGAGGTTTTCCTCGGTAATGAAAGCATCGAGGTGGTTGTGACGCAAATTGTGGCTGATCATCACGCGCTCCACGCGCGTATGGGTATCGACCACCCGCCAGTCGGCCGGATCGACGTCGACGTACAGCGACAGGGCGGCACAGGCGCGGCCTTCGGCCAGGGTATACACCTCGACCACACTGTCGGGCAGCATGGTGATCTTCTCCCCGGGCATGTAGACCGTGGAAAAACGTTCGCGCGCCATGACGTCAATCGCATCCCCCGGCTGGAAAGCCAGAGCCGGTGCGGCAATATGGATGCCGATGCGCTGCAGACGGACGCCATCGCGTTCCACCACCTCGACCGAAAACGCATCGTCGATTTCGGTAGTGGTGTGATCGTCGACGCTGAATGCACTGACGCTGGCGAGCGGCAGTTCGTCCTGCGGTTGTGGCACGGACACGGCCGGGAAACCGGTACCACGCGGAAAATGTTCGAGCAGAAAACGCTGCAGATGCAGGTGGCGCGCCGACGCCAGACCGCCGACCTTGAGCATCAGGCGTGCCGGATTGGTGGACAGCACCTTGCAGGCGTCATCGAGGGCCTTGTATTCGATGCCATTCTTGTCCGGACGGAACAGCAACTCACGGACCTTGCCCTTGAGTGCCTCAGGCAACTGGCCGGCCTGCAGCTGGGCCGACCATTCGGCCTGCAGTACGGCCTGCTGCTTTTTGCGTTCAATGCCGGCCAGCGCCGCCTTGAGCGATTCGGCTGGCGCCGGTTTGTAGTGGCCACGCCCCTTGCGATAAAAATACATGGGCGCGCCATGCAGGCGCAGCAGCAGGGCGGCGGCCTCGATGCCGGTCGGTGCACGGCCAAAATAATCGGCACCCAGATCGCCGAAGGCGAATTCTTCCTGGGGGGCGCATTCCCACAGGAAATCGAGATCAATATCCGCGGCCATGGCCTCGGCCTCACGCAGCAGCACGACAGGCTCGGGTTCCCTGAACTCAATGAGCACATGACTGACCTTGACCTTGACGCGCTTGCCCGTGGCCGATTCGACCTGGAACGCGCCGCCCTGCTCACTGAGCACGGTACCGGCCTTGAAGCCGCCATCTTCTTCGTAAAATACATTCATGGGCGGCATTATAGAGTTGCGGTCGGAGATCGACCCGGGGAAAACGGAAACGGTGCAAACCGGCGACAGGACAGCAGGACGGCGGCGCCATCCGGCGACGCCCGAACTCAGACGGTCATGCCACCACTGACCTCAATGGCTGCGCCATTGATGTAACTCGCCTCGTCACTGGCCAGAAAAGCGTAGACATTGGCGATCTCGCGCGGCTGGCCAAGACGCTTGAGGGGGACATGCTCGCGCATCTGGGCGAGCACGGTTTCGGGGACGGTATCGAGGATGTGCGTCTCGATGAAACCCGGACAGACCGCATTGCAGCGCACCCCCTTGGGTCCAAGCTCACGCGCCCAGGTTTTAACGAACCCGATGACGCCGAATTTCGAGGCGGCGTAATTCGTCTGGCCGAAGTTGCCATACAGGCCGACCACCGACGAAGCGTTCAGGATCACCCCCGAGCCCTGCTCGATCATGATGCCGGCTACCGCCTGGGCACACTGGAACACCGCCTTGAGATTGACCTCGATGACCTGGTCAAACTGGTCTTCGGTCATTTTGATGAGGCGCGCGTCGCGCGTGATGCCGGCGTTGTTGACCAGCACATCGATACGGCCAAAGCGCTTGACCAGATCGGCCACCATGGCGTCGACCTGAGGACGCTGGGTGACATCAACGGTGTAGCCGACAATCTCGCCATGTGGCCTGGTCGCGCGCAGGGCCTCCACCGCCTTGTCGACGGCGCCCATGTTGAGGTCCACCACCACGACCACGGCGCCTTCGGCGGCGAATTTTTCAGCAGTTGCAAAACCGATGCCGTTGGCAGCGCCCGTGATGATCGAAACCTTGTCGAGTAATCTCATGATGTATGGGTCGGGATGAGGAAAAAAAGTGGGCCGGCGGAGCGTTCAGGTGGAATAGCCGGCAAAAGACAGCACCTTGTCGAGGTAATCGGGAAAATTCGTGATCCCGTGGTCACTGCCCGGGATCACCATGTGCTGCGCGCCGGCATAAAACGCCACCATCTCGCGCCAGTCGAGCACCTCATCGCCCGTTGCAGCAAGGAGCAGGTAGCGTTCTGGCCGGGTGATACCGGCCACGCGCAGCGCGGCAAGCTGGTCGATGAACTCAGGCCGGATGTCAATCCGCTCGTCCGAATGATAGACCGTCTGCACCCCCAGATGCGCCTGCAGGTCGCGATCGGGACGCGTGGCGGGATTGAGCAGCACGGCACGACAGCCCAGCCGTTCAGCCAGCCAGGTCGCGTAAAACCCGCCCAGCGAGCTGCCGACGATGCACAACTGCGCCACATCGGTCGCCCGGGCCAGCTGTTCGATCTGCCGCGCGGCCTCGGCGGGCGCAACAGCGAGTTGCGGACAGAGGTAATCGGCCGCATGACCCCGCTGCGCCAAACGCTCGCCCAGCAGACGCGCCTTGGTGGAGCGTGGCGAAGACCGGAAACCATGCAGATACAGAAGCATCAGGCCAGCGCATCCAGAAGTTTCTGGTGTACGCCGCCAAAGCCACCATTGCTCATGACCAGAATCTGGTCGCCGGAACGGGCGGCCGCGCGCACTGCCTGCACCAACACACTGAGATCGGCAAAACACGCAGCCTTGTCACCCAGCGGAGCGAGTGCCTCGGCCAGATTCCAGCCCATGGAGTCGGTTCCATACGCAAACACCTGATCGGCACCGGCGAGACTGCCGGGCAGGGCCGCCTTCATCACACCCAGTTTCATGGTGTTCGAGCGCGGCTCGAGCACGGCGAGGATGCGCGCCTTGCCCGCAGCCCGCCGCAAACCCGCGATGGTGGTGGCAATTGCCGTAGGATGATGGGCGAAGTCGTCATATACCGCGATGTTGTTGACCGTACCGCGCAATTCCATGCGCCGGCGCACGGACTCAAACCGTTCCAGCGCGGCGATGGACTGCTCCGGCGCCACACCGGCATGACGCGCCGCGGCGATCGCAGCGAGCGCATTGAGTTCATTGTGTTCGCCCTGCAGGCTCCAGTGGAGGGCCCCAAAGCAACGTGAACCCAAGCAGACCATGGCCGCATCCTGATCTGCGTCGCGACGCAGATGCCAGCCAGCAGAAACGCCAAAGTGCTCGACCGGACTCCAGCAGCCACGCGACAGCACCCGTTCCAGCGCAACTTCCCTGCCGTTTGCAATAATCTTGCCGAGCGCCGGGACGGTGCGCACAAAATGGTGAAATTGCGTCTCGATAGCTGCAAGATCAGGAAAGATGTCGGCATGATCGTACTCAAGGTTGTTGAGCACGGCAGTCCGCGGACGGTAGTGGACAAATTTCGAACGCTTGTCAAAAAAGGCGGTGTCGTATTCGTCGGCCTCGATCACGAAGAATGGCGAATCCGCACCCGGCAGGCGCGCCGAGACATCAAAATTGCGCGGCACGCCGCCAATCAGAAAGCCCGGTGCGAGACCGGCGTCCTCCAGCAACCAGGCCAGCATGGCCGAAGTGGTGGTCTTGCCATGCGTGCCGGCCACGGCCAGCACCCAGCGCTCGCGCAGCACATGTTCACCGATCCACTGCGGACCGGAGACGTAAGGCAGACCGCGGTTGAGGATCTCTTCCATCAGCGCATTGCCGCGCGACACGACATTGCCGATCACCCAGAGGTCGGGCGCAAGCGCGATCTGGGCAGCATCGTAACCTTCGATCAGATCGATGCCCTGGGCCTGCAGTTGCAGGCTCATGGGCGGATAAACGCCGGCGTCACAGCCTGTGACGCGATGGCCGGCGGCCCGCGCCAGCACGGCGATGCCGCCCATGAAGGTGCCGCAAATGCCAAGAATATGAATATGCATGCCGCAATTGTAGCGGATCGCCCGGTCGCGACGAGGCGCCGACTTTGGGCTACACTCAGGCAAGAAGTCTGCACCGGGATCTGTTTCCGATATTTCCTGGCCCGTCCGACCTGACCGCTGCCCCGACCGCGCCGTAGCCACCCCTGCCCCACCCATGCCCCGCACTACTCCCGAAGCCCAGCAACTGGCACGCCAGGAAATCGCCGCGCGCGCCGCACGCCTGATCGCCGAAGACGGCCTTGATTATGCCGGCGCAAAACGCAAAGCCGTGCGCGAAGTGCTGGGCAGCTCAAAAGTTCAGGGGGAGTTGATGCCGGATAACGAAGAGATCGCCGAGGAAGTGCGGATTTATCAGCAACTATTTCAGGCCGACACACAACCGGCACGACTCGCCGCACTGCGCCGCACAGCGCTAGCCCTGATGCGTCTGCTCAAGCCGTTTCAGCCCTACCTGACTGGCGCCGTCCTGAACGGCACGGCCAGCACGCACAGCGATATTCATCTGCAGTTATTCACAGACAGCGCCAAGGATGTGGAAATCTTCCTGCTCAATCAGGGCATCGACTTTGACGCTCAGGAGGTAGCCGCCGAGCGCGGCCGTGTCGAAGTACTCAGCTTTATGTGGCCGACCGACCGGCGCGGGCGCATCCAGCCGGAAGGCGCCCACCTGAGCATTCATACCCACGAATCGGCCCGCGCCGGGGCCGCCGAACGCGCCGATGTCGCGGCGCTCGAACGTCTGATCGACGAATCGGAACAGCCATCATGAACAACCGCACCACCTGGGTGGCCATTATCGCCTGCGCCCTCTTCGCTGCCAGCGCGGGATTCTGGGTTGGCAGCCGATCTCCAGACGATCAGGTCCATGACACGACGACCCAACTGCTGTTCAAACAGACCTGGCCCGATGCCGGCGGCAAGCCGGTCAGCCTCGAGCAGTTTCGCGGCAAGGTGGTGGTGCTCAATTTCTGGGCGACCTGGTGCCCTCCCTGCGTCGAAGAAATCCCGGAATTTTCCCGCGTACACACCGAACTGCAGAGCCAGGGCGTGCAATTTCTCGGCATCGCCGTCGATACCGCCGAGAACGTCGCCAAATTCGTCAGTGAAGTACCCGCCAGCTATCCCATGCTCGTGGGCGGCACGAACGCCATCGAACTGGCACGCATGTTGGGCGATGACCAGAGTGCTCTGCCCTACACCCTCATCCTCGACCGCGAGGGTCACCTGAGCAGCCGCCACCTGGGCCGGTTGCAGGAGCGCGCACTGCGCGCCGCCCTCGCCCCGCTGCTGGCACGCCCCTGAGCGCCGTCCGCCGCTGCCGCCCCTCAAACACCGGGGGGCAGCGCAAATCGCTGGACGATTGCACGCTTCTTCGGGCAAAATGCGTCCAATTATCGACAATTCGGACTTCCATCCGATCTCCCTCATGGCCAAATCCCTGCTCTTGCTGCACGGTCCGAACCTGAATCTGCTGGGTACACGCGAGCCTGCGGTGTATGGATATACCACCCTGGCCGACATCAACGAGGCGGTCGTTCGCGTCGCGACCGAGGCCGGCGCGTCGTGCGCCCACTTCCAGAGCAACCATGAAGGCGCCATGATTGACCGCATCCACGCAGCGGCGCGCGATGGTACCGACTTCATCATCATCAATCCGGGCGCATGGACGCATACCAGCGTGGCCGTGCGGGATGCCCTCGCGGGCGTCGCCCTGCCCTTCATCGAGGTGCATCTGTCCAATGTGCACAAGCGTGAACCGTTCCGGCACCACTCCTATTTTTCCGATCTGGCGGTGGCCGTCATCGCCGGACTGGGGGCAGCGGGTTACCTCGCCGCGGCCCGCCACATCCTCACGGACGGCGCCCTGAAATAAGCCAAGGCGGTCGACTTTGCTCGATCCCACAACAAAAAGCGCCTAAAATAGGCGATGTTCATTCATTTTCTGATTAGTACGTGGAGCTACCATGGATTTGCGAAAGCTGAAGACGCTCATAGACCTCGTCGCCGAGTCCGGCATTGCCGAACTCGAAGTCACCGAAGGTGAAAGCAAGGTCAGGATCGTTCGCTCGACCCCGCAACAGGCCCCGCAGGGCTATGCCTTCCAGACGGCACCCATGATGCAGATGCCGTCACAGGCAGCGACCGTGGCTGCACCGGCCCCGGACGAACCGGTGGTGGCGCCCGTGCCCGCCGGCAAAACGGTGACCTCGCCCATGGTCGGCACCTTCTATCGCTCGCCAGCACCGGACAAACCGACCTTCGTCGAACTCGGCTCGACCGTGCGCGCCAGCGACCATGTGTGCATCATCGAAGCCATGAAACTGCTCAATGAAATCGAAGCCGGCTTTGACGGCGTGATCCAGCAAATCCTGGTCGAGAATGGTCAGCCGGTCGAGTTCGGCCAGCCACTGTTCATCATCGCTTAATCAAAGGCTGTCATGTTCGGAAAAATCCTCATCGCCAATCGCGGCGAAATTGCCTTGCGCATCCAGCGTGCCTGCCGCGAAATGGGCATCCGCACCGTGGTCGTACATTCCGAGGCTGATCGCGAAGCAAAATACGTCAAGCTGGCCGATGAGTCGGTCTGCATCGGCCCGGCACCCTCGGCGCTGAGTTACCTCAACATGCCGGCGATCATCAGCGCGGCCGAAGTGACCGACGCCGAAGCCATCCATCCCGGCTATGGCTTTCTGGCGGAAAACGCCGACTTCGCCGAACGGGTGGAGCAAAGCGGCTTTACCTTCATCGGACCGACGCCGGAAACCATCCGCACCATGGGTGACAAGGTCAATGCCAAGCGCACCATGATTGCCGCAGGCGTGCCCTGTGTGCCCGGTTCTGAAGGCGCCCTGCCCGACGATGCGAAAGAAATCGTGCGTATCGGTCGTCAGGTCGGCTATCCGGTGATCATCAAGGCGGCGGGCGGCGGCGGCGGCCGCGGCATGCGCGTCGTGCACACCGAGGCGGCGCTGGTCAACGCCGTCATCATGACACGCACCGAGGCCGGGGCCGCGTTTGGCAATCCCGAGGTTTACATGGAGAAATTCCTGGAAAACCCGCGCCACATCGAAATCCAGATCCTCGCAGACAGTCACAAAAATGCCATCTGGCTTGGAGAACGCGACTGCTCGATGCAACGCCGCCATCAAAAGGTCATTGAAGAGGCCCCGGCACCGGGCATTCCACGGCGCCTGATCGAGCGCATCGGCGACCGCTGCGCCGAGGCCTGCCGCAAGATGGGTTACCGCGGCGCCGGCACCTTTGAATTTCTGTATGAGAACAACGAGTTCTATTTCATCGAGATGAACACCCGCATCCAGGTGGAACATCCGGTCAGCGAAGCCATCACCGGCATCGACCTCGTTCAGGAGCAGATCCGCGTCGCCGCCGGCGAACGCCTGCGTTACCGCCAGAAGGACATTGTGCTGCGCGGCCATGCCATCGAATGCCGCATCAACGCCGAAGATCCGTTCCTCTTCACGCCCTCGCCGGGTCGCATCACGGCCTGGCATCCGCCGGGTGGCCCGGGCGTGCGTGTTGATTCGCATGCCTATTCGGGATATTTCGTGCCGCCGCACTATGACTCGATGGTCGGCAAAGTGATCACTTACGGCACCGACCGTGCCCAGGCGCTGGCGCGCATGCGTGTCGCCCTCTCCGAAATGGTGGTCGAGGGCATCCTGACCAACATCCCGCTGCATCGGGAACTCTTGACGGATGCGCGCTTCATCGAGGGGGGCACCAGCATCCATTACCTCGAAAACCGGCTGGCCGAAACCAAGAAGGCATAAACTCCGGGTAACCATGGCCTACATCGAACTGATCATCCGGGTCACCCGCGACGACGCCGAGGCCCTCTCGGACGCCTTGCTGGAGGCCGGCGCGCTGTCGGCGGCCATCGAGGATGCCGATGCCGGCAGCGAGGACGAGCAGCCGCTGTTCGGCGAGCCGGGCGGCGAACCCTCCGAAGCAGCCTGGAACCACAGCATCATCATCGCCCTGTTTGACGATCAGGCCAATGTCGATGCCATCTATGCCGCAGCCTGTGCCGACGCCGGCACAACGAGCCTGCCGGCACCGTCGCGGCGCACGGTGGCCGAGCAGGACTGGGTCCGTTTGACGCAATCGCAGTTTGAACCCATCCACGTCGGTGAACGCGTCTGGATCGTGCCCTCCTGGCATGCCACGCCGGTCGCCGCGGTGGCGCAGAGCAATGCTGTGCTGCTGCAACTCGACCCCGGTCTGGCCTTTGGCACGGGCAGCCATCCCACCACGCGGCTGTGCCTGGCCTGGCTGGAAAAGAACATGCAGCCCGGCGCGCAGGTCATCGACTACGGTTGCGGTTCGGGCATCCTGGCCATTGCAGCCAGCTTGCTGGGTGCCGGCCACGTCATCGGCACCGACATTGACAGCCACGCGGTCAGCGCTTCGATCAGCAACGCCCAGATCAATGGCGTCACGGCGCAGTTTTACGAGCCCGATGACTTCCACGCCGAACCGGCCGACGTGGTGGTCGCCAACATCCTCTCCAACCCGCTGAAGGTTCTTGCGCCACTGTTGTGCGATCTGGTCGCCCCTGGCGGCACGCTGGTGCTCTCCGGCATCCTCGAACGTCAGTGGCAGGAGGTCGCCGCGGTCTATGCACCGATGATCAACATGGATCTGTGGCGCGTCGAGGACGGCTGGGTCTGTCTGGTGGGCAGCCGCGCCGGCACGGCGCAGCCAGAGCGCGCGACGCGCTGCCCTGAATGTGAAACCGTGTTTGGTTTTGAATCGGAAGCCATCCGCAGCCATGCGGGCCAGGTGCGTTGCGGCATCTGCAACGCAGTCTTCAACGCCCTCGAGCACGCGGTCGAAATCGAAGCCTTCCCGAGCGGCGCGGGTCTGCTGAGCGCCAGCGGCGATGCGGCGCCGGAACTCGCAGAGCCGTTGACCCTGCCCGTGCAAATCGGGACACCCGACACGGCGGCAAGCGCGCCAGCGCCGGCCAGCACTGCGGCCGAAACACCCGCGCCGAGCGCCACGCCGGCGGCGGCGCCCTCCCCGGCCTCAGGCAGCACACCACTACCCAGCACTCTGGCCCAGGCGGCCAACGACGCCAGCAACCCGGCGCCCATGGAAACCCTCGCCGAACCCGGTTTTCTGCGCAATTCCGGGGCCATCGCCGCAGCCCGGCCGGCACGACGCCGGCTGTTCGCGGTGCTCATCGTGCTGCTCTCTCTGGTCGGCGGCGTACAAGCGCTGTACATCTGGCGCAACGAGGTCGCAGCCCACTGGCCCGTACTCAAGCCAGCCCTCAGCGAGATCTGCCAGAACTTTGCCTGCCAGATTGAAGCGCCCGCCGGCATTGAAAGCCTGTCGATTGAATCCGCCGAGCTGCAATTGCTGCCGCAGCAGCACGATGCTTTTGCCTACGTCGCGTTGTTGCGTAACCGCGGCGCGATTGCCTTGCGTTACCCGCATGTCGAACTGACTCTGCTCGATACCCAAAACCAGCCGCTGGTGCGCCGCGTGCTGACACCGGCGCAATACCTGGCACCGGAACAGCACGCCACCATCCGGGACGGCATTGCCGCCAACAGTGAATTGCCGGTGCGGATCAGTTTCGAGTTGCACGGCACGCACGCAACCGGCTTTCGCAGTGTTCTGTTCTATCCCTGACTGCCCCGCCTTGCCGGCGCGGACGGCTCTTCCACTTCATCACTGCCCACCACGAGTCTCTTCATGCGTACCCTGATCTGCGGTTCCATCGCCTATGACACCATCATGGTTTTTGCCGGTCACTTCAAGGACCAGATCCTGCCCGACCAGGTGCACATTCTCAATGTCGCCTTTCTGGTGCCGGAAATGCGTCGCGAGTTTGGTGGCTGCGCCGGCAACATCGCCTACAACCTGAAGCTTCTTGGGGGCGACGCCGTGCCCATGGCCACCGTTGGTGATGATGCCGCGCCGTATTTCGCGCGTCTGGCCAAGGTCGGTCTGGACACCAGCCACATCCGTCAGGTCGCTGGCAGTTTCACGGCTCAGGCCTTCATCACCACCGATCTGGCGGACAACCAGATTACGGCCTTTCATCCGGGTGCGATGAACTTCTCCGAACAGAATCATGTCAGCGATGCCCACACATCGGGCAATCCGATCGGCCTGGGCATCGTTGCTCCGGACGGACGTTCAGGCATGGTGAACCACGCGCGTGAATTTGCTGAAGCCGGCGTGCCCTTCATTTTCGATCCGGGCCAGGGCCTGCCGATGTTCGACGGGCCCGATCTGCTGGCTCTGGTGGAGCAGGCCACCTATGTTACCGTCAACGACTACGAAGCCAAGCTCCTGTGCGACCGCACCGGCCGCTCGCCGGAGCAACTGGCGCGTTCACTCAAGGCCCTGATCATCACGCGCGGTGGCGAAGGTTCGCTGATCTATGCCGACAACAAGGTGCTTGAGATTCCCTGCGTGACGGCGCGCGCGCTGGCCGACCCGACCGGCTGCGGCGACGCCTATCGTGGCGGCCTGCTCTACGGCATTGCCCAGGGCTACGACTGGACCACGACGGGACGCTTGGCAAGCACGATGGGATCGATCAAAATTGCCAGCAAGGGACCGCAGAACCATGAACCTTTGCGCGCCGAAATTGCCGAAGTATTCAAGACCGCATTTGGCAGTACCCCTTGGTAAGCCCTGCCAGACATTTTGAATGGAGAATCTCATGAATACCCGCTCACGCCTCGTTGTTCCCCTGATCGTCGCGGCGCTGCTCGGCGCCGCCGGCTGCGCCACGCAGAGCAATTCTTCCAACGTCTACAGCGCCGGCCAGGTACAGCGCGAACAGATCGTGCGCCTGGCCACGGTCGAGAGCGTGCGTGAAATCACCATCCAGCGACAAAACAATGGTGCCGGTACGGTTGCTGGCGGTCTGGTCGGTGGCATCGCCGGCGGCGGCATGGGCGGTGGCCGTGGCAGCAGCATCACGGCCGTGCTCGGCGCGGTCGCGGGCGGCATGGCAGGACAGGCTATCGAGAATTCGCAGAACCAGCACAAAGGCCTGGAAATCATCGTCCGCCTGGACGGCGGCGAGACACGTGCCATCGTTCAGGAGGCCGACGAGGCGTTCCGACCCGGTGAGCGCGTGCGCATTCTCTCCAGCGGCGGCACGAGCCGCGTGACGCACTGAGCAGAACCGGCGTCCTGAAGCCCAATGCGCCCACGCTGGTTCAGCGGGTGCTGCGGGAGGGTAGCAGGCACTCGACCACCTGCTGTGCACTCAACTGGGGTGCGGCGACATCGATGCGTTTGCTGCGTGCGCTCACACCAAGGCCCACCACCACAGCGCGACGCGGCACATTCAGGCATTCAGACAGATAATCGGTCAGCGCGGCATTGGCTCGACCCTCGACCGGCGGCGCGGCGATGCGCACCTTGAGCGCCTCACCATGCACCCCCACCGCCTCAGTACGCCCAGCCCCCGGCACAGCATGTATCTGCAGGCACCAACCCGTGGCGGTGCGCCGTAACCAGCAGGGCACCTCATCCATGAGTTTCAGGACAAGCCCACATCCTGCAAGACGATCAGTGCAATCTGCGTGCCGAGCAGAAACACCAACGGCGACAGATCGAGGCGACCCATCATGGGCAAGACACGCCGGATCGGCCGCAGCAGTGGGCCCGACAGGGCATCTACCACCGGCAACAGGGGCGAGAAGGGATTGACCCAGCTCAGCACCACGCCAATCAGCACCAGAGCCTGTGCCAGATAGATCGCCCATTTGAGCAGCCAGGTGAGCGCCATGCCGATGATGCTGCCGACGGCTGGAAACCCGACATCAAAGGAAGCCGCCCGCAGCGAGACCAGCACCAGCACGGCACACAGGCTCACCAGCAGAGCGGCCACCAGACTGGCCCAGTCTATGCCGGCATAGCCCGGGATGAGGCGCCGCAGGGGCTTGATGAGCCAGTCGGTCAGCGTCATGACAAACTGGCCGAGCGGATTGCGCATGGCCACGCGCTGGCGCTGCATCCAGGCGCGCAACAGGCAGGCGCCCGCCAACAGTGTGCCGGCGAAGTCGATAATGAGGTGAACGATTTTATAAAGCATGGCGGTTCCGGCAAACGTATTCAGAGCGCGGGGCTGGCGTTGCGCATTGTAGCCGCCGCGCGCACCCACCGGTACGTGGGCACAAAAAATCCCGCGAAGGCGCGAGCCTTCGCGGGACCGGTGCGTCAGACTGCAACCCACCCACCACGGACCGGTTCAACGCACCGGTGAAGGCGCGCCCAACAGCGTGATGTTACGGACGACCACCCGTCGGAAACGGCCATGCTGCGGCCGGATTGAGAGCGGGCTTGGCCGGTTCGGCGGACGCCGCGCTCGTCACCGCAGGAGCGGCTTCGGGCTTGACGGCAGGAGCAGCCTTCTTCGCCGCGGCAGGCTTTTTGGCCGCGGGTTTTGCAGGCGCTTTGGCAGCAGGCTTTTTGGCAGCGGCCTTCTTGGCAGGCTTCTTGGCAGCAGCTTTTTTAGCGGGAGCCTTTTTGGCTACCGCCTTTTTTGCTGCGGCCTTTTTAGCCGGGGCCTTTTTGGCAGCGGCCTTTTTCGCCGGGGCCTTCTTCGCTACAGCCTTCTTGGCAGCAGCTTTTTTCGCCGGAGCCTTCTTCGCTACAGCCTTCTTGGCAGCGGCCTTTTTTGCCGGCGCCTTTTTGGCTACGACCTTCTTGGCTGCACCCTTTTTGGCCGGAGCCTTTTTGGCCGGAGCCTTTTTGGCCGGAGCCTTTTTGGCTACGACTTTCTTGGCTACGGCTTTCTTGGCTACGACTTTCTTGGCGGCGACCTTCTTGGCCGGGGCCTTTTTGGCCGGAGCAGCCTTCTTTGCTACGGCTTTCTTGGCCGGCGCTTTTTTAGCGGCCGGTTTTTTTGCTGCGGGCTTGGCAGTTGCCATTTGATTCTCCTTCACGCGAAGTGACTAAGTACCAGGGTTAAAGAAACCCGTTCGCGCCCTTGCGCCCCGTGGGCACGCAAACAACGATACGGATTATTCATCGGCGCAAACCGCAGCACGCAAAAACGCGTCTGCAATTCGTTTACGCTAATGAATTCGGCACTTGGCCCGCTGAATCGACGGCTCGGCACACCGGCAAACCGACGATTCAATCGGCCAAAAAAAACGCCGGCACGCGTGCCGGCATCAGTATCCATCAACCCCGTCCCTGAGTGCGCTGAGTCCACGCCATGTTTCAGGGAGGCAAACATCACACGCACGGACCAGAGCGCTGTGCGCATCCGGTCGAGTGGCTGGCATGGCAGGAAACGAAACGCAGAGGGCACACTTCCCTTGAGCCGCGCACTGCGGTTCATATTTTCTCTGGTGCGATTCGTTTGACTCTGCATGCGTGCGAAAGGCTTCCGCTCCTTACACCACTCGATTACCCAAGCTGCTGCACTGCCACTCAATCCCAACTCAACGCGCCACCTGTTTGATATTCGATCACGCGTGTTTCAAAAAAATTGCGTTCCTTTTTCAGGTCGATCATCTCGGCCATCCACGGAAACGGATTTTCCTCCTGTGCATACATTGGGTCAATACCTATTTGCTGTGCGCGACGATTTGCGATGTAGCGCAGATAGCCTTTGAACATCGGCGCGTTCAATCCGAGCACTCCACGCGGCATGGTGTCTTCCGCATAAGCATACTCCAGCTCCACGCCGCGCTTGAACAGTACGCAGATTTCCTCGCGGAATTCAGGCGTCCACAGATGCGGATTTTCCATCTTGAGTGAGTTCACCAGATCGATGCCGAAATTGCAGTGCATCGACTCGTCACGCAAAATGTATTGATACTGTTCGGCAGCACCGGTCATCTTGTTCTGGCGGCCGAGCGCGAGAATCTGAGTGAAGCCGACGTAGAAAAACAAACCTTCCATCAGGCAGCAAAAGACAATCAGCGACTTGAGCAGCGCCTGGTCGTTGGCCACCGTGCCCGTCTTGAAATGCGGATCAGTGAGCACGTTGATGAAAGGAATCAGAAATTCATCCTTGGCGCGAATCGACGGCACTTCGTTGTAGGCATTGAACACCTCACCCTCGTCCAGGCCGAGCGACTCGACGATGTACTGGTAGGCATGCGTGTGGATGGCTTCCTCGAAGGCCTGGCGCAACAGATACTGACGGCACTCGGGCGCGGTGATGTGGCGATAGGTGCCGAGCACGATGTTGTTGGCGGCCAACGAATCGGCGGTCACGAAAAAGCCGAGGTTGCGCTTGACGATGCGGCGCTCGTCGTCGGTCAGGCCCGCCGGATTTTTCCACAGGGCGATGTCGCGCGACATATTGATTTCCTGGGGCATCCAGTGATTCGCGCAGCCAGCCAGATACTTTTCCCAGGCCCATTTGTACTTGAAGGGCACGAGCTGGTTGACGTCGGTCGTACCGTTGATGATGCGCTTGTCCGAGGCATTGACGCGGCCGGTGCCGGGAGCAATCATCGGCCCGCCCAGAGCAGTGTCGAGCATGGCGCCGGCAGGCACTTCGGGCATGGGCATACTGCTCAGACGATCGTGGCTGGCCAGTGCGGGATTCAACATGCCGGTTTGCTGCTCGGGGGTACTGCGGGGTTCATCATCCCAGGAAAGCATTGGTGATCCTCAATGTTTGATCGACAAAAAATCTTTTGCACACTCTGCAGCGACGGACAATGCGTTTACTGACACGCCTCGCACTCTTCAAAACCAGGATCCCCCGGCCGCATCATGCAGGCGGCACCGAGAATTTCCGGTTCGGGCATGGCCTGAGGTCCGGCCGCCATGCTGTTGCTGCTGCCATCGACGCCGACCGCGTTGAGTTCACCGCCGCGGCCAGTCGACTTCTCGGCCGACGTGGCGCCCAGCGTACGCAGGTAGTACGTTGTCTTGAGACCACGCAGCCAGGCCAGCTTGTAGGTGTCGTCGAGTTTCTTGCCCGATGCACCGGCCATGTAGATATTGAGCGACTGCGCCTGGTCGATCCATTTCTGGCGACGGGAGGCGGCTTCCACCAGCCACTTCGGTTCAATCTCGAAGGCGGTCGCATAAACGCGACGCAACTCGGCCGGCACGCGATCGATGCGCGCCAGGCTGCCATCAAAGTACTTCAGGTCGGCAACCATCACCTCGTCCCACAGGCCGATCTTTTTCAGGTCGCGGACCAGATACTCATTGACCTCGGTGAACTCGCCCGAGAGGTTCGACTTGACGTACAGGTTCTGGTAGCTCGGCTCGATGCAGGCCGACACACCGACGATGTTGGAGATGGTCGCGGTCGGCGCAATCGCCACGCAGTTGGAGTTGCGCATGCCGTTCTTGGCGATGGTGGCACGCAGGCTGTCCCAGTCCATGCTGGTCGAACTGTCGACCTCGACATAACCGCCGCGTTCTTCTTCCAGCAGCTTGAGGGTGTCCTGCGGCAGGATGCCACGGTCCCAGAGCGAGCCGCGATACGAGGGATAACGACCGCGTTCGGCAGCGAGCTTGCTCGAACCGGCGTAGGCGTAATAACAGACCGCTTCCATCGAGCGGTCGGCGAATTCGACCGCTGCATCGGAGCCATACGGGATATGCAGGATATGCAGGCAATCCTGAAAACCCATCACACCCAGACCAACCGGACGGTGTTTGAGGTTGGAATTGCGCGCCTTGCCGACGGCGTAATAATTGATGTCGATGACGTTGTCGAGCATGCGCATGGCCGTCGAGATGGTCTTTTGCAGCTTGACGTGGTCGAGCTTGCCATCCCTCAGGTGGGCGACCAGATTGACCGAGCCGAGGTTGCAGACGGCGATTTCATCGTCGTTGGTGTTGAGGGTGATTTCGGTGCACAGGTTGGACGAATGCACCATGCCGACATGCTGCTGCGGCGAGCGGATGTTGCAGGGATCCTTGAAGGTGATCCACGGATGGCCGGTTTCAAACAGCATTGACAGCATCTTGCGCCACAGGCTCTGCGCCGGCAATTTCTTGAACAGCTTGATCTCGCCACGCTCGACCTTGGCTTCGTAACCGGTGTAGGCCTCTTCGAAAGCACGGCCGACCTTGTCGTGCAGATCAGGCACGGTCGAAGGCGAAAACAGCACCCAGTCACCGCCTTGCATGACACGCTTCATGAACAGGTCGGGAATCCAGTTGGCCGTGTTCATGTCGTGCGTGCGGCGGCGGTCGTCACCGGTGTTCTTGCGCAACTCGAGGAATTCCTCGATGTCGAGGTGCCAGGTTTCGAGGTAGGCGCAGACCGCGCCCTTGCGCTTGCCACCCTGATTGACCGCCACGGCGGTATCGTTGACCACCTTGAGGAAGGGCACCACACCCTGACTTTCGCCGTTGGTACCCTTGATGTGCGAACCCATGGCGCGCACTGGTGTCCAGTCATTGCCCAGGCCGCCGGCGTACTTGGCGAGCAGGGCGTTTTCCTTGATGGCTTCGTAGATGCCATCCAGATTATCCGACACGGTCGTCAGGTAGCACGACGACAACTGCGAATGGCGCGTACCGGCATTGAACAGGGTCGGCGTTGACGACATCAGGTCGAAACGCGAGAGCACTTCGTAAAATTCGATGGCGCGCGCTTCGCGATCCACCTCGGCGATGGCCAAACCCATGGCGACGCGCATGAAAAACACCTGCGGCATCTCGAGACGGCGACCATCCTTGCGATAGCTGTCGTGGCGGTCGACCAGAAAGTAGCGGTCGTACAGGGTTTGCAGGCCAAGATAGCCAAACTGCAGATCGCGGCTGGCGACCAGAGCGGCAGACAGACGTTTGAGGTCGTACTGGGCCAGGCGCTCATCGAGCAAGCCATGCTCGATGCCCAGCTTGATGAATTTGGGGAAATAGTCGACGTAGGCACCGGCCGTCTCGGCCTGGGCGACGTCGCGGCGGAACACCTCGCTGCGGATTGTATGCAGCAGCAGGCGCGCGGACACCTGGCTATAGGCTGGATCGTTTTCCATCATCGAACGCGCTGCGAGGATGGCCGACTTGTAGACCTCCTCGATGGGCACGCCGTCATACAGATTCTTGATGGTCTGGTCGACAATCACCGCCGGATTGACGAAGTCGCCCAGGCCTTCACAGGCCGCGGCGACCAACTCGTGAACACGGCGCGGATCAAACTCCACACGCTGGCCGTTTTCCGTGACATGCAGCATGGTCTCGAGCGCGACGTCTACCTGACCCTGCCTGGCCTGGGCGCGCTCCTGGGCACGGCGCTCGCGATACAGCACGTAAGAACGCGCCACTTCATGTTCACCGCCACGCATGAGTGCGAGTTCGACCTGATCCTGGATGTCTTCAATGTGGAAGGTGCCACCCTGTGGCTGGCGACGCATGAGCGCACCCACCACACCCACAGTCAACTGCTCAACAACTTCACGCACGCGGGCTGAAGCGGCGCCCTGCCCGCCATTGACAGCCAGAAAGGCCTTGGTCATGGCGATGGTGATCTTGGCCGGTTCAAAGCCGACCACCGAACCATTGCGACGGATGATCTTGTAATCCGAAAATTCGGCCCGGCCGGTGTGCACACCGCCGCTCAGGCTCGAACCCGACGACATCGGGACACCACCCGCCAAAGATTCACCCTGACCCGGCACGACTGCCTGATTAGCCCATTGCATAAAAACCTCCAGAAAACTGTATTAATTGACCACGCGTGAATCGCCCACACGCATCACGAAGCGAAATTGGGCCCATCCTCAAGACAACGAGCAAGGTCGCACGATGGAAGACGGGAAGGAAGCGCCTTGCGGCGCGCACAGAAGAACGGCATCCGCCCAAGCTGATAAAGACAGAACGCAGAACTCTTCACTACATCGCTGTATCAAAGCCATAGCGGATCCGCTCCCCTTGTACAACAGCTCCGTGCAAGGCATTTTGCCTGCAGGACCCATATTTTCGGATTTACCGGATACCACTAGATGTAGTGGCATACCCAGAGTGCTGACACTAAGTGTAGTAGCTACAGCGCACCCGCGCAAGCGTTGTTTGTGAATTTCTTCAACGGACGCCACAGGTATTTGGAAGCCTGCGCCATGCCTGATCGACCAGCGCATCAGGGGCAACTTCAGGCCACCGCCCGGACCGCTGCCGCTCGTGTCAGGGCTTCCCGGGCGTAGCCCAAAAAGGTTTGCAGCGGGGGAAATGGATCCGGCGCTCAGGCATCCGGGCCGTCGCGCAGCAGCGTGTTCCCGATCGACTGCAAGTATCCATCCCAGTCAAAGCACGGTCCCGGATCAGTCTTGCGCCCTGGCGCAATGTCGCTGTGACCGGCGACCGCGGTCAATGGACAAGCCCGGACCAGTGCATGCGTGAGCGCCGCCAGGGTCCCGTATTGCGCGCGCTCAAAGGGCAGATCGTCACTGCCCTCGAGTTCAACGCCGATCGAAAAATCATTGCAGCGGGCGCGCCCGCGATGCCGCGACAGGCCGGCATGCCAGGCGCGCTCGCCACAGGCCACGAACTGCCACAGGCAGCCATCGCGGCGGATCAGAAAATGCGCCGACACACGCAGACTGCGCAAGCTGTCGTAATACGGATGGCTGTCACAGTCCAGACTGTTGGTAAACAGGGCGGCGACCGCATCGCCCTCAAACTGCCCGGGCGGCAGGCTGATGTTATGAATCACCAGCAGGTCGGCGACAACGCCTGCGGGACGGGCATCGCAATTGGGCGAACGCCGCTGCACGGCGCCGGGACACCAGCCGGCCGCATCGATCAGCAATGCGCACTCGGGGACCAAGACAATCGCGCTGTCGCCGCTCATGGCAGGCTCTTACTGGATATTGAGCCGCTGCATGCGATAGCGCAGCTGGCGAAGGGTGATGCCCAGCAACTCGGCCGCTGCCGTGCGATTAAAACGGGTCAGGGTCAGGGCACTCTCAATCACCTCGCGTTCAATGCCATCGAGATATTCGGGCAGGGTACCGTTGATGTTCAGGCCGGCAGCGCCCGCTGGAGCGCCGAGCGGCGCAATCGCGGCACCCACCGCACCGGCCGCCTCGATCATGGCGGGCGCCAGCGGAACGTCGGCCTGCACCGGCGCTGAACCAAAATGGATGTCGCCGGCGTCGACCCGGCTCGATTCGGCAAACGCCGCCGAGCGCTCGAGCACATTGCCCAGTTCACGCACGTTGCCGCGGAATTCATGGCTGACCAAACGTTCGAGCGCAGCGTCGGTCAGTTCCATTTCGGGCGCGATGCGCTTCAGCAGATGACGGGCAAGCAAAGGAATGTCGCTACGCCGCTCACGCAGCGGTGGAATGTGGATGCCGATCACATTGAGGCGGTAATAGAGGTCGTGACGGAAGCGACCCTGCGCAACACAATTGCCCAGATTCTGGTGCGTGGCACTGACCAGACGCACATCAACCGGTTCTTCGATCGAGCCGCCGATGCGCCGTACCGACCGTTCCTGGATGACGCGCAGCAGCTTGACCTGCATGGGCAGGGGCAGCTCGGCAACCTCGTCGAGGAACAGCGTGCCGCCACGCGCGGCCTGGAAAAAACCGGTCCGATCGCTGTCGGCGCCGGTGAACGCCCCCTTGCGGTAGCCAAAAAATTCGGCCTCCATGAGGTGTTCCGGAATCGCGCCGCAGTTGACCGCAACAAAGGGCTCGGCGTGCCGTCCACTGCTGTCATGGATGGCGCGCGCCACCAGTTCCTTGCCGCAACCCGACTCGCCGGCAATCACCACCGGCGCCTGGGAACGCGCCACACGCGCGATCATGGCGCGCACCTCTCGCATGGCCAGCGAATCGCCAAGCAGGCGCGCCACTGGCGCCTTGTCGACACGGTCCTCGGGCACGCTGCCGCTGGCGCGCAGCGGCGCCTTGTCCTGCGCCTTGTCCGACGCATCGCGCGACACCCGTACGGCGGCCTGCACGAGGCTGCGCAACTGATCAAGCGCCACCGGCTTGGACAGATAATCGAAGGCGCCACCCTTGAGCGCGGCCACGGCGTTGTCCGCGCTACCGTAGGCGGTGATGACGGCGATCACCGTCGACGGATAATCGCGCGCCACGGTCTCGACCAGTTCCATGCCGCTGGCGTCCGGCAGATGCATGTCGGTCAGACAGAGCGCATAACGATTGCTACGCAGACTGTCGAGCGCCTCGCCGACGGTGCCCACACTGTCCACATCCAGTCCCATGCGCACCAGAGTCAGGTCGAGCAGTTCGCGCAGGTCGGGTTCGTCATCGACGACCAACACGCGCGGAATTTGAAGCGGGCCAGCAGCAGTATTGTTCATTGAGGAATTGGAAGTTGCCATGATGCCATGATGTTTACAGCAGGGTACCCGAAGCGTTGATCACAAAGCCACCTTTTTTGGTCTCATCGGCGTCCGGCACATACGCAAGGGTGGCGCCGTTGGCGATGCACAACTCACGCGCCAGATACAGCCCCAGACCGGTGCCGCGTGCGTGCGTGGTATAGAACGGCTCGAACAACTGCTGGCGCGCGGCGCGCTCAATGAAGGGGCCATCGTCCTCGACGATGATGTCCAGACGCGCTGCGCCGCGACCCTGACGGTCACGCCCCTGCGGCACGACGGTCACGGCGATACTGCCCGCCACACCCAGACCGTGACGCTGCGCATTTTGCAGCAGATTGAACAGGGCAGCACGCAAATGCTCGCCGTTGAATTGCACCACTGGATTGCCGTACACCGACAGTTCGATGGCATCGGCCGGACAGCCCTGCTCGCGACAAAATTCCTCCACCAGTTCAGGCAGATAGCTTGTCAGACTGATTGATTCCTGCGCCACCGCTGCGCGACGCGACAGCTGCAGGATGTTTTCGACGATGCGGTTCAGCCGCAGGGTATTGTCCTGCACGATGCGCAGCAGGCGCGCCGCGCCCGAACCGGCGTCTTCCTCGGCAAGCAGCGCCGAAGCGTGGCTGATGGCCGCAAGCGGATTGCGGATCTCGTGGGCGATACTGGCGGTGAGCCGGCCCATCGAAGCCAGCTTGAGCTGCTGGGCGCGCTCCTCGACATGCTGCAGATCTTCCAGAAAGACCACGTGGTCGCGGCCCGCCGTCTGACCGGTTGAAGGCGCAAACCGCACACGCAGGCGCAGGGCCGGTCCACGGCCGTGCGCGGACGGCACATTGATCTCGAGCATCGCCAAACCACGCGAGGGTTCGGCATGCCAGTCGAGAAAATGGCGCGATATTTCGGCGCCGGCGTCATGACGCCCCCAGCCATGGGCAACGACGCTGACCGGATCATCAACACGCAGCAAGCGCGCAGCGGCCGGATTGAGAGCACGCGGCTGACCTTCCGACGACAGGATCAGCACGCCATCCTGCATCTCGGCCACCACAGCGCGATTGATTTCGATCTGGCTCTGCAGCGCATAACCGCGCTGCAGCGCAATCTTCTCCTGCAAAATCAGGCGTGCCGCCAGCCGATTCATGACCCAGGCGATGGCGAACGACGACGCACCGTACAGTCCAGCCTGCACGAAACTGACCGAGCCAACGCTGAAGGTCAGTTCACGCCAGACCGCCTCGCCCAGGATCACCAGCGAAGACAGGGCGGCAAAAAACAGCGCCATCGGCGTGGGCCCGAGTATCGCCGCACCGGCCACGGGCAACAGGAACAGCGCCGCCATGCCGCTGCGCGGCCCGCCGCTGGAATACATCAGCAGCGTCAATACGGTCAGGTCGAGCACCAGCTGGGCAACCAGTTGCACATAAAAACGGGCCGGCCGGAAGATCGACAGAAACAGGAACAGCGCACCCACCAGGACATACCCGAACAGCGCCTGCAGAAACAGGGCCGGCGCAAACTCCCCAAGCGAGAGTTGCTCGCCAAACACGGCTTCGGCCACCAGCAACAGGCCGGCGATGGCCAGACGCGTGCCGGAAAAATATCGCAGCGAAACCCAGTGGGTTTCTCCCGGCAGGATCAGCGATCCGTCAGGAGCCCGCAGCATTGCGGGCCGCATCGAGATGCTCACGACCACAATAGACCCGACCATCCGCAGCACTGACGGACTCGGAGGCTGGCATGTGTACACCACACCAGGCGCATTGCAGCATCGCTTCGGCAGGCGCCTGCGCGGGTGCGGCAGGCTCGGTCGGCGCCACGCTACGGCCGCGGATGACCAGATAACGCAGCACCATCCAGGCCAGGCCCAGCACGATGATCCAGAACAGAAATTTTCCCATGGCCGGC
This sequence comes from Burkholderiales bacterium, assembly GCA_947475815.1. Classification (GTDB taxonomy): domain Bacteria; phylum Pseudomonadota; class Gammaproteobacteria; order Burkholderiales; family Burkholderiaceae_D; genus CANJOT01. The sequence goes on along the minus strand of CANJOT010000005.1, from coordinate 7,714 downwards.
GTCAGATGCGGTGCAAAATGACTTCAAGCACGAAGCGCGAGCCGACATACGCAAGCAACAACGACGTAAAGCCCGCCAGGGTCCAGCGCAGGGCCACCCGGCCGCGCCAGCCGTAGACCTTTCGGCCCATCAACAAAGCGCCAAAAATCAGCCAGGCGATCAGGCCAAACACGGTCTTGTGTTCCAACCGGAAGACGCGGCCAAACAGTTCTTCGGAAAACATCAGGCCCGAAACCACCGTCAGGCTGAGCAGGACAAATCCGGCAAACAGGGTGCGAAAAAGAAGCCGCTCCATGGTCATGAGGGAGGGCAACTGCCCCAGCACCACCTGCTGCAGGCCGGCCCAGCCGGTACGACGCGAGCCCGGCCCGATGCCCATGGCATCGTGGCCATGCAGCCAGCGATCGAGCGCCGCCATGAGCAGCGCATGCAGGGCGGCAATGGTCAGCAGGCCATATGCCGACATGGCCACAAGCAGATGCAACTGGAATGCGTGATTGCCCGGCGGCACCGCGGCCAGACTGCCTGGAAACCAGGCCGGCAAGATGACGTAAAACGCCGCCAGCGGCAAGACCAGCAAACGCATGCTGGCGAGGTTGAAATACAGACTTTCCACCCAATAAACCGCCACCGCCAGCCACATCGTCGCCGACAGGGCAAGGGCAAAACCGAATTGCAGACCGTCCGGGCGGAACATGCTCAGAAACAGCAGCATGCCATGACCCAGCCAGACAAACAGCAACAGCAGGCGTTCAATGGCGGGCAGTTCATGAGACATAGCCTGACGTGTTACGCCCCCCGACGCAGCACTTTCGGGCTGCTCGGACAGGGTGCGGGTGCGCGCTGCGCCACGCCAGGCCCAGACAACCAGAGCCAGATAAGCCCCGGCAACCGGGGCATGCATTAGAATCGACATCATTGAAGTCTACACCAGCCGCGCCATCAAGCCGACCTCCGGGGTTGGCGGCGGGCGCTATTCGCCACTGGAACCATCATGCTGGATAATCTTTCACAACGCCTGGCGCGGGTCGTCAAGACCATGCGCGGCCAGGCCCGCCTGACCGAAGCCAACACGCAGGAGATGCTGCGCGAAGTGCGCCTCGCCCTGCTCGAGGCGGACGTCGCCCTGCCTGTGGTGCGCAATTTCATCAATCGCGTCAAGGAAAAAGCCATGGGCGCCGAGGTCATCGGCAGCCTCTCACCCGGTCAGGCGCTGGTCGGCGTGGTGCAGCGTGAACTGACCGCCGTGATTGGCGGCGACCTCGGCCCGACCGCCTCCGAACTCAATCTGGCCGTCACGCCACCGGCCGTGATTCTCATGGCCGGCCTGCAGGGCGCCGGTAAAACCACCAGTGTCGGCAAGCTTGCGCGGCTGTTGCGCGAACAGAAAAAGAAAGTGCTCGTGGTCTCGGTCGACGTCTACCGTCCGGCCGCCATCGCCCAGCTTGAAACGCTCGCCGCACAGACCAGTGTTGATTTCTTCCCCTCCGACCTGAGCCAGAAACCGGTCGACATCGCTCTGGCCGCCGTCGACTGGGCACGCAAGCATTATCACGATGTGTTGCTGGTTGATACCGCGGGCCGGCTGGCGATCGACGCCGAGATGATGGCCGAGATCAGCGCCCTGCACGCCGCCCTCAAGCCCGCCGAAACCCTGTTTGTGGTCGACGCCATGCTGGGCCAGGACGCGGTCAATACGGCCAAGGCCTTCAGCGACGCACTGCCGCTCACCGGCGTGGTGCTCACCAAGCTGGATGGCGACGCCCGCGGCGGCGCCGCCCTGTCGGTGCGCCACATCACCGGCAAGCCGATCAAGTTTGTCGGCGTCGGCGAAAAACTCACGGGGCTGGAAGCGTTCTACCCGGACCGCATGGCCAACCGGATTCTCGGCATGGGCGACATCCTCGCGCTGGTCGAGGAAGCGCAGCGTACCGTTGATCTGTCCGAAGCACAGCGACTGGTGCAAAAGGTCAAGTCGGGCGAGCGCTTCGGCCTGGACGACTTCAAGGCGCAGATCGTGCAGATGAAAAAAATGGGCGGCCTTGGCGGACTGATCGACAAGTTGCCCGCACAGATGCAGGCCGCCGCCGGTCAAGCCGACATGGGTCGCGCCGAGCGCGACGTGCGGCGTATGGAAGGCATCATCAACTCCATGACGCCGCAGGAGCGCACCAAACCCGAACTGATCAAGGCCTCACGCAAACGTCGCATCGCCACCGGCGCCGGTGTGCAGGTGCAGGAAGTCAACCGACTGCTCACGCAGTTTGAACAAATGCGCTCGATGATGAAACAGATGAACAAGGGTGGCATGGCCAAACTGATGCGCGGCATGAAGAATTTTCAGCGCTAGGCAAGCTCGCGGGCAGCACACTCAAGTCAGCGGACTGGGTATAGAATAATCGGCAAGCGCATGTCGCTTGCCGCGGCGCGTCGGAGGTATTTGAAAAACCGGCGGGCTGGACACTTTGCACGGTTTGGCACGGAACCATGGGCGAAGCGCTGTTACCTAGTTTGGGACCACACGCTTTGATTCAGAGATCGACCATACTATGACGACCCAATCTCAGTCCAATCACGCCGCCGCCGGCACTCCCACTCTGGATGCCTTCATCACCGCAGCCCGCGCTGCGGGAGAACAGGGCGAAGTGCACGTCAGGCTCGATGGCCAGAACTTTCTGGTACTCGCCCATGGCCGCACTGCCACGGGTCGCGATGTCTCGTGGATCGCCAACGACGAGCCCGATGCCACCTCTATCTACCTGAGCGTCTTCCAGAAACATTACGGCCAGCGCCTGACCGAGGCGGTCAAGGAAAACTTCAGCGACCTGAGCCCGGGCAAACCCCTGTCGGCACGCACCGTCACCCTGGCCCTCGAAATGGCCGATCGCAGTCTGACCGCCCTGTCCGGCGTCGACTTCCTGACCCGGTTGCAGAGCTCGGCCATGGCCCGCGGCCGCAACTTCGACGAGGCCTGCAGCAGGCTGGGAATTGATGCCAGTTCGGTCTCGGGCGAAACCCGTGGCCGCATCGACACCGATATCCAGCGTCGCTTTCAGGCAGCCCTGATCAATGGCGAATCGCCGGTCGACACGGTGCGCATGCAGGCCTGGCTCGACGAAGCCCTGCGCAGGGAGGTCTTTCCGACGTCGCGCGAATAGTCGTGTCCTTTCCGATCAACCACACTGCCTACCAGCCCGCCTGAGGCTCATGACGTCCGAACTTGATCCCCTGCCAACGCAGCGCGGCGCAAACCCCGAGTCTGTCCTGACCGCGGCGCCCGTGCCGATGAGCACAGCCGAGCGCGACCAGCTGTTTCGCCAGCTGGTCGATACGGAAAAAGACGCCGACCAGTGGCTGGCGTTCATCGCCACACTGCCGGAGTCGAGCAATCTGGCCATTGAGGTAGACGGCCGCGTCATTGGCAGCATCGGTGCCGTCATTGGTCAGGGGATCTTCGCCAAAACGGCCGAGTTCGGTTACTGGATGGGCGAACCCTGGTGGGGCCGCGGCATCGGCACCGCCGCCGCCATCGCCTTCACGCGTTATTTCATGGCCGAACATCAGTTGCACCGCATGCAGGCCTACGTGTTCGCCTGGAACCCGGCCTCGATGCGCGTGCTCGAAAAAGCCGGCTTCGTGCGTGAAGCGGTGCTCGAGCGCAGCGCCGTCAAGGACGGACAGGTTGTTGATGAAGTGATGTACGCGCTGACCGACCGGCGCCTGCACATGCTGCGGGCCCCCCTGCGTGCGCAGGCCGATTGTCAGCGCGACAGAGAGCTGGTGACCGAAGGTGCAGCCAGTGTTTCGGGCGTGAGCTGCCAGCGTTTCCAGGCCCCCAGCACCAGATTGGGGTAATCGGGTTTGCCCAGACTGCCGTTGTACCGCCCCAGCGCGCGGTACAGATTACCCTGTTCGATATCAAGGTAATGACGCAGGATCACGCAGCCAAAGCGGATGTTGACGCGCGTATCGAACAGCTTGCGCACCTCGCCGTCACCGATCAACTTCGCCCAGAACGGCATCACCTGCGTGTAGCCACGCGCCCCGGCCGAGCTGACCGCATGCTGGCGAAAATTGGACTCGACCTGAATCAGGCCGATGACCAGCTCGGGTTCGAGGCCGGCACGTTTGGCTTCGTAATAAACGATCTCGAGAAAATTGCGCCGCGCGCCAAAATCCGGCTTGTTGCGCTGGAGGCGGTCAGACATCGAACCAAGCCAGCTCAGGTAAGCCAGACGCTCAGGATAGTCCTTGTGCTGCACGCGCAGCTGCGGCGCTTCGGCAACCGCCGCCGACAGCGCGCCGCGCACGCTGGCCGAAAGCGGTTCGTACTGCTGGTTGCCGGCCTGCCCGCTCAGGGGCAACAGACACAGCAAGGCCACGCCGATGATGCGCCAGGCCATCGGACTTAAACGCCGACGCCCGAAGCAGCCCATGCCTGCACCCGTGCGAACACTTCGGCCAGCGGTACGCTGCTGGCCGCCGCTTCGCGCCGCCCCTGGACTTCGAGCATGCCCTCTTTGAGACCGCGATCACCGACCGTCACCCGCATCGGCACACCGATCAGCTCCCAGTCGGCAAACATCACCCCGGGACGCTCGTCGCGGTCATCGAGCACAACGTCGATGCCTGCTGCCAGCAATTGCTCATACAGGTCCGTGGCGGCGGTGCGAACGGCCTCACTCTTGCCCCAGCCCACCGGACAGATGACCACCTCAAAGGGCGCGATCGAGCGCGGCCAGATGATGCCGCGCGTATCGTGATTCTGCTCGATGGCCGCACCCAACAGGCGCGTCACGCCGATGCCGTAGCAACCCATGACCATCGGCTGCGGCTTGCCGGTTTCGTCGAGGTAGGTGGCTTTCATGGCGGCGGAATAGCGCGTGCCGAGAAAAAACACATGTCCGACTTCAATGCCGCGCTGGATGTCGAGACGGCCCTTGCCATCCGGTGAGGGGTCACCCACCACCACATTGCGCAGGTCGGCAACCTGATCAGGCTCGGGCAGGTCGCGCCCCCAATTGACCCCGGTGTAGTGAAAACCCTCGGCGTTGGCGCCGCAGACAAAATCGCTCATGCGCGCGACCGTCGCATCGGCCACGATACGCACCGGCTTGACGGTCTGCAGCGGCCCGAGATACCCGGGTGGGCTGCCAAAATGTTCAACGATTTCGGCTTCGGTGGCAAACCGGAACCCGCCTTCCAGACCCGCCAGCTTGCCGGCCTTCACTTCGTTGAGCTCATGATCACCACGAATCAACAACAGCCAAATGGCCGGCGGTTGCTGGTCGCGGTCCGCCGCCAGCACCAGCGACTTGACCGTCTGCGTGAGCGGCAGCTTGAGAAACTGGGCCACGTCTTCGCAGCGCGCCATGCCGGGTGTGGCCGCCCTGACCAGAGGGCTGCCAGGTGTGCCACGCGCCGCGATCAGGGGCAAAGCCTCGGCCAGCTCGATGTTGGCGGCAAAGTCGGAATCGGGACAATAGGCAATCGCGTCTTCACCGGTTTCGGCGATCACCTGGAACTCGTGCGAGCGTGAACCGCCGATGGCGCCGGTGTCGGCTGCGACCGCGCGGAAGCTCAGGCCCATGCGCGTAAAAATGCGCAAATAGGCGGCGTACATGGCGTCGTAGCTGCGTTGCGCAGCGGCTTCATCGCGGTCAAAGGAATAGGCATCCTTCATGGTGAACTCGCGGCCGCGCATGACCCCGAAGCGCGGTCGGCGCTCGTCACGGAACTTGGTCTGGATATGGTAGAAATTCTTCGGCAGTTGCCGGTAGCTATGAATCTCGCCGCGGGCGATGTCGGTGATCACCTCTTCCGAGGTCGGCTGGAAGACGAATTCCCGGTCGTGGCGGTCTTTCAGACGCAGCAGCTCGGGACCGTACTTGGCCCAGCGGCCAGATTCCTGCCAGAGCTCGGCCGGCTGGATCAGCGGCATGAGCAGTTCCACCGCGCCGGCCTGATTCATTTCATCGCGGATGATGGCCTCGACCTTGCGGATGACGCGCAGGCCGATGGGCAGATAGCTGTAGATGCCGCCGGCAAGCTTGCGGATCATGCCGGCACGCGTCATGAGCTGATGGCTGACCACCTCGGCGTCGGCCGGGGCTTCCTTCTTGGTGGAAATGAAAAATCGTGAGGCGCGCATGGGTGAGCTTTACGGAGAGGACTTTGGTGAAAGGACTTTGGTAAAAGGACTTTGGAATCGCCTGATGATTCCAGCATGTCCTTGGTTATAATGGTTTCAATTCTAACGGATCGCAGGTTGACCGACATGTTGGACAGAGAAGGCTATCGCCCCAACGTCGGCATCATTCTGGCCAATGCCAGAAACGAGGTATTTTGGGGCAAACGATTGCGCGAGCATTCGTGGCAGTTCCCGCAGGGCGGGATCAAGCACGGGGAAACCCCCGAGCAGGCGATGTATCGTGAATTGCACGAGGAAATCGGCTTGCGGCCCGAGCACGTACGCATCATTGGCCGCACGCGTGCCTGGCTGCGTTATGAAGTGCCGCAGAACTGGGTGCGGCGCGAGTGGCGCGGCGCCTATCGCGGCCAGAAGCAGATCTGGTTCCTGCTGCGTCTGGTCGGGCGCGACAGCGACGTCTCGCTGCGCGCCTCCGAACACCCCGAATTCGACGCCTGGCGCTGGCACGATTACTGGATCCCGCTGGATGCGGTCATCGACTTCAAACGCGAGGTCTACGAACTCGCCCTCAACGAACTGGCGCGGTACCTGTTCCGCAAGCCGGAGCAGGCACGCCCCATGCGAAACCGCATTGCAGTACCGTCGCAACCGGCGGCGATCGAATCTTCCAGTGGTGAAAACTGACATGCCTGTGTTGCCCTCGTTGTTTCCGGCCGGGGTTCGTACCGGTCCCGTGCGCGCACTGCTGGTTCGCGTCCTCCTGCTGGGTCTGCTGGCCGGACCGCTGGCGGCGGTCGCTGCGCAATCAAGCGCCTTCGACGACGACTTTGATGACGAGTTCAAGCCCTGGGCTGAAATCGAACTGCGCATGCCCCCCAAGCCCGAGCCGGGCGCCCTGGAGCCGCTCTACGTCAGCGCCGCCACCGCCTACGTGTTCCGTCTGGACCGCAACTCGATCAGCGTGGCCACCGACGGTGTCGTGCGTTACACCCTGGTGAGCATCAGCGAGCAGGGTGCGCGCAACGTCAGCTACGAAGGGATCCGCTGTTCGACCGGCGAAAAAAAGTTGTACGCCTTTGGCCGGCCTGATGGCAGCTGGAGCAAATCGCGCCGCAATGCGTGGGAGCCCATCCGCGAAGCCAACCGCAATCGCCAGCATTCGGCGCTGTTTGACGTCATGTGCGAGGCCGGCTCGCCGGTACGCACACCGGCCGAGATCATTTCACGCCTGCGCACCCCAAAGCCCACCCTGCCCTGACCCTTCTGCACCGGGGGCGGTTCTAGACCAGAACCAGATTGTCGCGGTGGATCAGTTCCGCCTCTTCGACAAAACCGAGGATGGCCTCGATTTCCGAGGACGGTTTGCGCGCAATGCGGCGCGCCTCGCTGCTGCTGTAATTGACGATACCGCGGGCAATCTCACGCCGCTGACCATCGAGGCAGGAGACCACTTCACCGCGGCCGAATTCACCGGTCACTTCGAGCACACCGATGGGCAGCAGACTCTTGCCGCCCGATGCCAGGGCGCGCGCCGCGCCCTCATCGAGCACCAGCTGTCCGGCC
>CANJOT010000004.1 GCA_947475815.1 Burkholderiales bacterium | reverse complement strand
GCGAGCAGCACTGCCGCGCCGAGCGAGCAAAGCAGCAGTGTGCGGCGGATGGTCAGCGCGGCGTGCGTCTGGAGTCGGGATTGCGGGGCGGGGGGCAGGATAGGCACGATCGGTTCAACATGCGCGCTGGCGCTCAATGAAGGGTTCCAGAGGCCCGCACACTTGTGCGTCCCCGTGTGCGCAACCTCATGCATGGCCCGGCGCAAGCGCCATGTTGGCAGTAATGATACTCGCTCGGTTGGCAATCTGAACCTTATCTGAACCTCATCTTCACTTTGCAATTGCCCACCCCTTTCGATGTTACCCAACGCATTGGGCACCATGCAAATAGCGCCGGACACGAGGGCCGGCCAGGTTGAGGACCCTTCGGGACTTTTGCATACAAAAATGGATTTTCATTGCTCAAAATAGCTCTTTGAGGTTTTGCGCTTGACCGGCAAACCGGGGCCGTGATCTACTCGTCGGGGTTTTGGATCCAAATTTTCATGGCTCCGTGCGGGCACGCTTGAATGCCGGATTGCAGCTGCGCCACGATGCAGTGGGTAGAGGCTTGTGGCATTCGAACATCTGGCAGTTTTTGGCAGTATTCAAACCCGAATAATTGGAACTGCGCCGTGGCCGGGCCTCGCCCTGTCGCGCCTCAAGAATCGGGATTCAGGGAGTTGGCATGTCTGGAAGTCGGTTGCTCAAGTCGTTGGTCAAGTTTGCTTATGTTTGTCTGGGTGCCACGGCGCTGGCATTACCGCCAATGCAGCTGGCGCGGGCGCAAGGCGCAGCGGCGCAGCCTGCCACCGCTTACCCGTCAGCGGCGATCCGCATCGTCACCCCTTACCCGCCGGGTGGTGGCACAGACATTCTGTCGCGCGCCATTGCACAGAAACTCAATGAGAGCTTCGGTCAGCCGGTGATTGTCGACAACCGCGTTGGCGCCAACGGCACCATCGGCGCCGCATATGTCGCCAAGGCGCCGCCCGACGGCCTGACCCTGCTGGTCATACCAGCCGGTTATGCCGCCAATCCGGCGCTCTACAAGAGCCTGCCCTACAACCAGAGCCGCGATCTGATCCCGGTGAGCATGCTTGCATCGGGTCCGCTGGTGCTGGTCACGCATCCATCGCTGGGTGTGCAGTCGGTCAAGGAACTGATTGCTTTGGCCAAGTCGAAGCCGGGCGTCATCAACGTTGGTTCGGCTGGCGTTGGATCGCTGCCGCACCTGAGCGCTGAACTGTTCAATCTGCAGGCCGGCGTGAAGATGGTGCATATCCCCTACAAGGGCGCTGGTCCGGCCGTGATTGACGTGCTGGCCGGCATCGTGCCGGTGTACTTCATGAACATTCTCCAGGCCTTGCCCCTGATCCGCTCGGGTAAGCTGCGCGCACTCGGCGTGACCAGCCCGGAGCGTTCGGCGATCGCCCCGGAATTGCCGCCGATCGCCGATGCCCTGCCGGGCTTTGACATGACCAACTGGTACGGCATGCTCGCGCCGGCCGGCACGCCCAAAGAGGTGGTCGCCAAACTGCAAGCCGAGATTGCAAAGATCCTCAAGCAGCCGGCCGTCAGGGAAAAGCTCGACAACGAAGGCATGACGGTAGTTGCCGACACGCCGGCCGTGTTTGGCGAGTTTCTCGGCAAGGAAACCATCAAGTACAACCGCATCGTCAGCGGTGCCGGCATTGTCGGTTCCAACTGATCGCAGCCGCTGCACCGCTTTATTCTCATACTCAGGCAAGGAATTCAAATGAATCAGGAACACGCGGGTGAACCGCAATATGAGGTCTTGTGGCCGTTGTCGCGCAAGGCGGTGGAACGGACCGCCGCGGCCGAGCGTTTGCCCGACCTCAATGGCAAAGTGGTGTGCGAGCTGTGGGATGTCATCTTCCGTGGCGAAACCATTTACCCGCTGGTACGTGAGTATTTCAAAAAGCGCTTTCCCGGCGTGACCTTCGTGCCGTACAGCGAGTTTGGCAATTTCCACGGCGCGCGCGAGCATGAAGTGACCGCGACCATTGCCGACAAGCTGCGCCTGCACAAGGCCGACGCAGTCATTGTCGGCATCGGTGCCTGAGGGAGCTGCACGCCCGCCGTGTTGCGGGCAGCGGCTCTGGTCGAGAAGCTTGGCATTCCGACCGCATCCATCATTGGTTCTGAATTTCTGAAGCAGGCGGCCGTGGTCAACAAGGGCCTCGGTGTGCCTTTGGCCATCGGCGTCTACCCGGGCGCGCCGATGCTCGACTCGCACGAAGAACTGCTGCGCAAGGTCGAGGAATCGCTTGCGCCGGGCCTGTTGCTGGGTCTCACCGGTCGCGCGCCGGATGAACCGGTCACGGCGCCTGAGCCGAAGGCCGGGGACGTGGTGTATAAGGGCTCGCTCGACGAGGTGCAGGAGTATTTCTACCAGCAGTTATGGACCGACGGTCTGCCAGTGGTGCCGCCGACACGGCGCCGGGTTGATGCTTTCCTCGCCTATACCGATCGCCAGCCTGACGAGGTGCTCGCCGTGGTGCCACAGGAGGGCCGCGAGGCGTCCATCCTGTCGATTGCCATCAATGGCGTGATGTCTGGCTGCCGTCCTGAATACATGCCGATCCTGATTGCCGTCATCGAGGCCATGGTCGACCCCAAGTTCCGCATTCAGGACTGCGGCTCGACGCCCGGCTGGGAACCGGTGGTCATCATCGGTGGCCCGATCATCAAGCAGCTCGATTTCAACTCTGGGCAGGGCATGATGCGTTTTGGCCGCCAGGCCAACACCAGCGTCGGCCGCTTTGTGCGCATGTATCTGCGCAACATCTGCGGGTATCGCATTCCGCCGGGTGCGGGCGACAAGGGCAGCATCGGCCAGAGTTTTCTGGTTGCCATGGCCGAGGACGAAGACACGGCGCGCGGCATCGGCTGGTCGACCTATGCCGAGGATCGCGGTTTTGCCGAGGGCGACAATATCGTCACCGTGCACAGCGTGGTCAGCATCAGTTCGCCGATTTATAGTGGTGGCAATCGTGCCGTTGACCATGTGCAGCAATGGGCCGAGGTGATGGGCCAGAGTTTTACCTACTGGTCACACACGGGCTTCAAGACGGGCTTGTGGAACCCGCTGATCGTGGCCGGCCCCAGCGTTGCCGGCGTCGTTGCGTCGGAGTGGAGCAAGGCCGAAGTGCGTCAATACCTCTACGATCACATCAAGGTGACCGCCGAGCGCCTGACGCACTATGCGCGCATGACCAGCACGCCGACTTTCAGTCTCGAAAACCTCGTGGCCGACGGCATTCTGCCGCCGCAGTACGCCGAGTCAAGTGATCCGGAGCGCCTGCTCAACGTGATCATTCATCCTGACATGGTTGAAATTTTGGTGGCCGGTGATGTCGGTCGCAATCAGTCGCGTGCCTACATGGGCAATCACATCCAGGGCCCACCGACGAGCCGTCGCATCGCTTTGCCATCAAACTGGCCCAAGCCGAATGCCTGAACGGGGCGGCTGAACAAATCGCCTGCTCCGCATTGGGGCAGGCGGGTGGCCGGAGCGCGGCGCGTTCGCCGTCGTTCCGCGATGGAGCCGGGTTCAGTGCTGGTGACTGTTTTCCCAGCGTTCGATGCGCGCCAGATATTGCAGGGTAAAAGCGATGTCATCGAGGCCCTCAAGCAGGGCGGTGCGCTGGTGTTTGGCGATCTCGAAGTTCCAGTGCAGGCCACCGGGACCGGTGATGGTGCAGGCCTGCAGGTCGACCGTGAAGGGCGCATGGCCATCATGGTCGAGCGCAGCCGCCATGAGTTTGCCCATGGTGTCGGCGTCGAGGTCGATGGGCAGCACGCCATTCTTGAGGCAGTTGTCCGTGAAGAACTCAGCCAGACGATGGCCGATGACACAGCGGATGCCAAATCCCTGCAGCGCCCAGACGGCATGCTCACGTGAACTGCCACAGCCGAAATTGGCGCCGACCAGCAGGATCGGTGCGCCTTTGAACTGTTCCTTCTCGAGTACAAATTCCGTGATGTGCGTGCCATCGGGGCGGCGCCGCATGTAATCGAGAAAACCTTCGCCGAGATCGGCCTTCAGGTCTTTCAGGTAGGACGAGGGAATGATCTGATCGGTATTGACGTCATCCATGGGCAATGGAATGGCGGCGCCGGTGACTTTGATGAACGGTTTCATGCCTGAGCCTCCGCCGGCATCCAGTCACGCACGTCGACGATGTGACCCGCCACCGCGGCAGCTGCCGCCATGGCCGGGCTGGACAGATGGGTACGCACGCCGCGCCCCTGGCGGTTTTCAAAATTGCGGTTGCTGGTGGCAACACAGCGTTCGCCCGGTGCGCCGATGTCGCCATTGGCGCCGGCACACATCGAACAGCCGGAAGAATGCCATTCGAAACCGGCCTGCAGGAAGACCTGATCGAGTCCTTCTGCCTCGGCCTGGCGCTTGACCGCGTTCGAGCCCGGCACAACGATGGCCTTGACCCCGGCGGCGACCGTGCGGCCGCGCGCCACGGCGGCAGCCAGACGCAGATCGCTGATGCGCGCATTCGCGCAGGAGCCGATGAACACCCGCTGCACCGGCGTGCCGATCAGCGACTGGCCGGCCTGCACATCCATGTAGGCCAGTGCGCGCTGGTGGCGCTCCTGCTGATCGGCCGGCAGCGAGGCCGTCGGCGGGATGATGGCGTCGACATCCAGAGTTTGGCCAGGATCCGTGCCCCAGGTGATCTGCGGGCCGATGGTGCTGCAGTCGATCGTCAGTTCGCTGTCGAACACGGCCGTGGCGTCGCTGTGCAGATGCGCCCAGCTCCCGACGCGTGCTTGCCACGCTTCACCCTTGGGTGCAGAGGGCAGCGCCGCGCACCAGGCGATGGTGCGTTCATCCGGCGCGATCAGGCAGGTGCGGCCACCCCATTCGATGGTCATGTTGCACAGCGTCATGCGGCCTTCGAGACCCATGTCGCGGATCACCGCGCCGGCATACTCGACGGCATGCCCGCGGCCGGCGTCAATACCCACTGCACCGATGAGATGCAGGGCAACATCCTTGGCGGTCACGCCGGGGCCGAGTCGGCCTTCAAGAAACACGCGCATCTGGCGCGGCTTGTTGAGGGCCATGGTCTGGGTGGAGAGGATGTGTACCAGCTCGGACGTCCCGCAGCCAAAGGCCAGACAGCCCAGTGCGCCGACGGTCGAGGCATGACTGTCGGGACAGGCGAGGGTGGCGCCCGGCTGGGCCCAGCCGAGTTCCGGCGAGATCACATGGCTGATACCGTGGCGCACATCGGCAACATCGAGCACATTCACCTGATGGCGGCGGCCGGCCAGGCCGGTGGCGTCGATGTTGGCCGAGCGCAGCGGCAGGCCCGGCCGCGTCGGCACGGTGTGGTCTTGAACAACGATGGTCAGGTCGCGGCGTCGTACCGTGCGTTCGGTTTTGTCGAGTTCGGCGAAGGCGTGCGGTGCGTGCAGTTCGTGCACGACATGCCGGTCGATGTAGAGCAGCTCGCGGCCATCGGCGCGCTGGGCAACCACATGGGCCTCCCAGATCTTGTCAAACAGGGTGCGCGGTGTGGACATGGTACGGCTCAGGCCGGATCGGTGAATTGTTGTTCGAGGGCCAGCCACTCATTGAGTCCGAGGGCGGCGTTGTAGTCATCAAAGCTGGCCATGCGATCCCGCACGCTTTCGGTGTGCGAATCACGATGCAGAGCGGTGAAGGCATCCTGCAGGGCCTTGACGGCGGCGTAACGTGCCACGCCCGCATGCAGGGCAAACACACAGCCGACCGATTCAAGAATCTCGTTGGTCAGCAGGGTGGTTGGCGGGGTTTCCTGAATCACGCACACCAGCGGCGCGCGCACGACATCGGCCACGTAGCGCAGCTCCTCGGGCGTGTTGGCGCCCATCACCAGCGCGGCGTCAGCGCCGGCTTCAATGTAGGCACGCGCCCGCGCGGCAGCGGCTTCGAGGCCGTGCATGGATTTTGAATCGGTACGCGCGATGATGAGAAAGTGCGGATTGCGACGCGCGCTGACGGCGGCGCGGATTTTCTGGCAGAACTCTGCCTGACTCAGCACCGGGATGCCCTGAGGCAACAAGCCGCAGCGTTTCGGCGTGACCTGATCTTCCAGATGGACACCCGCCACGCCGGCGGCTTCGAATTCCTGGATCGTGCGCATGACATTCATGACTCCGCCGTAGCCGGTATCGGCATCACAGATGAGCGGAATGTCGAGGCCACGCGCGATGCGCCCGGCGTGGGCGACGTTGTCGGTCATGGTGAGTACACCGATGTCGGGCAGACCCAGCAGGCTGGCCGAGACCGCATTGCCCGAGAATGCGACGACCGGGAAGCCGGCTTGCTGCGCGATGCGCGCCGACAGGCCGTCGTAGGCGCCCGGAATGCGAACCAGTCGTCCTGCGCTCAACAATGCATGCAGGGTATCGGAGTGGGAGAGTGATGAGGACATGGCTCGATTGTCAGAAAGAGAGGAGGGCGCACGTATAATACGCGAGCGGCCCGAGGATCGCGATGCGGCCGCGGCTGTAGATCTTATCCAAAAAGGTGTCCCATGAAAAAAATATCATCGTTCCGGGCCGTCGTGCGCGCCGGGCTCGTCGTGTGTGCCGCCGTGCTGCTGCCTGCCACGGCAGCCCATAGCCAATCCGCCGCGGTTGCGGCGTATCCGAGCAAACCCGTGCGCTGGATTATCCCGACCTCGCCGGGCGCCGGCACCGACATCTCGGCGCGAACGTTCGCCCAGATTGCCTCCGAAGCCTGGAAGCAGGCCGTGGTGCCGGACAACCGCTCGGGTGCCTCGGGCATGCTCGGGCTGGATGCCCTGGCGGCGGCCGCGCCGGACGGCTACACCCTGTCGTTCATGAGCGTGTCGCAGTTCATCGACGCCACCATTCTGGGTAAATACACCTTTGAAGCCACCAAGGACTTCACACCGATCTCGCTGCTCGCTTCGACACCCCTGATTTTGCTGGTCCACTCGGACAACAACATCACCACCGTGCCGCAGTTGATCGCGCGCGCCAAGGCCGAGCCCAACAAGTTGAATTACGGTTCCGGCGGAGCCGGTGGCCTGACCCATCTGGCCATGGAAGTGTTTCTGAAAAAGGCCAGCATAGACGTTGCCCACATTCCGTACAAGGGCAGCGGTCCGGCCGTGATCGACCTGCTCGCCAACCGCGTGCAACTGGCTTACTCCACGCCACCGGCGGTGATGCAGCACATCAAGACCGGCCGTCTGCGCGCGCTGGCGGTATCGTCCGAAACCCGACTGGCCTTGCTGCCCGATGCGCCGACCATGACCGAACTGGGCTATCCGGCTGCCACTATTACCACCTGGTATGGCCTGTTCGGACCGGCCAACATGGCGCCGGAGCTGGTGGAAAAAATCTCGCGCACTCTGGTGACCGCCGCCAGTGGCACCGCCACCAAAGACAAGATCACTGCCAGCGGCGTTGATGCCGTGCTCAACAGCCCGGCCGAATTTGTCCGCTCGCTGGCCAAGGAACGCGAGCAGATCAATGCCGTCGTCAAGCTGATTGGTTTCAAGAAGGATAATTGATCCTGATTTTCTCACCCGGAGACGCTGCATGGTGTTGCTGGCCACGGATGGCCAGGGCACCAACAGGCAATGCCAGAACAACAAGCAAGAAAGAATGATGACTACTGAACGTGAAATTTTCATCGAACGCCGCGGCCCGGTCGCCCTGATTGCTCTGGGCCCTGACCGGCAGCCTGCGATCCTCGGTTATGCGCTGGTCAAGGCCCTGAGCGAGGCCATGGAGGCGCTCGATCAGGACCCTGAAATCCGCGTCATCATCCTCACCGGAGGGGAGCGTGTGTTTGCGGCCGGTGCCAATCTCGCCGAGATGGCCAGCAAAGGTCCCTTCGATGGTCGCCTGCGCGAACGCTTTGTCCTGCGCGACCGCATCAACCGGGTGGCCAAGCCCATCATCGCCGCCGTTGCCGGCGCTGCGCTGGGCGGTGGCAGTGAACTGGCCATGTGCTGCGACATCATCCTTGCCGCCGACAACGCCCGCTTTGGTCAGCCGGAAATACTGTTTGGCATCATTCCCGGCAGTGGCGGCACCCAGCGCCTGGCGCGTCTCGTGGGCAAACACAAAGCGATGGAAATGGTGCTGACCGGCGAGCCGGTCAATGCCGAAGAAGCGCGCCAGCTGGGCATCGTCAACCGGGTCGTGCCGCAGGCGGAGTTGCTCGACGCCGCCTGGGCCATGGCCGCATCGATCGCCGCCAAACCCGCGCTGGCCGTCAAGGCCGCCAAGGAATCGATCCTCGCCGCCTTCAATACCGGCCTCAATGAGGGCCTGGCGATCGAGCGTGGCCACTTCTGGATGCTGCTTGCGTCCGAGGATGCCAATGAAGGCATGAATGCTTTTGTCGAAAAGCGCAAGCCGGTGTTCAAGGGGAAATAGGAAATTTTCAGTGTATTGATCTCGCTCTACTATTCATAAACACCTATTGACAGCAATAACGGTATTTGTGAAAAATTGCTCTCTTGTGATTCGGATTGGTTCGATTCAGCAATGAGATTTAATTTTTCGGGTTATTGCTTTTATGGATCTTCGTGATGCTCTCACGCGAGAATGGTTTCGGCCAGAAACCGTTCGGGTTTACGCCCAGGCACCGGAATTGACCGGCTGGATTGACCTCGACATTCTTGTGTGTCTGTCCGGCGCGCCACGCGAGAGTGTTCTATGGGTTTCGTTGATTGATCGACATGTGATTCAGCTTCGGGTCAAAAATTCGCAGATTCTTGCCGAGGACATGATCCGACTCATTTTTCAAAGCAATGAGGGCTTTCGGTTTAGTATAAAGAATGCAGCGTTCGCGATTGCTCCTGCGTTCCGAAGGCTTGGTTTGGGCGCTCGAAGTTTTGCCATTGAAGCCCTTGCAGCTCGTGAACTTGGATTGTTTGACCGCATATTCACCACAGCGCTCGGCGACGCATCCACGGCCAATCCACAAAAACTTGAAAATC
Source organism: Burkholderiales bacterium (assembly GCA_947475815.1). Taxonomy (GTDB): domain Bacteria; phylum Pseudomonadota; class Gammaproteobacteria; order Burkholderiales; family Burkholderiaceae_D; genus CANJOT01. Next base: position 38,584 of record CANJOT010000004.1, on the reverse strand, counting down.
AATACGCTGGATATTATGCTTGGGCGAGACTTGGATTCGATGCAGTTTTAACGCCAGATGTTCTTTCTCGTTCTACCGAGGAACTCAAAGCGTGTCGGAAGGTCAGTGAATTGATGAAAACCGAATCGGGTCGCCGTTTCTGGCTGCAATATGGCAGTACCGTCGAGATGAGTTTTGATCTGGATGTGAAATCATCTTGCTGGGCTTCATTAAACGACTACATGCTTGGAAAAGGAATTAGGGTGTTTCCATGAAATCAAACGCCGCAAACCTTGAACTTTTCAAAACCATTTTGGTGCCAGTCTCGAAAGAACGTCTGGCCGAGATTGTGCGTGGCGTCACGCAACAGAGCAGCGAAGAGCAACTGACGCTGGAAGATGCCGGGTTGACCGGCGAGGTGCGGCAGTTTTTTTCCGAAATTTCGCTTGAAAATTTGAAAAATGCCTTGCCGTCCGGTTGAATGGCCGTTCGTGAGTCAGCTTTCTTCCTTGTGGCAGAGAATGAAGCTTAACGCCTCCTCCGGGAGGCGTTTTCAATTTGGAGATGGATGCGTCAATATCGGCGGGACCTTACTCCGCGAGGGAGCCGGCGACGGGGGCCATCATTCACACGCAGACCATTCAACGCGGACAAGTGGTCATGGCCTCAGGGCCGCCGTCAACTTCTTGCGCCACTTCGCGATCAGCAATTCCTTAAACGCATTGGCGCTCGGCGAGGGCGAGCGTCCGGCGAGGGTGACCACACCGATGGGGCGCGAGTAAGGCGGATCGAGTCGGCGCACGGCGATGTTGCGGCAATCCATGGTCGGCAGGGTAAGACGCGACATGGCCGTGATGCCGATACCGCTGGCAACCGCCGCGCCGCAGATCGAGGCGTTGGAGGCCTGCAGCACGGTTTTTACAATGACACCGTGCCGCGCCATGGCGGCATCGAGAATTGGCTGGATGCTGCCGCGCAGGGTCGTGCCGATGAAGGGCCGTTCCTCAAACGCCTTCCAGCCGAGTTTTTTTGATTTCGCCAAGCTATCGTTCTTGTGACACAGAAGGACGATTTCGTCGTCCATCAGGTGTTCGTAATTCAGGCGTTCGTCCGGCGGCGGTTTGGCGGTGACCGCGAGATCGGCCTGGCCGCTGAGCAGCAACTCCAGCAGCGGCGTGGTGGAGGCCGACAGGATGACAAAGTCGACGTTCGGTCGCGTCGCGCGGAACTCGGCAATGGTCGGCGGCAGCAGCGCCACGGACGCAGAGGGCAGGCTCGACACAGTGATCCGTCCTGCATGACCGCCGAGAAACTGTCCCAAGTCGCTCAGGGAGTCATTGAACTCGCCGAGGATGCGCCGTGCAATCGGCATGATCTGTTCGCCTGCCGGTGTGAGGTTCACATGGCGCGTGTTGCGGTCAAACAGGCGTGTGCCCAGACTGTCTTCGGCCATCGCGATGGTGCGGCTCAGAGCAGGTTGTGACACATGCAGGGTTTCGGCGGCCTGACGGAAACTCTGGAATTCAGCGACGCGCAGGACCGCTTCGAGCTGGTGCAGCGTGAGTCGAATCTTCATTCATTATTCCGATTTGGTTATTACATTAATTACATTAAATGACTTAACTGATTATGCTCCAACTGTTAGCCTGCGTTTGTGAAATAGAACATGTGTCACACCTGTTCTTGAATGGAGACACGCTTCGCGGCGTGGCGCTTTGCCGGCCACCTGCATGCGCCGAATAACACAGGTTCACCCGGGGTTTCAATCATGCTGTCGAAGTTTCTTCGCCCGCAAAGTATTGCCGTGATCGGCGCTTCGCAAGAACTCACCAAGATCCGCGGCCGAATGCTGCGCATGCTGATCGACAGCGGTTATGCGGGGCGCATCTTCCCGATCAATCCCTCGCATCGTGAAATTCAGGGGATTGCCGCCTATCCGGATGTCGCTGCGCTGCCCGAGCCGGCCGACCTTGCCCTTGTTGCCACGCCTGCCGAATCGGTCTGCGCCGTGTTGGAGGACTGCGCCGCCGCCGGCATCCTGGGCGCCATCGTTTTTACCGCCGGGGCTGTGGATGGCTCGGTTGCGGAACAACAGTTGGTGGCTGGCATTGCTGACGTCGTCAGGCGCACCGGCATGCGTGTGCTTGGTCCGAACTGCGAGGGCTTTCTCAACGTTCACGACAACGTCTCGGCCAATTTCAGCCCGTCGATCAATCATGGTCTGAAACGCGATGCTGGCCGGTCAGGGCAGCGCCCGATCAGCATCGTTGCGCAAAGCGGCGCGGTCGGTTTTGGTTTGTATACGCGCTTGCAGCATCAGGGCTTACCCGTGCGTTATCTGGTGACGACAGGCAATGAAGCGGGCCTTGACTGCCTCGATTTTGTGGAGCACATCTTGCGCGAAGGCGGCAGCGGGCCGATCCTGATCTTTATTGAGGGGTTCAAGGATCCGCGGCGTTTTGCCGCGATTGCCACGCTCGCCGCCGACCAGGGGGTTCCTCTGGTGATCAGCAAGGCCGGCAACTCGGTGGCGGGTAAACGCGCGGCCGCGTCACACACGGCACACATGACCGGCGCGGCCACGGCGTACGAGGCGATGTTCAGGCGCTATGGCGTCGTGAGTGTGGCGGATTCCGATCAGATGATGATCGCCGCCGCGGCACTGGCTGGCCTGCCACTGGCGCAGGGCAAGCGCGTGGCCGTGATCTCAACCTCGGGTGGCACGGGCGTCTGGCTGGCTGATGTCTGTTCGGCCCATGGGCTGGAGTTTCCGGTGCCTGACGCGGCCTTGCGCGCCCGGCTCGCTGAAGTCGTGCCGGCCATCGGTGGCATCGCCAACCCGATTGACATGAGCGCGCGGGTTATCGAAGGGCGCGGTGCCTTGCTGGCGGCGGTGTTGCAGGTGATGCATGAAGCCCATTTTGTCGATGCGGTGATTGTGGCGATGTCGCTGTCGGCCAAGGACCGCATTCGGGAAATGAGTCCGGCGCTCGAGGGTTTCCTGAAATCGAGTGCGCTGCCCCTGATCGTGCATTCCACCGCCCACGCGACCGAGGACAACCTCGCTGCCCTGGCCGAGATCGGTGGACTGTGTTTCAGCATGCCTGATTCTGCTTACGCGATCGCGGTATCGAGTGACTATGCCTCTTTCCTGCGGCAGTGGGGATCGCGTGGTGAACAGCGCGCGACTGTGGTCGATCCCGCGCTTTCGCCGCGCGCTTGCGCTGAGTTGCTGGCCCGTGGTGATGTCGCAGCGGTGTTGCGTGCCTATGAGATTCCAATGCCGCCCGAGTCGCTCGCAAGCAGTGTGGCCGACGCCGTAGCCGCTGCCACTTTCATGGCTTACCCGGTGGCGGTAAAAATCGCCTCCGTCGATGTGCCGCACAAAACCGATGCCGGCGCAGTGGTTCTGAACGTCAGCGATGCCGCAGGGGTTGAGCGTGCCTACTTGCAGGTATTGGCCAACGTCGGGCGTGCCGTGCCCGAGGCACGCATTGCCGGCATGCAGATCCAGAAGATGATGCCTGCCGGTATCGAGATGATCGTCGGCATCACGCGCGACGAGGATTTTGGCCCGCTGTTAATGGTGGGTTTTGGTGGCGTGCTCATCGAGGTGCTGCGCGACGTGGCGTTTGCGCCGGTGCCGGTTTCGGTGGAACAAGCAGAGGACCTGATCGGTTCGCTGAAAGCCTTCCCCATCCTCAAGGGGTTGCGTGGCGCGCCGCCCGCAGATGTTCGGGCTTTGGCCCAGTTGGTCCACAAGGTGTCATGTCTCGCAGCTGAGCAGGCCGACCTGATCGGACAGATTGATCTGAATCCGGTATTCGTTTATCCCCAAGGTGTGTGTGCGGTCGATTATCTGGTGCTCGGACGGGCATCCGGCACATCGTCGCACCCCATTCACGGCACAGGCACAGATCGAGGAGAACCATGAGCACCCCAGCCAGTCCGTCCGGCCCGAAGTCGCCGGATCAACAATATGAACAATTCCTGCGCGAGGGCCGCTTCATGATCCAGCGCTGCCGCAGCACCGGCGAGCATGTGTTCTACCCGCGAGTCGCGGCGCCCCTGACCGGCTCGACCGATCTCGAATGGGTGCCGGCCAGCGGTCTGGGCACGGTGTATTCGGTCACGGTGATCCGCGTGCGACCACCCAAGCCTTCTTACAACGTCTGCCTGATCGATCTGGACGAGGGGCCGCGCATGATGTCGCGCGTCGAATCAATCAGCCCTGAGGCGGTACGCATCGGCATGCGCGTCCAGGCGTTTATCGGTTGTGAGGGTGATCAGCCCATAGTGCTGTTCAATCCGCTGGAAGGGGCGTGCGCATGAACCGCTTTCCACGTGGCCAGACGGGCATCCTCGGCAGCGCCACCTTTGGCATGGGCGAGTCGCCTGGTTATACCGCGCTTGAACTCGCGGCCCACGCCAGCCTGGCTGCGGTGGCCGATGCCGGGTTGCAGTTGAAGGATGTCGACGGCGTGTTTGTGGCCTTGCCCGAGGACCAGTTTTCCGGTCTGTCGCTGTCGGAATACCTCGGCGTCAATCCGGCCATTACCGACAATAACCGCGTTGGCGGGTCATCGTTTCTGACGCACGCCATCGTCGCCGCGCTGGCGCTTGAGGCGGGGCTGTGCAATGTGGCCCTGATTGCTTATGGCAGCAACCAGCGTAGTGCCACGGGCAAGCTGGTCAGTCCCTCGCGCGGGTTCACCTACGAAACCCTGTACCGGCCGAATTATCCGATTTCCGGCTACGCGCTGTCAGCGGCGCGTCACATGTATCAATACGGCACCACGCGCCGGCAGATGGCCGAGGTGGCCGTGGCCGCGCGGCAGTGGGCTCAACTCAATCCGGATGCCTTCATGCGTGATCCCTTGAGTATCGAGGAGGTGCTGGCTGCGCGCATGGTGTCCGACCCTCTCACCGCGCGCGATTGCTGCCTCGTGACCGACGGTGCGGCAGCGGTGATCATGACCCGTGCGGACATGCTGCGCGACGGACCGCATAAGCCAGTGTTTTTGCTGGGTGGCGCTGCTGCCATGACCCACCGCAATATCATTGCCATGAAAGATCTGACCGTCACCGCAGCAGCAGAATCCGGCCCGCGCGCGTTCGCGGCGGCCGGCCTGAGGCCGGCTGATGTGGATGTGGTGCAACTTTACGATGCCTTCACCATTAACCCCATCCTCTTTCTTGAGGATCTGGGCTTTTGTAAAAAAGGGGAGGGCGGGGCGTTTGTCGAGAACGGCCGCATTGCGCCCGGGGGGGAGTTGCCGGTCAATACCAATGGCGGTGGTCTGTCGTGCGTCCATCCCGGCATGTACGGATTGTTCACCATGGTGGAGGCGACGCGTCAATTGCAAGGCCGTTGTGACGCGCGACAGATCAAGGATGCCAACGTCGCCTTGGCGCATGGCAATGGCGGGGTGCTCTCCAGCCAGGCCACCTTGTTGTTTGGCACCGAAGCCACGCTTTGATACGGGAATGACAGCACGCAACCAACCCTGCAGGTCATCAGTAGTTTCATGAAAGAGCCCATCATGTCCAGTTACTTTCTGCGTGTTTTTGCACTGATTCTGCTCATGTTGTCCCATGCGGACCTGCTTGCCCAGACGTTCCCGGAAAAACCAGTCAGCATTGTGGTGCCCTACCCACCGGGAGGTTCAAACGACATATTCGCGCGCGGCCTGGCTGCGGGCCTGCGCGAGGTCTGGAAGCGCAGCGTGCTGGTGGAAAACCGCCCCGGCGCCAATGGCTCGATCGGTGTGATGCATGTCGTCAAGGCGGCACCGGATGGCTACACGCTGTTGCTGACTTCATCGGTACTGACCATTGCCCCGGCGATTGATCCGCAGACACCATATGACCCGGTCAAGGACTTTGCTCCAGTGGCTTTCGTCGGTCGCGGTCCGATGGCGCTGATTGCCAGCCTCAAATCTCCGGCGGGCACGCCGCGTGAACTGTTTGCCGCGGCCCGGCAAAAGCCTGGTGGCCTGACCTATGCGACCACCGGTTTTGGCAGCTCACCTCACCTCGCATTTGAACTCATCAATGCGCAGGCCAGAATCTCCCTGCATCACGTCCCCTACAAGGGCGGCGCGCAGATCATGACCGACATACTCGGTGGTCACGTTGACCTGTACATCGGCAGCCTGCCGCAGGTCATGCCTTTCGTGCGTGACGGTCGTGTGCGCGGCCTGGCAGTGACCGGCACGACACGCAGCAGTTTCGCGCCCGACATGCCAACGCTGGCCGAGTCCGGACTGCCTGATTATGACTTTGGCATCTGGTGGGGCGTCTATGCCCCGGCCGGCACGCCGCGTGCCATTGTGGTTGAGGTGAACAGGCAGATCAACAATCTGCTGCGCTCGGACGAGATGAAAAATTTTCTTGCCCGTGAAGCCGCCGTGCCCTCGCCTCTGACCCCGGAGCAGTTTGCCGATATCGTCAAAACCGATGCCGAACGCTGGCGCAGCCTTGCCCGTGAAGCGAAGATCCAGCAGCCTTGATGTGATGTGCATGTCGTTGCAGTTCAACAAGAAAAAAATCCAGCTGTTCTTACGCACGAGGAGTTGTGACATGAACATCCGCCATCGAATCTGCCTGCCCCTGTTTGCCACACTGCTTGCTCTTGCCGGGGCCGGTGTGCAGGCGCAAAGCAGCCCCTATCCGTCGCGCGTCATCCGCATCATTTCACCCTATGCCCCGGGTGGGTCTTCAGACATGCTGGCACGTGCCGCGGCCGATGGCGTCGGCAAGAAACTCGGGCAAACCATCATCATCGAGAGCCGGCCCGGCGCCGGCACCCTGATCGGCACGCGCGCGGTCAAGGGGGCGCCGCCCGACGGCTACACGCTGCTGCTGCAGTCCAACGGTCTGGCGAGCAACGTCAGCCTGTTCAAGGACCCCGGTTATGCCTTGTCCGACTTCAAGCCTGTGAGCGTGTTGGGTCTGACCGCCTACGTGCTAATGATCCCGGCCAAACTGCCGGTGCATACGCTCAAAGAGTTTGTTGCTTACGCGCAAAGCCGCAATGGTCAGCTTTCCTACGGTACGCTTGGTCGTGGTGGTCGCACCCACATTCTGGCCGAGCAACTCGCGATTGCCGGTGGATTCAAGTGGCAGGAAATTCCCTATAAGGGTGGCGCAGATGGCGTCACGGCGGTGCTGGGCGGGCATATCGATGGATATTTCGCCTCGGTGTCGCTGGCCCTGCCACACGCCAAATCGAAGGACCTGCGGCTGATCGCCATCTCCAGCGAGAACCGCTCCGAATTCCTGCCCGATGTGCAAACCTTCCGCGAGGAAGGCTATGCGCAGATGCTTGATTTTGCCTGGATCTCGCTGTTTGCGCGCTCCGACGTACCTGCGCCCATTCTCGAAAAACTGCGTGAGGCCTTTCGTGAAGTCGTGAGTTCAAACGAGATGAAGGTGGCGCGTCAGAATCTCTCGATGTCGCCCTATGACATCGGCATCGCGGCCTTTGAAAACGAGTTGCAGCTTGCGTCGAAAAGAGCGCTGCAAGAGCAGAAGGATTTTAATATTCCCGCGCAGTAGTACAGCGTCTTTGCAGTGGCGAGGGTGGGTGCCACGAGGGCACCTGTGAAGAATTGAACTGAACATGGCATGGAGCGAGGAGAAACAATGCAACTCAAGGGAAAGGCCGGTATTGTCACCGGCGGTGGCCGCGGCATCGGACGTGCGATTGCCCTGTATCTGGCTGCACAGGGTGCCAGTGTGGTGGTCAATGATCCGGGCGTGGGCCGCAGCGGCGAGCCCAGCGATGAGCGACCCGCTGAGGACGTGGTGGCCGAGATCACCACAGCAGGTGGCCAGGCGGTCGCCAACTTTGATTCTGTCGCCGATTACAAGAAGGCCGGCCTGATGGTGCAGCAGTGCGTTGACCGCTTTGGCAGCATCGACTTTCTGGTCAATTGTGCCGGACTGGTGCGCGAGCGCATGATCTGGAACATGACCGAAGAGGAATTCGATGATGTCATCGCGGTGCACATCAAGGGTCAGTGGAACATGTCCTCGCATGCGATCCGCCATATGCGCAAGGCAGGCTTTGGCCGCATCGTCAATATTTCATCAGACGCTTTCAAGGGCACGGTGGCGCAGTGTAATTACGCTACCGCCAAGGCTGGCATCATCGGCCTGACACGCTCGATCGCAAAAGAGACAGCGAGGTTTGGCATCACGGCCAATGCCCTGTGCCCGATTGCCGACACGCGCATGACCGACACCCCCGAGGTGCGCGCCAATCGCAAGCGCAAGCTCGAAGCAGGTGTCATTACCCAGGCGCAATACGACATGGCCAATCTTGCCCGCGGCCCGGAATACATCGCGCCGCTCGTCGGCTACCTGTGCACCGATGATGCTGACATCGTCAATGGCCAGACGTTTCACGTCGAAAAGGGACTGGTCAGCACCTATTTCTTTGGTGAAGACCACAAGGCGCTCTACAAGTTTGGTGATGGCATGTTTACCATCGAGGAGCTCAACGAAAGCCTGCCGCGCGCGCTGCTCAACGGCGTGCCGCCGGTGGTGCCCATTGTCAGGCGCGGCGATGCGCAGAAGGCGGGTGGCTGAAGGTGGCAGATCTGCCAGGAATTGGCTGAAACTGAACGACTGCCGAACCAGGTCAGGCTCGAATGGGGATGCTCGGTGACGTATGGTGGCTGGGCCATGGATGCGATAATCGAGGCTTGCGCGACGAGCCGCCCGTGTCGTGGCAAACTGAGAGCCCCCAAATGGAGAACAAGATGCGTACCCGCCAAACAGTCCCAGCCGACTGGCGAAAATCCTCTGGTCAAGCCCTGTCGCCTACCGAACGGTCCGTGCGGCAAGGCGGGCGCACTTGCTCCGCTGCCCTGCACCGGGTGTTTGCGTGAACGCGCCGGGTCAGGCCGCTCCGCGCCGCGAAGATCTCTCGGGCTTGGAGTATGTGCGTGCGCTGATGGCCGGCGTATTTCCGGCGAGCCCGATGGCGCGCAACGTCGGCTGGCAGCTGGTGGATGTGCAGCATGGCGCGGTGCGCATGGAGGTCACGCCGGGGCCACATCTGTACAACCATGCCACGCTGCACGGTGGCGCGATGGCGACCATGATGGATGGCGCCATGGCGATGGCGGTCAACAGCAGCCTGCCGCGCGGTGCGCGCGCGCTGACCATTGAACTGAACACCCGTTTTGTCGCTGCGCCCGGCCTCGATTGCGGACCCTTGAGCCTGTTTGGCAAGGTGGTCGACATGGGCGAGCGCCGCGCCCGCACTGAAGGGCGTATTGAAGACGCCAGTGGCAAGGTCTACTGCCACGCCAGTGGCGAATTTCATTTGAAGCGACCGCCGGCCTGACGCCCGCCGACCGCCGCATCGTTCACCTGTCGTCTGCACGGAGCTGTATGCATGGCAAGCTTCACCTCTGCATTTGCCATTTCCGAGAAGGAGCTCTCGCAATCCCATTGGGCTGATACCCGCGAGGAGGTTGCCAACGGGGCATTGCTAATCCTCGCGCTGACCTGGCCGCTGGCGGTGATCGCGAGCCTGTCGCGCATGAGTGAGATCGGCTTTCAGCCGGTCATGATCGTGCATGTTCTGGTGGGCTTCATCCTGGTCACGGCCAGTCTGGCGCGCCGTCAGCTCGGCACACGCACGAAGTCGATGCTTCTTATCGGCCTGATCGTCATTCTGGCGATGGGAGGCATGTGGACCTTTGGCCTGGCCACCGGTATTTTCGTATGGTTTTTCTTTGCTCAGGTGCTGGCCATGTTCTTGCTGGGGCCGCGCATCGCCTGGATGCTGGTTGGGTTTTCCTTGCTGTTTCTGGTCGGCATGACGGTCCTGATTGCGCTTGGGCGCCTACATTTTTCGATCGATTTTGCAAGCTACGCCTACAGCACGCGGGCCTGGGTGACCTCCATTGCTGCGTTTGCGCCCGTCGCCATTGGCATGATGGTTGCCCTGACCGTCCTCTACAGGGCGCAGCAGGCGTTGTCGGACAAGCTGCTCGAAAAACAGAAAATCGAAGCCATGAGCAAGCTGACGGCCGCCATGGCGCCCGAGTTTGATGACATCCTCGGCCGGGTGGTGGCCAGTCTCGAGAGCATGCGGGCGCGGCATGCGGGCGATGCCGACAGTCAGGCAGCCTGCCAGACTGCTCTGGACGCGGCGATGCGGGGCACGACCATGGTGCAGGCTTTGCTGGCCTATACACGCAGCGGCTTTCTCGAGCCCGCGTCGTGCAACCTCAACGGCCGCATCCGCGATCTGGTCAAGGTGCTCGACGGCGCACTGGGTGAGCGCATTCATCTGAAGCTCAACCTGACGCCGTGGATCTGGCGCGTCAAGGTGGACGGCGACTATTTTGATTCCTGTGTGCAGAATCTGGTCAACAATGCCCGGGATGCCATGCCTGCCGGCGGTGAGGTGACCATCAGCACGCGCAATGAGCGTTTCATCGTCGATCGCGCCGCGCCGGCCGGACTGCCTCTGGGCGAATACGTGGTGATTGAAGTGGCCGACACGGGCGTGGGCATGTCGCCCGCTGTGCGTGACCACATCTTCGAACCCTTTTTCAGTACCAAGGGGGGTGTTGACGGCACTGCTGTGCGCACCGGCGGCGGCGCTGGCACCGGCCTCGGGCTGACCATGGTGTTTGGATTCGTGCGCCAGTCGGATGGTGAAATCGAAGTCGACACGGCACCCGGCAAGGGCACCAGGGTGCACATTTTTCTGCCACGCGAAGTCGTTCATGGCGGCCAGGGCGTCGCGCCGCATCGATCGCCATTGGAGCCCGGTGTCGTCAACGAAGCGGATGCCGATGCCGATGCCGTCGGCGCGCTCACTTTAGTCGGGAAAAAATCGGGCTAGAGGGTCGCGCCGATCATCTCGCGCAAGCGCGTGGCGACACTGGATGTCAGGGTAAGGGGGCTCGCATGCGTGAGGTGGCGCACGTGGGACGCCGTCAGGCCAGTGTGCGGCATGCGGTCGGCCAGCGCGGGCACTTCATGAGCAGGCAGTGGGTGGGCCAGATAAAAGCCCTGTGCCAGCATGCAATCAGCGGCTTGCAGCGCAGCCAGTGTAGCGACGTCTTCCACACACTTGGCGGTCACGGGCAGCTTCATTGTCTTGCCGAGCTTGATGATCGATTTCACCAGAGAATGATGCGCATCATCCTCGCCCGGCGAGTGCAGCAGAGATGGATTGATCTTGAGTTGGCGAATGTTGAATTCAATCAATTGTTCGGGCGTAACATTGCCGGTGCCAAAATCATCGAGCGCAATATTGATGCACAGCAACGCAAGCTCATGCAGCCATTCGCGCACGGCAGGGGCGGCGCTCATCAGCGCGTGCTCGGTGATTTCGAAGGTCACCGACCAGGGACGGACCCGGTGCTGTGTCAGGGTCTCGTGCAGCCAGGCGATGGGCAGGCCGTGGCCGAACTGCCGGCCGGAAATATTGATGCAGACCTGCACGTCCAAACCCTGCTGCGTCCACAGGCCGGACTGTCGGCAGACTTCCGTGACCACCCAGCGGCCGAGCACCTCGATGAGGCCGCTTTGCTCAGCAGTGGACAGGAATGCCTCCGGTCCGATCTGTCCATGCACCGGATGGTTCCAGCGTAGCAGCGCTTCTACGCCGGAAAGCCGGCGCTCGGGCAGGTGATAGACCGGCTGATAAAGGACGAGTAGCTGATTCTGGTCGAGCGCAACGTGCAGGTCTGCTTCGAGCGCGCGGTGAGCGACCATGTCGGTCTGCCGGTCGCCGTTATAGAAATGCAGGCTCTGGTGCTCCGCGGCGCGCGCCCGGCCCAGTGCAGTTTCGGCATGAGACAACAGGGCCGCGGTGTCCTCACCGTCGTTGGGATAGAGACTGACACCGACGTTCACGCCAAGGACGCTGTTCTGGTCGTTGAACGTGAATGCCCGGCCGAGCTGATTCATGAGCGCGAGCGCAACCAGCCGGGCTTCACTGTCGTGGCTGAGGTGCTGGAGCACGACGAGTAATTCGTTGGTGCCGTAACGGGCCACCAGATCAGAAGGGCGCAGACAGGATTCGAGACGTGCAGAAACCTGACGCACAAGCTGATCGTCAGTCAGCTCCGAGAGTGCATCCATGGGGGTGTAAGCCCGGCGGGGAGATTCCGCCATCGCTCGTGGCGTGCGGCGCTCAAGCTCAATGAGCAGTACGGCAAACATGGGTGCGCTGCCGCGCGCGCGCGGCAGCGCCCGGTCAATCAATTGTGGCAGCAGGCGGCGGTCAGGCCGGCGTAGCAGTGGGTACATGGTAAAGAGCCTGGGGGTCCGCGATGTCAGGAGCGTGGCTGCCGGTGGGGCCGGTCAAGAGGCGCTCGCTCTGACCCATGCTGGGAGAGGCACGGCCGCCCGTAGCGCAGCATGCCATGTCTGCGGTCGCGTTGTGGGCGAGAGCAGGATGGCTTGGGCGTTGAAAATTCATTCCAGCATTAGAGCGCAGGGGTCGGGACGGATTGTGTCCGAACTGAAAAAGATGCGAAAACACTCTGCACCGCCCGCGGCCATCGTCGAGGCGGTGCCTGATTGCGGGGGCAGGACCTGCTGTCGACGCACACTGTGCGGCAGCGTGCAGCGCGGCAGGGTTCAGTCGCGTCAGCCGAAGCGGGCGCAGGCCAGTTCGAGTTCGCTGTGGATGTCCGCACAGCGGGCTGACAGCAAGGAGAGCTCAGCCTCGCCGGCCAGATCCTGCTCCAGCGCGCGGGCCAGCGCGGCCAGACGCTGCAGCCCAAGAGTGGCGGCCGAACCGCGCAACTGATGGGCCAGGCGTGCCGCCGCGTCGATGTGTCCGGCCGACAGCAGGTCGGCCAGACGCTGGCCGTCGTGATGATGGCTGCTGCGAAACGCGGCGCGCGCTTGCGCCAGAGCATTCTGGTCATTGAGAAAACGGCTTTCGACCGACTCGCTTGGCGTGCTCTCTTGCGCGTCCAGCGGTGGCAGCCAGCGCGTCAGGCAGCCCCACAATTCGTCCAGATCGAGCGGCTTGGCCAGAAAATCGCTCATGCCGGCATCGAGGCAAGCCTGTTGTTCGGCCGCGCTCGCGCCGGCAGACAGGCCGACGATGGTCACGGTCTGGCCGCTGGCGCGCAGCTGGCGCGTCGCCTCAAGACCATCGAGGCCGGGCATCTGCACATCCATGAACACCAGCTCGCAGTCCAACGCGCCGCCGGCGAAGTGTTCGAGCACGGCGAGGCCGTTGGCCGCCCCTTGCACAGAGATGCCGGCCCGTCCCAGCCATTGCGTGATGACCATCTGGTTGACGGTATCGTCCTCGGCCACCAACACACGGCGGCCGCGAAACTCCTGCGGCACCTCGTCGAAGGCCGGGCCGGCAGTTTGCGCCGGCAGCGCCTTGGTGAGCGTCTGCAGGGGCAGGGTGAGCGTGAAGCGACTACCCTGGCCGACGCTGCTGTACACCTCGAGCGTGCCGCCCATGGCCTGCGCCAGCTCGCGCGTGATGTGCAGGCCCAGACCGGTGCCGCCAAAGCGCCGTGCTGTCGAGGTTTCGGCCTGACTGAACGGCGCGAACAGGCCGCCGAGCGCGTCGGCTGGAATGCCGATGCCAGTATCCTCCACGACCAGACGCAGCAGGGTGCCGCCGCCTTGCTCCGCGGGCGCTACGACATCGGCATACAGATCGACGCGGCCTTGGGGTGTGAACTTGATGGCGTTGCCCACCAGATTGGTGACGCACTGGCCCAGCCGCAGGCGATCGCCGATGATCTGGCGCGGTACTCCGGCTGCGATGTGCAGGCCGAGGTCGAGCTGCTGCCCGGGTTTGATCTGGGCACGCAGCGCCGCCAGCTCGCCAATCAGGTCGTGCAGATCGAAGGGCGCGTTCTCGACGTCAAGGCGGCCCGACTCGAGTTTGGCGGTGTCGAGCAGGTCGTTGATGATCTGCAGCAGGTTTGCGCCCAGACGATTGATGGTGCCGAGAAACTCGCGCTGTTGCGCATCGAGCGTGGTGCCCAGAGTCAGCTGGGCAAGGCCGATGATGCCCGCCAGCGGTGTGCGCATCTCATGACTGATGTTGGACAGAAATTCGCCCTTGGCCCGATTGGCCGCTTCGGCGGCGGCGCGCGCACGTTCAAGTTCGTCCGCGGCCTGGCGCGCTTCGGTGACATCATCGAAGACGTGCACGTAGTGATCGTCGTCGACCTGGATGGAGGCCAGTTCAACGATGATCTCGCGGCCATCGTGGCGCAGCATGCGGCACTCGGTCTGGCTGATGCCCTGTTCGAGGAGCAGATCGACATGGCGTTGCAGTCGGGCCGATGACGCTGGCGCGACCAGGCTTTGCAAGGGCATGCCGCGCAGGACCTTGGCGTCAAAGCCGCTGATGCTGGCGGCGGCCGGATTGGCGTTGACGATCAGGCCGCTGCGCGTGGTTTCGATGATGCCGGTGAGCGCGTAGTCAAAATAGACCCGGGCGGCCCGCTCGCGCGCCGCGAACCGTTCACTGTCCGGCTTCATTGCACCGGCTCCGGGCTGAGGTGCTGTTCGAGGCGGATGCGGCAGACGCCCTCAGCCGGGCTGTCGTAGTACACCTCACTGGCGCTGTTGCGGATGATGTACAGCCCCAGCCCCCCTTCGTTGTCAATGCTGAATTCCGGTTGTGTGTGGAGCGGAACGAACGGTTTGCCGAGGTGATGCAGTACCACCGACAGGCCGCGGCTGGTGCGTTCGATGCGGCCATGGATGGTGGCATCCTCAAGGGGCTTGGGCACGTGGCGCACGATGTTGGTGGCGGCCTCGAAGGCGGCCAGCGCCAGCGCTGTGGTGGCCTCCGCGCTGATCGCCGAGTCGGCCGCGGCGGCATGGATGTGCTGGCGCAGTGGCGCCAGACCGGTCAAGGTCCAGGACAATTCGAAACCCGGCAGACGCTGCTGGCGGCTGGCCGGGTCATCGACCTGGATCACCATGCAGGTGCGGTCGTCGCCCGGTCGCGCCAGTTGCTCGAATTCATGCAGGGCATGGCGCACCGCCTGCAGCACAATGGTGGCCGGCAGGCCTGCCGGATAGAGCGCCTGCAGCAGCGCGCCAAGACGCTCCAGACCGAAAAATCCCTCGCTGCCTCGGGCCCGTGCATCGGTCACGCCGTCAGAAAACAGAAACAGCAGGTCACCACTGCGCAGTTGCAGCGTGAGTTGTTCATAGACCTCGCTCTCGACCACACCGAGCGCCGTATTATTACCCGAGACCAGGCGCAGCCCTTGGCTGCCGATGTGGATCAGCGGGGTGTGGCCGGCGTCCACCATGGTGACGATGTTGCTGGTGAGATCGAAGCGCAGGTAAGACAGGGTGACGAAGGATTCGAGCGAGATCAGCCGTGGCGTGATCATGGCGTGCAGGCTGTTGATCAGATCCGCCGGTCTGGGCAACTGGCCGGGCACGGTCGCCGCCGCGAGCGCGCTCGCCAGACAGCGCGTCTGCTGTTTTTTGAACGCCGCGCCAAGCAGGGCCGCGGGTACGCCTTTGCCCATGACATCGCCGATCGACACGTCGAAACAGTCTGGCCCGTAACTGAAAAAATCGTAGAAGTCACCGTCGATGCCCTGCGACGCTTCGGTATGCACAGCCATCTCGAGACGGTCCTGGTCGGGCGGAATTTCGCCGAACAGCAAGGTATGCTGAATGGCGTTGCCGATCGACAATTCCTGCGCCCGCGCTTCGGCCAGTTCGACTTCGGTGGCGCGGTATTGCACGATTATGCGTTCCAGTTCGTGCTGGTTGCGTCCGAGTTTGCGCTGCACCTCCTTTTGCTGGTTGATATCGGTGCGAATGGCGATATAGCGCGCGGCCTGGCCGTCGACATTGAGCATGGGCACGATGGTGGTCGCTACCCAGCAGATGGTGCCATCCTTGCGGCGGTTGGCGAGCTCGCCATTCCAGACCTGGCCAGCGGTAATCGTGCTCCACATCTGCTCATAGTAGGTGGCGTCATGGACGTCGGACTTGAGCATGCGATGGTTCTTGCCGATCAGCTCGGCGCGGCTGTACTGCGTGGTCTCGATGAATTTGTCGTTGGCGTAGATCATGTTGCCGCGCAGGTCGGTGATGCTGACGATGGCGTGCTGGTCCATCGCCAGTTGCCTGGCCTGCAGGTCGGCGACCATCCTCTTGAGCAGATAGCGCGTGCGTTTCTGCTTGGCCTCCAGTTCCTTGCGTGCACTGATGTCGCGCAGCGAACCAAAAAAATGCGGCTTGCCGTCACTCATGAAGGGAACAATAGACACCTCGACCGGGAGTTCGGTGCCATCGGCGCGCATCGCCTTGAGTTCGATGCGTTTGCGCAGCACCGGGCCGATACCGGTCTCGAGATAGTGACGCATGCCGTCAGCGTGCGCGCCGCGCTGCGAAGGCGGCACGATCAGCTCGCTCATGCGCGCGCCGATCGCTTCTTCCCGGGAGTATCCAAAGGTGGCCTCGGCCGCGTGATTCATGTCCTGAATACGGTTGTCTGCATCGATGACAATAAAACAGTCGAGCGCGGCTTCAAAGGTTGCCCTCTTGCGCGCCTCATCGTCCTGCAGGTGGCGAAACTGCTGCTGCAGCAATTGCGAGGTCTGATTGAGCGCCACCTTGAGTCGCTTCAGTTCCTCGACCCGGTCGTTGACCGGCATGGTCAGTCCGGGCCGCTCAATGAGCCGGTGAGAAAATTCTGCCGCTGCCTCCAGGCTGCGCGTCAGGCGGCGCACCATGAACAGCAGCAGCAGGCTTGAGAACACCGATGCGCCCATGGCAAGCGCAAGCGACTCCAGCCAGATGCTGCGCCGCAGGGCCGACAGTTCAGCAAGGCTGCTGACGATGGCAACCCAGCCGATCACGCCACCACGTTCAACAGCTACCAGATAGCGGAATTCCTCGTCAGCCACCGGGCCTTCGATCATGCGCTGGATCGCTTGGGGTGTGGCGCTGTAGACCGGGCGCACCTTTTGATCGGCGCCACGTTCGATGTGCGTGAGGATCTGGCCGGAGGGAGCGCCGATGGCCAGTGCGCTGATGCGCATATTACCGGCAACGCGCATGAGCAGGGACTCGAGATTGTCGAGATTGCCGGCGATGAGGTCGTTGGCCGCTGCGGCGGCGATGATGCGTGCGGTCATGCGTGCGTCATCGCGCAGGGTGGCGGCATAACTGTCGCTGCGCGTGACGGCTGAATATGCACCGTAGAACAGGAATACGGCGATCAGAATACCGTTGAGCAGCAGCGACAGGTAGGACCAGAGGCGCATGTCGGAGCAAGAGCCTCAGTCGGTCTTGAGCACGACGTAACGCTCGAGGCCGAGCTTTTCCAGGGGCTGGTAGTTGGCGTAACTGGCGCGCACTGGTGTCCGCATATGGATGCCCTCGAGGAGGCGGGCGCCTTCGACGCTGGTGGCGAGCTTGATGAAGGCTTCCTGCAGCGCCTGACGGACTTTCTGGGGCACACGCGGGTGGGCCACCAGCAGGTGCGGATAGGCCGGTGGCGTTTCGTACAGAACGCGCAACTGGTCGCGCACTTCGGCGGTTTCGTGGTCGAAGGTTTGGCGGATCACGCCACCCGCCTGGGCGCTGCCGGTGATGACGTGGCGAAAGACGTTCGGGTGCGTGCTGCGGTACACGGGGGTGATGTGCAGATGGGCCTGCTCGGCCAGCAGCGCGCGCATGTAGAGTGAAGCGCCAAAGGCGTTCGGCGCCGGGAAGGCAATGATGGCACCGTCCAGCTGCTTGAGGCTGGTGATGCCCGAATCCTTGCGCACCACCAACAGCCCGGTCAGCCGCTCGCCGTCATTACGCAGGATCGGCAGGTAACCGGCCGCCTTGCGCGCCATGACCGCATGGTAGGGATTGACGAAGGCCAGATCGGGCTGGCCCCGCAGGAAGGCCTCTTCGAAGGCCGGGATGGAGGCGTAATTGCGCAGCGTGAAGCGCATGCCGGTGGTGCGCGTTATTTCGCGCAGAATCGGATTCCAGGTCGACGCCAGTTGCTCGAGCGGGAACTGCGGCACGATGCTGATCTCGAGCGGCGCCTGCGCCTCTGTCTGTATCTGTGCCTGTGCTGTCGCCGACAGCAGCACGCACGCCAGGGCCAGCATCAGAGCGCGCATGAGGCGGCCGCGCGGTCGTTGTAGATGGAGAAGATGCGGTGCATGCGCACCAGTTCGAACAGTGCCTTGACAGGCTTGGCCATGGAGCACAATTTGAGCTGGCCGTTCTTGTTGCTCATGGTGCGCAGGCAGGACAGCAGCGCACCCAGCCCCGAGCTGTCGACAAAGCTCAGCTCGCTCATGTCGAGGATGATGTTTTGATGGGCGCCCAACGCCGGTTGCAGGGCCGCCTTGAACTCCTTGACGTTACTGGCATCGAGGCTTTCGCTGTGCACCAGAATGATGGCGCTCAGGCCATCCTGGGTCTTTTCAATATCGAATTTCATGATCTTGTCCGGTCAGCGAAACAAAACGGTTGGCTTGAAGCCGATGTGGCAGGCTTGGCGCTCCCGGGCGTCAGCATGGTCTGCAGTGGTGGATCGGTGAAACGGGTGACGTTTTTGCAAGCGATAATGGCCAAGTGGCAACCATGCACGATATTGTCGTACAAGTCCAGTTCTCGCCGATGTCGCTGCAGGGCCCGATCAGCGTGTTGCCCTGGTGCAAGTCCAGGACAATGAAGACTCCTGTTCGGGCAGCGCGGACAGTGACCGCGATGGTCATTGGGTTTTGTGCGTAGCCGCCCGGGGGCTGTTGCGCTGGCGCAGCCAGCTCAGAGCAATCCTGCCCAGAAACATGGGTTTGCCAACCAGGTAACGGCGCGCAGTCCGTCGCGGTGCCATGGCAAGCTGGTAGGTCCATCCCAGACCGCAGCGGCGCATCCACGCGGGTGCCTGGGCAATCCGCCCGGAATAATGGTCGAACAGGTCGCCCACGCCGATGGCAAGCGTAACGCCGGTGTCACGCATGTTGCGTGCGATCCAGGCCTCCTGGCGCGGGGCACCCAGCGCGACGAGCAGCACATCCGCATCGCTTGCGCAGATGTCGGCCACAATCTGCGCTTCCTCCGTGGCGCGGTGGTAACCGTGCTGCGTACCGACGATTCTCAGATTGGGATGACGGGCGTGTGCCCAGATCGCCACCGCTGCGGCGACGCCGGGCCTGGCACCGTACAGAAACAGACGCTGCTGCTGGCGTGCCAAAGTGGCGCACAGGTAGGGAAACAAGTCAGTGCAATTGATGTTTTCACGCACTGGCTGGCTGAGCAACTTGCCGGCAATGCGCATGCCGACGCCATCGATCAGGAGCCACTCGGTGTCGGCCAGTGCGGCCCGGTAGTTGGCATCGCGCGCCGCGATGTTGATGCAATCGTCATTGACAAAACTGATGCGGGTGGGCTGGCGTGCAAACAGTGCCGATTCGATGGCCGAGAGGACCTCTTCCATGGCGAGGTTGACAAGACGGATGCCCTGAATATTCAGGACTGCAGGAACAACTGTGCTGGCCATGTTCTTTACCTCGGTACACGTCATGGAGTGCATTGGAACAGGACGGCACATCGCGATGTGTCAGGATTGCAAACTGTTTGAAAAGGATTCGCATTTTGGTTGACCTGGCCCCCGCTGATTTTCATGGCGCATACCAGTTAGAATGGTGCAATTGGAAGCGCTGACAATGCAACGCGTGGCTGACCCGGTATCGCTCGGGCGTCACTGGGAAAAGGATTGGGATCGTGCGGATCGGCATTCTGGAAGATGACAGCGCGCAGCAAGAGCTCTACAAACTCTGGTTTAACAGCAACGAGGATGGCTGCCAGTGTTACGGCACGGTACAGGCCTTTCTGGCGGCGCTTGCGACCGAAACGTTCGACCTGCTGCTCATCGACTGGAACCTACCTGACGGTAGCGGTGACGTGGCGCTCAAGTGGGTGCGCGAGCATGTCGGCTGGGACATCCCGGTCATTTTTGTGACGGCGCGTGACAGCGAGATTGATGTGGTCACAGCCCTGCGTGCCGGCGCCGACGATTTTGTCGTCAAGCCGCCGAAGTTCCATGAACTGCTGGCACGTATCGGCGCACTGACGCGGCGACTGCGTTCCGCAGTGGTGCCGCGGGCTGCCGACAGTGACGTTGCGGCGGCCGCGCCCACCTTGCAGTATGGCGCCTATGAGGTTGATCAGGAACGGCGCAGCATTGCCGTCGACGGCAAGGTCGTTGTGCTGACTCAGCGCGAATTTGAGCTGGCCTGTTACCTGTTCCAGAGTCCCGGCAAGCTGCTCTCGCGCGTTCACCTGCTGGAAAAACTCTGGGGCGTGAAACACGAGATCGACACGCGCACGGTGGATACCCATGTCAGCCGCATCCGCCGCAAGCTGGGCATTGGGCCGGTGCGCGGCTGGCGCATCATCCCGGTGTACGGCTGGGGCTACCGTATGGAAGAGGTGGCGCTCGCGGAGAGCGCCAGCGCGCAGCCCTAGACTGATCTGGCGCAGGCGTATGACGCAGGGCTGATGCAAAGGCACGAGCGGTCGCGTGCGCCAGTGTCGAAACGTCGCTGCGAACGGCGTACTATATCGGAAACAGCTTTCGATCTGGCGCGGAGACAGACACATGGCCATCAGTGCAACGAACAAAAAAGCAGACCTGCCAGCGATTCTGGCCGCCCGCGGTCTTGCCGGTCCGCCGCATTCCATCGCCGGGGAGCTGCCGTGACCGACGCCAACCGGCCCGCAGCGGCACAAGCATCCTCGTTGTCGCAGGAAGACAGCACGCTGGCAAAGGCCCGCGAAACGCTGCGGCGCGAGGCAGAAGCTCGCCTGCAGAACAGCCTTGCACGGGGGGCGCAGCACATCAACAGCCTGTCACTGGAAGAAATGCCGCGGGTGCTGCACGAACTCCAGGTCCACCAGATCGAACTGGAGATGCAGAACGAGGCCTTGCGTGAGGCGCAACTGGCGCTGGACGTCGAGCGGGCGCGTTATTTTGATCTTTATGATCGGGCACCGGTGGGTTACTGCACGGTCAGCGAGCAAGGCTTGATCCTGCAGGCCAACCTGACGCTCGCTGGCCTGCTCGGCATGACGCACAGCGAGCTGCTCGGGCAGCGCTGGACCCGCTTTGTCCATCGGGACGATGGCGATCTCTACTATCTGCGCAGAAAAAAGCTCATCGAGAGTGGCGAGTCGCAGTCCTGCGAGTTACGCATCGTCAGGAAAGACGGCAGTGGATTCTGGGGCCTATGGCTGGCAACCGTCTCCCAAGGGAGCGATGGTGCGCCGGTGTTGCGTGTCGTGCTCAGCGACGTGACCGAACGCAAGCTGCTCGACCGGCTGGTACAGGAAAACAATGTCGAGCTGGTGCGCGCCCGGACCGAGGCGGACAAGGCCAATGCCGCCAAGTCGGAGTTTCTTTACACCATGAGTCACGAATTGCGCACGCCGCTGCATGCCATCCTCGGCTTTGGACAACTGCTTGAAACTGCAACGCCGCCGCCAACCGCAGCCCAGAAGAGCAATGTGGATCACATCCTTAAGGCCGGCTGGTATCTGCTGGCGCTGGTTGACGAAATCCTTGATCTGGCGGTGATCGAGTCCGGTACGCTGGCACTGATGATGGGGCCAGTGTCGCTTGACGAGGTCATGCGCGAATGCCTGAGCATGATGGAAGCACAGGCCCAGGTGCGCGGCATCGGGCTGTCCTGGCCAGACGTTGATGCGCCCATCCTCCTCAATGCAGACCGGAACCGGCTCAAGCAAGTACTGTGCAACCTGCTGTTCAACGCGATCAAATACAACCGGCAGGACGGAACGGTTGTCATCAGGGTAGCGCCGGGAAGCAGCGGGCGCCTGCGCATCAGTGTCACCGACACGGGCGACGGTCTGTCGCCCGGGCGCGTGGCGCAGTTGTTCGAGCGCTTCAACCGGCTCGGTCAGGAAAGCGGCACGGTGCCGGGCACGGGCATTGGCCTCGTGGTATCGAAGCGGGTGATTGAATTGATGGGCGGCGCCATCGGCGTGGACAGCGTGGTCGGCAAGGGCAGCGTGTTCTGGGTTGAATTGAACCCTGCCACCGAGCGCCGGGCGCCGGTCGTTGTCGAACCGCCGTCGGCGGGCGCCATGGTTCCTGTGGAAACCGGGCCGAGTTCGCGCACCCTGCTCTACATCGAGGACGATGCCGCCAACCTGAAGCTCATGGAAGAGATCATCTCGGGCCGGCCGGACATCCGCCTGCTGACTGCACTGGACGGCGAGACTGGCCTCGGCAAGGCGCGCGCGCTGCTCCCCGATGTGATTTTGATGGATATCAACCTGCCCGGTATCAGCGGCATCGAAGCGATGAGGCTGCTGGCCCAGCATCCGGCCACCGCGCACATCCCGGTGCTGGCGCTCAGCGCCAATGCAAGGACCAGCGACGTTGAGTATGGCCTCGCGGCCGGGTTCTACCGTTACATCACCAAGCCGATCAGGATCGGCGATTTCATGAAAACACTCGATAGCGCATTCGAATTTTCGCGCTCCGGAGCCAGCCGTACCAGCCGAAAGGAAGCGGCGTCTTGACCCCATGCTATATTGGTCAGCAAAGCGGCGTACCCAACACTGACCTCAGGAGGCACGGCATGAATATCAACGCACCCATCGCGCGCGCATGGCATGGCATTCTGATTGCGGTTGCGCTCATCGGGTGCCACGGCGCGCTCTACGCGCAGGACAGCTTTCCCAACCGGCCGGTACGACTGCTACAGGGTTACGCCGCGGGTGGGCCGGTCGATCTGGTCAGCCGCATCCTTGGTGACAAACTGGCGGAAATCTGGGGCAAGCCAGTCATCGTTGAAAGCCGGGTCGGTGCCGTCGGTGCGATTGCCGCGCGTGATGTCGCACGCTCCGCGCCGGATGGTTATACCCTGCTGGTGGTGGCCTCCAACCATGTGCAGACGCCATTCCTCACTCCCAATCTGCCGTTTGATCCGCTCAAGGACTTCACGCCGATCCGCCAATACGCCGACGTGCCCATGATCCTGGTGGTCAATCCTTCCTTGCCGGTACGTTCGCTGGCCGAGTTCATCAGCTACGCGGTGGCGGGCAAGGTGACCATGGCCACCTCCGGCACGGGCAGTGCGCCCCATCTGGCGGCGGCGCAACTGGCGGGTCGTTCAAACAGCGAGTTCCTCTACATTCCCTATGGCGGTGTTGCGCCGGGCAAGGTCGCCGTCATGTCGGGCGAGGTGAACGCCATGTTTCTGGCGCCGCCGCTGGCCGTGCCTTCTGTGCAGGACGGCAAGCTGCGTGCTCTGGCCACTTCGGGCCTGACGCGCTGGCGCGATCTGCCCGCCGTACCTACCGTGGCCGAAGCGGGTTACCCGGGATATGAGGCGAGTGTCTGGATTGGCGTGCTGGGCCCGGCGAAAATGCCGCCCGAACTGGTCGCCAAACTCGATCGCGACATCCGCACGGCCGTGCAAGACCCGAAGGTACAAGCGCGCCTCGTCGGTGCCGGCTATGACAGTCTCGACGCCGGGGCGGCACGCTTTCAGGAAATCCTGAAAGAAGATTATACGAAGTGGGGCAATATCATCTCCAGGTTCAAGATTGGCGCTCAGTAAGCCAGACTGTCCGCTGCCCGCTTCGACGTTCTGCGACCGAGGTCTGGGCCAGCTGCTGGTAGAGCGGCTGGCATGCCATCCCGCCAGTGTGGCGCTGCGTATTCCTGATGGACTGAGCTGGACGTGGGCACAGCTGGGCGCACAGGCCGGAGCGATTCAGCGCGGTCTGGACGCGCTCGGTCTCAAGGCGGGCGGCCATGTTGCCCTGATGGCTGACAACTCAGCGCGCATGGCGGCCTTGCTCTGTGCCATCACGGGTTTCGGGGCGGTAGTCATTCCGGTCAATACCGCCCTGGTCGGTGAAGGTCTGGCCCATGTGCTCAACGACAGCGACGCGCGCGTACTGATCGCTGATGCGGCCTATCTGGAGCGCTGCCAGCAACTGGACGGACTCAGGCCCGGCGCGCTACAGCATCGTATCAGCACCGGCGAGAGCGGCGCCGGTGATCCCTGGTCGCGCCATTTTGCGCAGGAAGGTCGGCTGATCGCGCGCGGCAAAGGGGCAGACGCGGCATTGATCCTGTATACCTCGGGCACGACCGGCCGCTCCAAAGGGGTGATCATCAGCCATGCCTGTGCGCTGATGGCGATCGAAGCCTCGGCCAGCGTGATGTTCGAGGCCAGACAGAGCGATGTTCTGTATACCTGCCTGCCGCTGTTTCATTGTGCGGCTCAGCGACTCGGATTCTGGACCAGCCTGCGCTCGGGTGCCGCGCTGGTGCTGGGCGCGTCGTTTTCGGCGTCAGGCTTCTGGGATCAGATGCGCTTTTTCGGCGTCACCAAGTTCCATTTCATCGGGCCGATGTTGTCGATTCTCTGGAAAGCCCCGCCCGGCCCGCGTGATCGCGATCATCCGGCAAGGCGCGCTGTGGGCGGCGGCCCACGCCTGGCCTACCGACCGTTCGAAGAGCGTTTTGGTCTGACTGCCGTCGAGTCTTACGGCATGACCGAGACCTTTGGTGGATGTGTCAGTCACCGCGCCGGCGAGGGCAAAGCGGGAACGGTCGGGCGGGCGCTCGACCATGTCGAGATCGCCGTGATGGATGAGGCGGGCATGCGCCTGCCGCCGGGTATGGAGGGCGAAGTCTGCATCCGGCCCAGATATCAGGATGCCCTGTTCAGTGCTTATTACAAACGTCCCGACCTGACCCAAAGTGCGATGCGCGATGGCTGGTTCAGAAGCGGTGATCTTGGCACTCTGGATGCCGAGGGCTATCTGACCTACCGCTCGCGTCTGAAAGACATCATCCGCCGGCGCGGCGAGAATATTTCGCCCACCGAAGTGGAGGAAGCCATCTGCCGTTTTCCGGGGGTCAGCGAGTGCGCTGTGGTTGGCGTTGCCGCCGAAATCGGCGATGATGAAGTGCTCGCAGTCGTGGTGCCCTCAGGCGACGCGCTCGACATTGAGCGGCTGGTCGTCTACCTGAGCAAGCAGATTGCGGCTTTCGCATTGCCGCGCTTTGTTGCGCTGGCGCCGGCGCTGCCGAAAACATCAACCAGCCGTGTGCAGCGGCACGAACTCAAGACGTTCATGGCCCAGACCGTGGACACGCGTCCTTTTTTGCAGCGAAAGAGCTGAACATGCCAGTCACCATAGAACGACAGGGCGCAGTGGCCATCCTGACCCTGAGCCGGCCGGAGCGCCGCAACGCCTGGGGTGCGGATTTTCAGACAGATTTGACCCGCTATCTGGCCGAACTGGAGCAGGACGAAAGCGTGCTCTGTGTGGTGCTGACCGGTGATGAATCTGGTCAGGCGTTTTCTGCCGGGGCCGATCTGAAGGAGTCGACCACGCATGCGGCGCCAACGGCCGGCGATTTCGTCCGCTCGCTGCCGCGCCTGAAAGACTTTGTGGGCAATCTGCTGGCCGACTTCCCCAAGCCAACGATCGCGGCGGTGAATGGCTACGCCATCGGTGTGGGGGTGCTGATCACCCTGAGCTGTGATCTGATCGTTGCATCGGACAAGGCGGAGTGGCGCATGCCACAGGCGAGCCTGGGCATTCTGCCGAGCTACGGCAGTTGTGCACGGCTGTCCCGCTGGATCGGCAAGGGCCTGGTGATGCGTGCCGCGCTCGGTTTTCCGATCAAGGCTGAAGAAGCCTACCGCATCGGGCTGGCGCAATGGCTTGTGCCGCATGACAAGCTCATGCAGCAGACCATGGAGGTTGCCCAACACATCGCCGGCCTGCCACCGCTCGCCACGCGCCTTATCAAGGAAGCTGTCAACCGTGGCATCGAGATCGGCAATGTCGCCGAGGCCTCGCTGGTCGATCTCTACCGGCTCATGATCCTCGAGAGTAGCGCCGACTCGGCCGAGGCCCACGCAGCATGGCGCGAGCGCCGGCCGCCGGATTTCAGCGGCAACTGAACTCTGCAGGAAGCAGCCAATCCGGATCTTGCGATGCTGCGTTGAACTTGAGGATCTCACAAAGCAGACGCGCTCAGGAGCGCCCGCCGGGCTCCACCCGAACCAGGCGCAAAAGACGCTTGATGCAAGCCTGAAAAAAACGCCTCCTGTCGGAGGCGTTTTCAGTTTTCAGTTGCAGCGAGAGCGCCGCGTGCTCATTCAATCTTGGCGCCCGACTCCTTGATGACCTTGGTCCACTTGGCCAGTTCGCGCTTGATGAAGCCGGCAAATTCGGCCGGCGAACTGCCCACCACTTCGCCGCCCTCACTGACCAGCTTGGCCTTGATTTCAGGTGTGTTGAAACCGGCGGCAATCGCCTTGTTCAGACGGTTGATGATGTCCGGCGGGGTGCCCGCCGGGGCCAGCACGCCATACCAGATCTCGCCGGTATAACCGGGCACCGTTTCGGCGATGGCTGGAATGTTGGGGACGGTGGGCACGCGTTTGGCGGAGGTCACACCAAGCGCACGCAGCTTGCCGCCCTGAATCATCGGCAAGGTCGGTCCGAGTCCGTCAATCAGGATGGGGACCTCATTGGACAGCACGGCCATGCGGCCCGGCGTGCTGCCCTTGTACAGAATGCTGTTGAGTTGCATGCCGGTCATGCTCATGAGCAGCACCATGTTGAGGTGCGGCGTTGAGCCATTGCCGGCGTTGGCGTAGTCAATCGCGTTGGGCTTGGACTTGACCAGCGTGATCAGCTCCGCGACCGTGCGGGCGGGGAAGCTGGGATGCACGGCCAGCACCTGCGTGGTGTTGGCCACCTGGGTGATCGGTGCCAGATCTTTTTCCACATCGAAGGGCATCTTCGCGCCATACAGGCCGGGGTTGATGGCGATGTTGGACGACGATGCTGCCAGCAGGGTATAGCCGTCCGGCGCGGCCTTGACCACCTGCTCGGTGGCGATGATGCCGTTGGCGCCGGGTTTGTTTTCGATCACTACCGGCTGCTTGAAGGCTTCCTTGAGGATTTCGCCGACCTGACGGGCCAGCATATCGCCGGTGCCGCCCGCGGCCGTTGGCACGATGATGCGGATGGCCTTGTTCGGATAGGCCTGGGCCAGCGCCGCCGACGACGTGAGCATGAGGGTGGCGGTGATCAGCCCTGTGCGGGTCCATTGTGGCAGTTGGTGCAAATGCATGACAGTCGCTCCGGTTTGATTTTGAACTTGGACTTCGGATTTGGACTTCGAATCTGAATACTGTTTTTAATAACCGGTACGCATGTGCTCCGGCGTGCCGTAACGTTCCTCCAGCGCCTTGACTTCTTCCATGCCGACCGCGTCAAACCACTCGGCAAAGCTGGCCATGTTCTTGGTCAGGTGCGCCACCGAGCCGGTCTTGTGCAGTTCGCGCAGGTAGGCACGCACCACCGGGATCGCTGCGAGGATGGCAAAGTTCGGGAAGATCGCCAGCTTGAAGCCCAGCCTGTTCATTTCTTCCTCACCGATCTGCGGGGTTTTGCCACTCGAGGCAATGTTGAGCAGAGTGGGTACCCTGAAGGCTTTCGGAATCGCGGTCAGGTGTTCCATCGACAGGGGCGATTCGACAAAAATCATGTCTGCACCCGCTTCTTCATACGCCTGACCGCGTGCCAGCGCCGCTTCAAAACCCTCGACGGTGAGCGCATCGGTGCGTGCGATGATCATGAAATCCGGATCGTCGCGTGCGTCCACCGCGGCCTTGATCTTGGCCACCATGTCAGCGGTCGAGATCAAGGTTTTGCCGGCGAGGTGGCCACAGCGTTTGGGCAGGCTCTGGTCTTCCAGATGGATGGCAGCAACGCCGGCGCGTTCATAGCTGCGTACCGTGCGGCGCACATTCAGCGGGTTGCCATAGCCGGTGTCGGCATCGGAGATCACCGGCAGGCCGGAGGCCTCGGCGATGCGGCCGGCGTTGTCGACCATTTCGGTCATGGTCAGCAGGCCGACGTCGGGCATGCCCAGGCGCACCGCCGAGGTGCCGCCGCCGGTCATGTAGATGGCTTTGAAGCCTTCGGCGGCAACCAGGCGTGCATTGAGTGCGTCGGCGACGCCGGGGGCAATGATGACACCGGGCTCCGAGATCAGTCGACGCAGGGTTTTGGTAGGACGTTCGGTCACGGTGCAGCTCCTGATGGGTAGAGGTGGGTCAGGCCGGTGGCGCTCAGGCCCACGGGTTGGCCTGGCGATAACGCGTTTCGAAGGCATCGATGGCGGCACGATGGCGCAAGGTCAGGTCGATCTGGCTCAGGCCCTCGATCAGACAGGTCTTGCTGAACGCATCGATCTCGAAGGCGTGGGTATCACCCTTGACATCGATTACCTGCTGGGCTGGCAGATCGATGGTCAGGCTCGCCCCCGGCTGGGCGCCCAGTTGCGCATGCAGGCTGGCCACCGTGTCGGCATCAAGGCGGATCGGCACGATGCCGTTCTTGACGCAGTTGTTATAAAAAATATCACCAAACGTGATGGCGATCACGCAGCGAAATCCATAGGTTTGAAACGCGATCGCCGCCGCTTCACGTGACGAGCCGCCGCCAAAATTGGCGCGGCCGACAAAGATCTTGGCATCGCGGTAGGCCGGCTGGCTGAGCACGAATTCGTTCAGCGGCTGTTCCTCCGGCGTGAAGCGCAGATCATGAAACAGATAGGTTGGATATTTTTTGTCGCTGCGGCGTTTGAGCAGAAAACGCCCGGGCAGCATCTGGTCGGTATCAACGTTGTCGCGATTGTAGGTCGCCGCAATGGCGGTCAGTCGGGTAAAGGGGTCCATTACTTTGTTCCTGCCAGAAATTCGCGGGCGTCGGTGATCCGACCGGTGACGGCGGCGGCTGCCGCCATGATGGGACTGGCCAGATGGGTGCGTGAACCCGGTCCCTGACGGCCCACAAAGTTGCGGTTCGAGGTCGACACGCAGCGTTTGCCGGCGGGCACGGTATCGCCATTGGTACCCACGCACATCGAACAGCCGGGATGGCCCCATTCAAAACCGGCATCGATGAAAATCTGCGCCAGACCCTCGCGTTCGGCCTGCGCCTTGACCTGCATGGAGCCTGCCACCACCAGCGTCGGCACCTTGGCCGTGCGGCCGCGCACGATCGAGGCCGCGGCGCGCAGATCTTCGATGCGTGAATTGGTGCACGAACCGATGAATACCCGGTCGATTTCGAGCCCCTGCATGGCCGTGCCTGGCTGCAAGCCCATGTAATCAAGCGCGCGCTGCATGGTGCGGCGGCGCTCCGGATCGCTTTCGCTGGCAGGATCGGGCACGTGCCCGGTGACCGGCACCACGTCGGCCGCAGTGTTGCCCCAACTCACCATCGGCGTGAGGGTGGACGCATCGATGTGGATCTCATGCGCGAAGCTCGCGCCGGCATCGGAGGGCAGGGTGCGCCAGTAGGCCACGGCCTGATCCCAGTGTTCCGCAGTCGGCGCGTAAGGGCGACCCTTGAGGTAGGCAAACGTCGTTTCATCCGGCGCGACCATGCCGCCGCGTGCGCCGGCTTCAATCGACATATTGCAAACGGTCAGACGCTCTTCGATCGACATCGCGCGGATGGTCGAGCCGGCATATTCAATCACGTGGCCAAACCCGCCCGATGCGCCGATGCGCGCGATGATGGCGAGCACGACATCCTTGGCTGTCACGCCGAAGGGTTTGTCGCCATCGACCGTGACGCGCATCGCCTTGAGCGGCCGTGCCCACAGGCATTGGGTGGCCATGACGTGGGCGGTCTGTCCGCCAATGCCAAAGGCCAGTGCGCCCAGCGCGCCGTGGGTCGACGTATGCGAGTCGCCGCACAGCAGAAAACTGCCGGGTAGGGTAATGCCCTGTTCAGGGCCAACGACATGCGAGATGCCCATGCGCGGATCGCCCAGGCCAAAATAGCCGACGCCGAATTCCTTGCAGTCGACTTCCAGATCGTGCACCACATCGCGGCGTTCCTGATCGGCCACATGCTCGAGACGCGGTCCCTTGCTACCGGCAAAGTGATCGGGGCCGCCAAAGATCTGATGCGGGTTGCGCGCAGCGCGGCCTTCGCGGCGCAGAATATCGAAGGCATGGAAGGAGGACGTATCGGTCAGCAACAGGCGGTCGACATACAGCAGCACTTCGCCGCTTGCCTCATCTTGCATGACCGTGTGACTGTCCCAGACCTTTTGCAGCATCGTACGGGGGGATGGCATGGGTTTGACTGTTCTTGTTTTGGGGTTTCGGGAGCGCGGCAGGTGCTGCGCGCTGCGCTGGGGTATTTGCACAGGGCAAACCGGCCCGTTGATCTTACCGGCGGGTAAGGGGGGGTGTCAACGAACGGGCTTGCCTGCTTGGGTCAATATGACTTCGGCAACTCCAGCACCTTCTCGCCAATGAAATTCAGGATCATCTGATCCGTGATCGGTGCGATGCGCGTCATGAGCACTTCGCGCAGCAGACGCTCGATATGAAATTCCTTGGCGTAGCCCATGCCGCCGTGGGTGAAAATGGCTTGCTGGCAGGCTTGATAACCGGCGCGTGAGCCGAGCAGCTTGGCAGCGTTGGCTTCGGCACCGCAGGGCAGGCCGGCGTCGTACAGGTCGGCGGCGCGCTCGGCCATCAGCATGGCGGCTTCGAGTTGGACCCAGCATTCGGCCAGGGGATGCTGAATGCCCTGATTTTTACCGATCGGGCGGCCAAACACCACGCGTTCGCGCGCGTAGGTGGTGGCGCGGCGCAGGGCGTCCTGGCCGATGCCGATGGCTTCTACCGCGATCAGCACGCGCTCGGGGTTCAGGCCATCGAGCAGGTAATGAAAGCCGCGCCCTTCTTCGCCGATGCGGTCTTCTTCCGGAATGAACAGGTTGTCGATGAAGACGGCGTTCGAGTCGACCGCGGCGCGACCATGCTTGGGGATGCGCCGGACCTCAACCTTGGTGCGGTCCAGATCGGTGTAGAACAGCGTCATGCCCTCGGTGGACTTGCCCTTGCCTTTTTCGGGCTTGGTGGCGGTGCGCGTGAGCAGCAGAATCTTGTTGGCCACCTGTGCGGTGGAGGTCCACATCTTGCGGCCGGTGACGCTGTAGCCGCCATCGACCTTGGTGGCAAAGGTCTTGATACTGGTGGTATCAAGACCCGCGTCCGGCTCCGTGACACCAAAACAGACGCGGTCGGCACCGCTCACCAATTGTGGAATCCAGCGCGCCTTCTGGGCATCGGTGCCATGGATCACCATCGGGTGCGGGCCAAACATGTTCATGTGAATGCAGGAGGTGGCGCTCATGCCGCCGCCGTACGAGGCGACCGTGTGCATGACCAGCGAGGCTTCCTTGATGCCCAGCTGGGCGCCGCCGTACTGCTCCGGCATGGTTACACCCAGCCAGCCGTCCTGCGCCATGGCCTGGCGGAATTCTTCGGGAAAGCGTTCTTCGTTGTCGCACTTGGCCCAATAGTCGTCGCCAAAACGTCGGCAGATCGCGGTCACGCCATCGATGATGGCGCGATGGTCTTCATTCAAGTTAAACATGGCAGGCTCTGGTAGAAATGGATATTGAAAAGACGGTTGGAGGGGCGTGGTCGGATGTTAATGTAAAAAGCGTTAAGTAGCGATAATGGAATGAAGAGACCAGACTGGCCAGCGCGCGTGTATCGATGGACGTCGTCGGTAGACGATTGTAATATCGGCGGCAAATCAAACCTTTGATGTTGTCTGAGAAAGTGGGGGGTGTATCGTGGGACTAGCCTTGCAAACCAAGCTGTACATGGTCGTTGCTGCCGCCTTCGCGGCAAGCGGAGCCGTTGATGTACACGCTCAGGACGCGGCCAAAGCGGCCGCCGAGTTTCCCAACAAGCTCATCAAGATCGTCGTGCCGTTCACGCCGGGCGGCACCAACGACATCATGGGACGTCTGATCGCCGGCAAACTGACGGACCGCTTTGGCTGGAACGTCATTGTCGAGAACCGTGCCGGTGCGGGCAGTGCGATTGGCGCCAACTCGGTGGCCACCGCTGCGCCCGATGGTTATACGCTGCTGGTGGTGTCACCGAGTCATACCATCCTCGGCGCGGTCCAGAAACTGCCCTACGACCCGGTCAAATCGTTCACTGCGATTGCCTTGCTCGGCTCGGGGCCGAGCGCCGTCACGGTGACGCCGGCGCTACCGGTCAGCAGCATTGCGGAGTTGATCGCGCTGGCCAAATCGAAACCGGGAGCCCTGACCTTTGCGTCTGCCGGCAGCGGTACAGCCAATCATTTTGTTGCCGAATATTTCAACCTGACGGCCAAGACCAGCATCCTGCACGTGCCCTACAAGGGGGGGGCTCCGGCGATGAACGACGTGGCGGCCGGGCATATTCAGGTTTATTTTGCCGGGCTTGCCTCGGTGCTGCCTCTGATTCGCGCCGGCAAGCTCAAGGCGCTTGCCGTCACCAGCAAAGAGCGTTCGCCTGCCGCGCCCGAACTGCCAACAGTGGCCGATACGCTGCCCGGTTTCGAGGCGCTCAACTGGTACGGCATTCTCGCCTCGCCCGGCGTGCCGCCCGCCATCGTGGCCAAACTCAACAACGCTTTTAACGCGGTCTTGCGCGACGCGGATGTGCTCAAGCGCCTCGACGGCGAGGGGATTGCGCCGACGCCGGTATCGAGTGACTTCGCGGCCAAGTTCATTGCCGATGACGTCGCCAAGTGGGCCACGGTCGGGAAGGCGGTAGGACTTACCGCGCAGTAGTGGTGTGCTGTGCGGTGCGCAGGGCGCGCCCCGGCAGCCTGATGCGCCTACGCCGCGTTGTGCGCGCCACTTGCCCTGATGAATCGCAGGGTCTCCAGCGCGCACAGTTCGGCTGCGGTTGCCGCAACGTGATACGAGTTTCCCGGCACGACGTAAAGTCGTGAATTCGGGATCTGTTCCTGCCAGGCGCGCACGTCATCGACCGATCCGAGCGCTTCACTCGGGCTCGCAAACACCAGCGTTGGACAGCGAATGCGTGACAGATCGGGCGTCAGGTCGGTGACCGAGATGCCGCTTTTCATGAAGCCGATCTGCGTCGACAAGGCGGTGCTGCCCATCAGCTTGACCCACCACGACACACCCTGCGGATCGAATTCGGTGCCGAGCCGGTTGCCCATCGTGCGCCGTGCCCAGCTCTCGACGCCATCGGCCTGAAGTTCGGCGACCCAGCTGGGAAGATTCGCCTGCATCGCTGGCCGTTTTGCCGTTGGCGTGCCGACCAGCGTCAGGCTGATGACGAGTTCAGGATAGCGCGCAGCAAAGCGGCGCGCCACGGAACCGCCGAACTTGGCGGCCACGACGTGAAAACGTGCAATGCCCAGCGTACGCATCAGCGCGGCGTAATCGTCGGCCAGTTCATCGAGCGTCCAGGCGTGGTTGTCGGGCATCGGTGTCGATTTGCCGAAGCCACGCATGTCAGGCCGTACCAACCGGTAGTGCCCGAGCAGATGTGGCACCCAGCCGTACCAGACCACGCCGCTTTCGGAATTGCCGTGCATCATCAGGATGGTCTCCGGCGCGCGCCAGGGCGCGACGGAACTGTCGACTTCATAATGCATGTCGAATTGCCGATCGGTGCCGGCGTGCAGTGGTGTAGTTGGCATGGTCCCTCCGGATCAACCGGGAAGCGTTTTGATGCGCGCGGGCTTACGGCCAGCGGCATCGTGGCAATTTGTTGTGTGCGCAGTATAAAGGAGAAGACCGGCGCGCTTCGCCTGCGCCATGGAGCGCGCCGGTGTTTTGGCGCGCCGCCAGATCAATCGAATTTCAGATTGCGGGTCTGCACCAGACGCGCCCACTTCTGCACTTCGGTGCTCACCGTGGTGGCCAGCACTTCGGGCGAGCCGCCGACCGGCTCCACGCCGATGGCGCCCAGTTTTTCGCGCACATCGGCCAACAGCAGCACCTTGTTCACCTCGCGGTTGAGGGTGGCGACGATGGCGGGCGGCATTCTGGCCGGGCCGAGCAGCGCAAAGAAGGTGCCGCCTTCCACCGGGTAGCCCTGTTCGCGCATGGTGGGCACGTCCGGCGTGAGTGAAAAGCGGTTTGCCGAAGCGACGCCAAGAACGCGGAATTTGCCGGCGCGCACGAACTGGCTGGAGGTGGCGTAGACATCCATCGATGACTGGATCTCGCCACCGAGCAGCGCCGTGATCAGCGGTGCGCCACCTTTGTAGGGAACATGCACGATGTCCAGATTGGTCGCCTGTTTGAACAGCTCGTAGGCAAGATGGTTCGAGCTGCCCAGACCAAAGGAACCGAAATTGAGCTTGCCCTTGTTGGCCGGGGCGTTGGCGTAGGTGATGAATTCAGCCAGTGTATGGGCCGGCACGGACGGGTTGACCAGCAGGAAGTAGGGTGTCGTCGCCATGTTGATGACGGGCGTGAAGTCGGCTACCGGATCGTAGGGCAGGCCCTTTTGGGTGCTGGAGTTGGTGCCAAAGGTACTGGCCGTGCCCAATACCAGCGTGTAACCGTCAGGCGCGGACTTGGCGACATAGGCGGTGCCGATTGCGCCAGATGCGCCGGCGCGGGTATCAATCACAAAGGGGTGACCCAGGACCTGCCCAACCCGATCCAGCACGATGCGAACCACCGCATCGCCAGAGCCGCCGGCCGGAAAGGTATTGACGACCTTGATGGGCCGGTCCGGGTATTGCTGTGCGCTGGCCAGTCCGTGGGCGAAGACGGTGGCGACGCAGACCAGTATCGCGGCCGTCATGCGCGTTCTGCGTGGCGCTTGCGCCGGCGTGGAGCGACGGGCGTGGCGGTTCACTGGGGCGTTGGTGTTTTGCATGGTTGAGACTCCCATCAAGGCGGTTGAAACTTGGTCAGGGCGCAGCGTGTCTGGTGCGGAGTTCTGTCGGCACGTTGCGGAGTCGCGGACGCACAAATTGCGTGGCACAGGTGCACCATGTATGATTCTGACCATGAAGTCAAATTCAGAAAAGACAAATTCAGAAAAAACGAATCCACGCGCTGCAAGGGCGGCCGGCGAGGCGCGCGCTATGGCGCCTGTTCCGCTTGCGGTGCCACGCGCAATGCCACACGCAGCGCAAGACCGCCCGGACAAAGGCCGCTGGATCGGTCGCCGGGTGTCCAAGGGCACGCGGCGCGACGCCATTCTGCACAGCGTCGGCACGGTGCTGCGCGACTCGCGCCTGTCTTCGCTGACGATGCAGGACATCGCCCTGCAGCTCGGCATCACCAAGGGCAATCTCTACTATTACTTCAAGGACAAGCAGGACATCCTGTTTCAGTGTCACATGCGCTGCATGGACCTGAGCCTGCTGGCCTTGCACGACATCGAAGCCGGCCAGGCCAGCGACGACGACGCGCTGCGCCCCTTGCTGATCAGGCATATCGGCGGCATGCTGGAAAACGGCTTTGGCAGTGTCATGCTGACCGACCTCGACAACCTGACGCCGCAGCAGCGCAGCCAGTACGTAGCGCGGCGCGACGAATTTGAAGCCGGTGTGCGTGCGCTGATCGAAGCCGGTGTCCGGCGCGGCATCTACGCCTGCGCTGATGTCAAACTGGCAAGCCTGGCCATGCTGGGCGCCATCAACTGGATCCCCAAGTGGTACCACCCGGACGGCAGTCTCGCCTCCGATGCAGTGGCCACCGGCCTGACTGATTTCCTGATGAAAGCGCTCGAGGTGAAGACCTCTGTCGTCATCGGGCCCGCAATTCGCGCCAGCAGAGCGCGTCCTGGCATCGCCGCAAAAAGCAGCCGCAAACGGAGTACGACATGACGTCCACGAGTGGTACCGGAAAACCGCAGATCAAGCCCGGGGCGACGTTCGATGGTCCTTCCAAGACCCTGAACGACAGCCACTTCCTGCTGTTCTCCGGCATTACCGGCGACGTGCACCCGATTCATTATGACGTCGAGTACGCCAAGCAGACGCGCTTTGGCAAGCCGCTCGCGCATGGTTTGTTGCTGG
This sequence comes from Burkholderiales bacterium, assembly GCA_947475815.1. Classification (GTDB taxonomy): domain Bacteria; phylum Pseudomonadota; class Gammaproteobacteria; order Burkholderiales; family Burkholderiaceae_D; genus CANJOT01. The sequence continues at coordinate 2,683 of CANJOT010000004.1, read as the reverse complement.
CCTCGATGACGGCTCTGGGCGCGACCACGGCGCGTGACCAGATCGATGGTCTGGTGTTTCTCGAGCAGGGCTGCCGCTTCATCAAGCCCGCCGTGGTCGGCGACACCATCCGGCCACGCCTGACCCTCGAAAAAATCTGGCACGAAGGTCACCGTACCTTCTACCGTTTCACGACCGTGATGTTCAATCAGCACGGCGACATCCTGCTCGAAGGCTTTCATGTGTATCGCGCCTTCGAACACCAAAAAAACCTACCTTCAAAGGAAACCCCATGAGCGACCAATCCGACCAGACCCGCCAGAAAATCACCGGTGGCAAAGAGTGGCCGCCGCATCTGACCTATGTTCCGGCCATGCGCGTGGGCAATATGGTCTGGCTGTCGGGCACGACCGGTACCGATGATCAGGGCAAGATCATGGCCCCCGGCGACATCGCCGAGCAGACGCGCCAGATCTTTCGCAAATTTGAAAAGCTGCTCAATGAAGTCGGCGGCACCTGCGACGACATTGTCCAGACGCACGACTTTTTCATTACCACCGAGAATTACAAAAGCACGGCAGCGGTGCGGCGCGAGTTCTTCAAGACCGCACAACCCTCGTCGACCGGCGTGCTGGTGTCGGGTTTGCTGCGCAGGGACGCATTGATTGAAATCTCGGCCGTCGCGGTGTTGCGCGACAGCGCGAAATAAGCGCGGCGCGCGATCGGGCTATCCATCATGACCACAGCGGCCACGACCAGCAGGTATTTTGAAGAGTTCGAGGTGGGTGCGCGTTACCCTACGACCTCGCGCCTGATCACTCTCGAAGACCATTTTGCCTTCTGCAAACTGGTGCGTTACGAAGTGCCGCTGTTTCTCAATGACCAGGCCGGTACGCAAACCGGTTTCGGCGGCATCATCTGCCCGAGCCATCTGATCATGTCTTTTACAACGGCCATGACCGGGGCTCTGTTTTCGGAAAGCATCCTCGGCCTGCTGGCGATCGAACGTGCACGCTTCATCGCGCCGGTGCGGCCGGGCGACACCCTGCGCACTGAAGTCGAGGTGATCGACAAGCGCCTGACCTCGAATCCCTCGCGCGGTGTCATCACGTTTCGCGATCATGTCTACAACCAGAACGGTGAACTGGTGTTCCAGAACGACAAGATCGCCCTCATCAATTGCCGGCCGGCCAAAACCGGCGACGTGCTGCACCCGACGCCATGAATTCCATCCTGCGCGATTCGAATGCCAACATCGAAGCGCTGCAGGCGCAAAAGATGCGTGACATGCTGGCGCTGTGCGCTCGCGGCCACCCTTACTACCGGCGCGTCTGGAGCGAGGCTGGCATTGACGTCTCGACCATCCAGACGCTGGCCGACCTTGAACGTCTGCCGCTGACGCCCAAGCAGCACATGATGGATGCGCCGGAAGATTTCCGCCTGCACCTGCCGGACCTGCCTCTGCATGAACGCGTGCTCTGGGAAGTGATCTACACCACCGGCACGAGCGCCGAGCCGACGCCGGTTTACATTACGACCCACGACTACCACGCCTATCTGTTTCAGTCGGCGCGTGTGGCCGAAATTTCCGATGTGCGTGAAACCGATGTCATCGCCAACCTGTTTCCACTGACGCCGGCGCCGATGGGTGCATTTGTGCGTTCGGTGACCAACGCCTACGCCGCTGGCGCAACGATTTTTGCCGCGTTGCCGGGCGCAGCGCACGGCAGTTTCAATGTGCACCGCTCACTCGCGCAGGCGGTGCGCGCCATCGCCCTGCATCGCGCGACGATCCTGTGGGGCGTGCCGAGTTTCATCCGCCGCGTGCTGCTCGCGGCCCTTGAGTCCAAGGCCGATTTTTCCAGCGTGCGCATGTGTGCCATCAGCGGCGAAGCAAGCTCGCCGGCGATGCGCGAAGAAATCCGCCGCTGCCTGCGTGAGCTCGGCGCGCAGGGCACAACGGTGTTTAATCGTTACGGTTCTACCGAATTGGGCGCCTTTGCGCAGTGCTGTGAAGACAGCGGCTGGCACAACCCGGCGCCGGAAATCCAGTTTCACGAAGTCGTCGATGCGGACACTGGCAGGCGCTTGCCCGATGGCGAGCGCGGCGCGCTGGCGGTTACGCACATCGATCGCCGTGGTACGGTACTGATCCGCTTTCTGGTGGGCGACACGGTGTCGATGGAGCGCACGCCCTGTCCGCATTGCGGACGCAATGGCGACCGCGTCATGGGACCGGTGGTGCGCACCAAAGACCTAGTCAAGGTCAAGGGCATGCTGATCAATCCCGCGGTGCTGCTCGACACCCTGCAGAGTCTGCCGCTGGTCGATGAAATTCAGGTGGTGGTGCAGCGCTCCGACATGAGCGATCCGTTTTCCATGGATGAACTGTTGATCCGCCTGGCCACGCATGCGCCGGATCGCGACACACTGGCTGCGCAGATTAGCGAGCGGGTGCGTGACGCTGTGCGTGTGCGGCCGAGGGTCGAGTTTGCCGAAGCACGCGATATTTACGACCCGGCCAGCCAGACCAAGGCGAGCCGCTTTGTCGACCGGCGTTAGGGCATTTTAGTCAGCAAACAGCACAGCAGCAGGAACCGTTTTATTCTTTGGTATTTACGATCAATCGGGCCTCTTTATCAGGAATCGTTCATGAACCTTCACCTCGCCGGAAAGACCGTTCTCATCACCGGCAGCTCGAAAG
>CANJOT010000003.1 GCA_947475815.1 Burkholderiales bacterium | reverse complement strand
CGGCGCGAGATCACGCAGGGGGTCGTACGGCAGTTGTTTGAAGATGGAAGGATTAATCGCCAGCGGACCCGCATCGGCCATGCCAAGCGTATACCCGTCCGGAGCCGCCTTTGCCACGGCATCCACGCCAATGATGGCGCCAGCACCGGCACGATTGTCGATGATCATCTGCTGGCCCAGACCCTCGGACACTTTTTGCGCCACCATGCGCGCAACGATATCGATGCCGGCACCGGCCGGGTAGGGAATGATCAGGCGCACCGGGCGGTCAGGATAGGACTGCGCGACTCCGCTCAGGGGCAACACACCCAGACAAAGTGTGAACAGACGAATGAACCATGCTTTGCCACGACCTGACCAGTTGTTCATATGCTCTCCGTGTAGCGTTTGAATTGTTGTTGTGCGCCCACTCTGCCTGCCCGCCGCACCGCCCCTGAACCGCCAGGCGCATCGACAATCAGTTTGTGCCTGCGGTGAGATATTAGTCCTCTTGAGCGGGATTTGCCTCATTGACGACAAACATCTAAACGTTTATAAGTTTAGCCAAAGTTGTTGAACGAATCTCGATAAACCCCTGAAGAACCCGTAATGTCGAAGAATTTCGCCACCGCCCAACTGATTCGCACCGCAGCACCGCTGTACCGCGATGTCGCCAACGCCCTCGAACGCGCCATCCGCGAAAACATCTGGAAACCTGGCGACCAGATCCCGACCGAGCCCGAGCTCGAAGCTCAGCTGGGCGCCAGCCGCGGCACCCTGCGCATGGCCATCAGCGAACTGGTGCGCAAGGGACTGCTGCACCGGCAGTCAGGCCGAGGCACCTTCGTGCTAGGCACATCGTTCAAGAGCATGGAGCGCTATTTTCGCTACAAGAATGCCAATGACGATACGGAAATCCTGCCGCAGCACACGGTGCTGCACCAGAACGTGCTGCCAGCCAGCGATGCCGTCGCCCATGCCCTCGGCCTGGCTCCCGGCACCGAGGTGGCAGCACTGCGACGCCTGCGCCATTGCGACGGTGAACCCTTCCTGATCGTCGATTCCTATTTTTCGATGGAAATCTGGAATTTGATCGAGCACACCGATCTGGCCGCCCACCGGCTCTACAACATCTTTCGCGACGAGTGCGAACTCTACGTAGTGTCGGCCGACGAATATCTGCAGGCTGGCCTTGCCAATGAGGAAGAGTCCACCCGGCTGCGCATCCCCGGCGGCAGCGCCGTGATCCGCCTCAAGCGGATTGCCCACACTTTTGAAAACAGGCCGATCGAATACCGTGAAGCCGTTGGCCATGGAGACCGGTTTCACTATCACGTCAGACTTGAATAGCGGGCGTAATGCAGCCCGCTAAAAAAATAACCAGGAGGAGACAACATGAAGACCGAAAGCAATTTTGCAGTCCCGCAACGCGTGGCTTCAATGGCCGCGAAAGCGCTGCTGGCCATGGGCCTCGGCATGGCCGCAATGCTGCCGGCAGCACGCGCGGCGGACTACCCAACGCGCCCTGTCAACATCATCGTTCCACAAACTCCTGGGGGCGCCAACGACATCATCGCCCGTCAAATCGCCGAGAGCCTCAACAAGATCATGAACGGCAATTTTGTCGTCGTGAACAAAGCCGGTTCGGGCGGCAACATCGGCACCGAGTTCGCCGCCCATGCCGCACCCGATGGTTACACCCTGCTGCTGACCATCAGCACCCACGTCATCAATCCCTTCGTCTACAAGAGCGTTGGTTACGATCCGGTCAAGGACTTCGAACCAATTGCCCTGCTGGCCGTGGTGCCGACGGTGCTCGTAGCGCATCCCTCATTCCCGGCCAACAACATGGCCGAACTGATCGCTCTGGCAAAAAAGCAGCCCGGAAACATCGCTTATGCCCATGGCGGCAATGGCACGATCAATCATATCGCCGGTGAAAAACTGAAAACCGAAACCGGCATCCAGTTGCTGTCGGTGCCCTATCGCGGCGCGGCGCCAGCTCTGGTGGATGTATTGTCCGGCGTAGTACCGATCGGCTTTGCCACGCTGCCAAGCACCCTCGAATATATCAACAGCGGTCGCCTCAAGGCGCTTGGCATCAGCGGCGCCACACGCTCGGCCGCTGCGCCCAGAATCCCGGCCATCGGCGAAACCGTACCGGGCTTCGCGATTGACCTGTGGGTGGGTCTGCTGGCGGTTGCCGGCACGCCAAAACCAATCGTCGCCAGCCTCGAGGCCGCGATCGCCAAAGCCCTCGACTCGGAAGCGCTGCGCAAACAGTTTGCGGGCCAGGGAGCTGAGCCGCAACGCAGCAGTCCGGCCGATTTCGCTGCCAAGATCAAGTCCGAACTTGTCATGTACAAAGCCGTGGTGCAGGCCTCCGGCGCAACCGCCAACTGAAATCCGACCACAAGGAAAACTTCACATGATCAAGATCATTCCGACCGACGGCCCGATGGGCGCCGAGGTGCTGGGTCTGGACCCCCGCCTACCGATCCAGGCCGACGACCTCACGCGCCTCAACGCCGCGTTTGTCGACCGGCAGGTGTTGCTGTTCCGCGATGCGCCCCTGAGCGCCCAGCAACTGGTCCAGTTCAGCCGCAATTTTGGTGAACTGCAGACGCACATCGCCAAGCGCTATCAGCATCCCGAAGTGCCGGAGGTGGTGCTCAACACCAATCTGGATGACCAGGGCAACTACGACAAACTCGGCGCTGACCGCGGAGTCGGCTGGCACTCCGATCTGCCCTACCAGCAGGTGCCAGCAAAAGCCACGCTGCTGCACGCCACGGCGGTGCCCAGCAGCGGTGGCAACACCGCGTTTGCCAACATGGTCATGGCCTACGAAGCCATGCCGGCCACTCTCAAGGCCCGCATTGATGGCAAATTTTCCCTGTTCAAGCTCGGCGGACGTCACCAGTTGACGCAAGGCGTCCTGCAGGATCCAAGCAAGGTGCCGCGCGCCATTCATCCGGCGATTCGCACCCATCCCGAGACCGGCCGTAAGTCGGTGTACATTAATCCCTACCACACCGATTCGATCATCGGTCTGTCACGCAGCGACAGCGACGCGCTGCTCGATGAGGTATTCGACTGGTGCATGCGTCCGGAATTCCAGTGGCAACAGGTGTGGCGCGTCGCCGATACCGTCATTTGGGAGAACCGCTCTGCCTGGCATTCGGGGCAGCAGGACTATCCCCCGCTCGAAGCGCGCCGTTTCCTGCGCACCACCATACGCGGCACGCCTACCGTCGAGGAGCCAATGCTGGCGCAACTCGCGACGCAGATTCATTAACCCCGGCGGCTCAATCATGACGACCGAACTGAAACCCTACGAGGTATATGCGATCCGTTATGCGGAGAACCCGCGCCTGGCCGGGCAAAATTTCATCGGCGGCGATCCACACAACGGACCGATGCCTCACGATTATTTTGTCTGGGTGATCGTTGGCAATGGCCGCACCTGGCTGGTCGACACCGGCTTTGACGCCGACATGGCAGTCCGGCGCGAGCGGCCACGACTGCGCTGTCCGAGCGAAGGCCTGGCGCTGCTCGGCATCAGCGTGGCCGACATCAAGGACGTCATCATTACCCACATGCATTATGACCATGCGGGCAATGAGGAACTGTTCGCGGGCGCGACCTTCCATCTGCAGGACGCGGAAATGTCGTTCGCCACCAGCCGGCATATGTGCCACTCCATCATGTCGCACGCCTATGAGTGCGAAGACGTGGTGGCGATGGTGCGGCGCCTGTATCGCGGCAAGCTGCAGTTTCACGAATGCACTGAAGAACTCGCGCCCGGGCTGAGCGTGCACCACATCGGCGGCCATACCCAGGGCCTGCAGGCAGTGCGCGTCTGGACACGACGCGGCTGGGTGGTGCTGGCCTCGGATGCGGCGCATTTTTACGCCAACATGGTCGAATCCCGGCCGTTTCCCATCGTCCACAACGTGGCCAACATGATGGAAGGCTTTCGCACGCTGCGCAGGCTGGCGAGTTCGCCAGAGCACATCATTCCCGGCCACGATCCGCTGGTGATGAAAAAATATCCGGCGCCACGCGCCGATCTCGAGGGCATCGTGGTACGCCTTGATGTTGAGCCACGCCCGAGTTTCGCATGATAGGGCACCCTACCAGGTCGCCGAACAATGCGGTGAACGAGCAGCGCATCGAGCAACTCGCCATCGCTCTGGTGCAGGCGCGCCAGAGCGGCACGAAACTCGCCGCGCTGCCCGACGAACTAAAACCTGCGTCCATGGCCGAGGCTTTCGCCGTGCAGATGCGGGTCATGAAACTGCTGGGCACGACTGCAGCGGCCTGGAAGGCGGGCACCCCGTTTGGCAGCCCCCCCACGCGCGCGCCGATCTTTCGCGAGTTACTGGTTCCCAGCGGCTCGACCCTTGATGCCAGCAGGCATCCAATGTTGATCATGGAGGCCGAAATCGGCTTCTGGCTGACTGCTGACCTGCCGCCGCGCACCAAACCTTACTCCCGGGAAGAGGTGGCCGGTGCAGTCGGGCAGGCTTGCGCGGCCATTGAAGTCGCCGATTCACGCCTAGCCAATTTCTATCAGGCACCAATGCCCGACCGAGTTGCCGATAACGTTGGCAATGGCGCGGTGGTCGCCGGTTCAGGACAACTCGACTGGCAAAACATCGATTTCGAACAAATCCAGGTCAGTTTGCAAACCGCCGGCGTCGAGCGCGTGGCACGACGCGGCGGACACCCGAACGGCGATCCCCTGGTGCCCTTGATCTGGCTGGCAAATCACCCGGCGGACAACACTGGATTGTGCGCCGGCCAGTTCATCATCACCGGGTCGTGGACTGGCATGACCGCTGCGCGCGCCGGCGACGAGGTGCGCGTGGTTTTTGAAAACATCGGTGAGGCAGCCGTAACAATGCAATGAGCAGCACAACATTTCCAACGGCCTCTGGCCATGACCTTTTCCAAGGAGTCTGAATTGAATCGCATCGCAGTCATCACTGGAGCCGCGTCCGGCATTGGCCTGGGCGTTTCAAAACGACTGATCAGCGAAGGCTGGACTGTCTGGGCGCTCGACATTTCCGAGGCCAGCCTGCAACAGGCCGCGGGCCAGCTCAATGCTGGCGACCAATACCGCACGGCCACCTGCGATGTGGCCTCAACGGCCAGCACGATACAGGCCTTCGCACGCATCAGTGCAAGCACCAAAAGCATCGAAGCCCTGATCTGCTGTGCCGGCGCCATCCGCATCGGCTGGATGGAAGAATACACACCTGAGGAAGTCGATCTGATGCTTGGCGTCAACATCAAGGGCCCCTGGCTGTGCGTGCGCACCGCCCTGCCGCTGCTGCGTGAGGGTGCCAACGTCGACAAGCCCAAACGCGTCGTGATCGTCGGTTCGGTATCGGGCCTGCGGCCAAAAGTGGGCTCGGGCATGTACGCAGCCACCAAGGCAGCGGTTCATGTGCTCACGGGCATCATGGCGGTAGAGCTGGCACCCTCGGGCATCACGGTCAACGCCATCGCACCGGGCACCACCGACACACCGATGATCGTGCAGATGGGTCAGACCACCTCAAAAGTACCGTTCAAATTGTCCGGCAAGTCGCCTCTTGGCCGCATGGCCCAGCCCGACGACATGGCCGATGCGGTCTCCTATCTGCTGAGCGATGGTGCGCGCTACATCAACGGTGTTGTGCTGCCGGTCGACGGAGGGACTAGAGCCGCGCATGTTTAACAGCTAAAATGACTCCTGAATTTCCTTGCCGTCAAGGCAAGGAATAAAAAAGGAAACCAGGAGACCAACATGCACACCCTCATGCGCGCACTCTGCGCGGCGCTCGCCTGCGCCACGCTCGTCACCATAACCCCAGCCTCACGCGCGGCGGAAGCCTACCCGTCGCGCCCGATCCGCATCATCCCGATGGGCGTCGGCTTTCCCGAACAGACGGCACGCGCGCTGGCCACGGAAATTGCCGAGGCCACCAAACAGACGGTCATTGTCGAGCCCAAGCCGGGCGCCAACGGCATTATTGCTTCCGAGTATGTCGCCAAGGCGCCGGCCGACGGCTACACCATACTCATCGGTACCAATTCGACACACGCTGCCAACCAGTCGCTGTACAAGAAGTTGCCCTACGATTACGTCAACGATTTCGCGCCGGTCAGCGGCGTGGCACGCGGTGGTCTGGTGCTGGTGGTCAACCCGAAAGTGCCGGCCAAGTCGCTGGGTGAACTGATCGCGCTGGCCAGAGCGCAGCCCGACAAGCTCAATTTCTCCTCGGCCAATTCGTCGAGCCAAGGCGGCGTGGAATTGCTCAAGCTGATGGCCAACCTGAAAATCCGTAACGTGCCCTACAAGACCAGCCCGCAGGCCAGTACGGCGGTGATGACCGGCGAGGTCGACATCATGATGGCCGCGCTCGGCGGCATTGCCGGCCAGATCAGCGCCGGCACGCTGCGGCCGCTGGCCGTATCGAGCAATGAGCGCTGGCCCGGCCTGCCCGATCTGCCGACCATGCAGGAAGGCGGCGTGCCGGGCTTTGAGCTGACCTTCTGGAACGCCGCCTGGGTACCGGCGGGGACTCCGAAAGAGGTGGTGACTCGCATCAATGAATTGATCATCAACGCCATGAAACGTCCCAAGGTGAAGGAATACATGATGAACGCCGGTGCCGTGGCGTTCCCGACCACGCCCGATGAACTGGGCAAATTTCAGGTGGCGGAGTACGGCAAGTGGCGCAAGATCATTCTCGCCGCCGGCATTCAACCGGAGTAAATCTGCCATGAGCCTGCAAATCCGCTTTTCGGACCGGCCTCTCGGTCATGAAATCCTCGGCATCAATACCGCCGGCGACATTGCGGCCGACGTGTTCGCCGAGATCGAAGCCGCCTACGACCGGTATGGCGTGATCCTGTTTCGCAACCAGCATCTGACGCCCGAGCAGCAGATCGCCTTTTCAAAACGATTTGGCGATCTGACCGAATACACGGTCAAACAATACAACATGGCCGACCATCCGGAGATTTTCATCGTCTCCAATGTGGTGGTCGATGGCAAACCGCTGGGCATGGTCGACGCCGGACGCTACTGGCACACGGACATGTGGGTGACCGCCAATCCACCGCGCGGCTCGATGCTCTACGCCATCGAGGTGCCGATCGACAGCAATGGTGAGGCGCGTGGCGACACCTGTTTCGCCAGCACGGCAGCGGCCTACGACGGTCTGCCGGAAGACTTGCGCAAAACCATCGAAGGGCGGCGCGCGGTGTTTGATTCGGAAGCCTATTTCATGTCGCGCATGTCGCGCACGCCGAAAGATCCGATTACGGGCGACTATTCCGAAGATGTAAAAAAACGCATGACCCAGCGCAGCCAGAACGTGGTGCAGCATCACGACATGGTCAAGGTGCATCCGCGCACCGGACGCAAGAGCATCTATTTCAGCGAAGAAGCCATCAGCCACATCGAGGGCATGAGCGTGGAGGAGTCCGCCGCGGTGCTTGAAGCCGTGCGCGCGCATGTGCTGCGGCCCGAGTATGTCTACCGCCATCGCTGGGCCGTGGGTGATCTGGTGATGTGGGACAACATCTCCTGCCTGCACAAGGCAATCGGCGATTTTGATTTGCCCCTGCACCGCACCATGCACCGCACGACGCTCGCCAGTCTGGTGCCCAACAAGGCCGCGGCCTGATTTTCCTCCCTCTCCTTCACCGGGAAACCCATTGACTTCCGTCATCGAAAAAATCCGCACGCGTGTCGTGCTGCTGCCGCTCGACGAGCCAATCCGCGGCATGAGCATCGGCACGCGCACGCAAAAATCTACCCTGATCGTCGAGGTCTACAGTTCGACCGGTGAAATCGGCTTTGGCTACGCTTCGGTACAACAGCTGGGTTTCGTCAAGGCGGTCGAGCAGGTGGTGCTCGAACTCGAGGGCATCATCAAGGGCATGGATGTGGCACGCCGCGCGCAGATTTACGAGCGCATGTGGACCATCAGCGGCGACCTGCTGCACGAGGGCGTGGCCAATCTGGCGCTCGGTGCCATTGATGTCGCCTTGTGGGACCTGGCCGGCAAGCAGGCTGGCCAGCCACTCTGGAAAATGCTCGGCGGCACACGCGATGTCGTGCCGGCGTATGCCAGCTGGTCGTTCTGGCGTTACATGGATCTGGCGCGCCTTGAGAGCGAAGCGGTCAAGGTGGCCGAACTGGGCTACAAGGCCCTGAAAATGCGCATGGGCCAGCGGCCGCTGGCCGAAGACCTCGAACGCGCACGCCTGATCCGGCGCACCGTCGGACCGGACATGCATATCATGGTCGACGCGCTCTGGAGTCTCACCGGCACTGAGGCGCTCGAAATGGCCCACGGCCTGCATGAGATCGGCTGCAGTTGGCTGGAAGAGCCGGTGCGCGAAAGCGATTACGACGCACTGGCCGATGTGCGCTCGCGTTGCGCCGTGCCGATCGCCGGCGGCGAACGCATTTCGCGTCTGGACCTGCTGCCGCGCATGGCCGATTCGGTCGACCACGTGATTCTCGACATCTACCATCTCGGCGGCATCACGCCATGGCTGAAGGCGGCGGCGTATCTGGACATGCGCAACAAGCCGCTGTCGGCGCACAGCAATCCCTATGTGAGCATGCACCTGCTCGGTGGCGCGCGCACCGGCGCCTGGGTGGAGTTCATGCCCTGGATGGACATGATGTTTGTCGAGCCGCCGGCACCGCGCGGCGGCGTCATTCAGTTGAGCGACCGGCCTGGCCTCGGCCTGCAGCTCGACGAAGAGCGCATCAAGGGGTTTGCGGCCTGAGCAGGGCGCGCAGATTGTGAAACCCCGGCCCGCCCTGGGTCATCAGGGCGCGCGCCGTGTGCGTCATGGCCGGCACAGCGGGCCGGTCGTACGCAGGTGCAACGCGCACATCGACAAATACCGGACCCTGGCCTGACAGGCCGTTGACCAGAAACTCCTTCCAGTCGGCCGTGTTTTCGAGGGTGAAGGTGGTCGACACCCCGGCAGCGCGCGCCATGGCCGCCAGATCGGCCACGCCGCTGCCCGGCACGCGCTGCCCGCCGGTGATGGCGTACACACCATTGTTCAGAACGATGTGCACCAAATTGCGTGGGGACTGCGCGCCGATGGTGACGAGCGTACCGAGGTTCATGAGCAGCGAGCCGTCGCCATCGAGCACCCATACCCGCAGGTCGGGCCGCGCCAGGGCCAGACCAAGGCCAATGGACGAGGCCGACCCCATGGGCGCGATGTAACAGAAGTCGCGCGCGCTATGACTGTGCAGTGGCCAGGCAAAACCGGCGGTCATGGTGGCGATGACGACTTCGTCGCCACGATGGGCGGAGAGATCGGAGAGGATGTCGGCAAGATTCATGAGGGGCCCCGGGTCAGGTCAGGTCAACCAGCAGCGCCACCGGCCGGCTGGAACTGCGGCACAGGGCAAGCGCTTCATCACACACGGCGCCGCTGTCGGCCGGATCGAGATACCAGAAGGGAATACCGGCCAGTTGCAGCACCGGTTCGGTCCAGCGGCCGGCCAGCGCGGCCTGCGGGCCGATGTTGCCCAGACGTTCGACCAGCGCCGCCTCGCCCTCCGGGGTTTTGCCGCCGCGGCCGGTATAACCGATCACCAGCAGCATCGGAATGCCGATGTCGAGCGGCAGGGCGCGCAGCGTGTCCAGGCATTCGAACAAACCGAAATTCTCGATCGACAGCACGGGTAACTGCCCGCCCAGCACCAGACCGCAACACAAGGCCACGGCCTCGCCTTCGCGACAGGCATCAATCACGCGGCAGCGGCTATCAGTCTTGAACGCCTGGTATAAACCGAAGCCCTCGCCATTGGCGACACTGACCAGATGGGTGAGGCCCTGCGCGGCCAGCCGTTCGCTCAGGCGCGCCCCCAGTCCGACGGCGCTCACGTGCTCGCCTCGTCTTCAATGAAACGGAAAATCGCCGGGTTGTAATAATCGCCGTAAGGACTGGCAGCAGCACGCGTGTACAGGGCGTGTGTCGCGCCCGTCACGCTCGGCACGACCCCGACGGCACGCGCGCAGTCGAGGGCGTAACCAAGGTCCTTGACGGAAAAATGCAGAGGAAACAGACCCTTCGGAAAATGCTGCTCGGCGATGAATTTGCGTCCCTGCTGACGCAGCATGGCGCTGTCGGCCAGGCTGGTCATGAGCGCTTCGGTGACCACGCGCAAGTCCAGATCATTGCGTTTGGCGACTAGCATGGCCTCCGAGATCGCCGCCAGCGCCGTGATGTTGATGGCGTTATGCAAGAGCTTGACGAGCTTGCCGGATCCAAGCGGGCCCACATGGTGAAATTCGAGGCCGAGCACCTCAAGCACGGGCCGCGCCAGCGCCACATCGGCCGTGTCGCCGCCAACAAAAAAACACAGGTTGCCGGCTTCGGAAGCATACCCGGCGGCATTGAACGATCCTGGCCGGGTAGGGATGGGCCGGAATTGCAGTTCGCGGTTTTGCGACGGGCACAGTGGCGCATCAATCAGATGCGCGCCCCGTGCGGTCACGGCCTGACGCAGCTTTTCCATGCCGGCCGGCGGCGTCGTCGAACTGTCGATCACCACCATACCCGGGCGCAGGCCTTCGAGCAGTCCAGCGGCAGCAAAGCAGGCTTTTTCAACGTCCTCGGCGCGCGGCAGGCTGATGACCACGGTATCGCAGTGCGCCGCCAGATCAGCAGAACTGCTGGCAGGTCGCGCGCCGACCGCCGCGAGTTCCTCGAGGACCTCGGCACGCAAGTCAAACACGCCGACCTCGTGTCCCTCGGCGAGCGCGCGGCGCACCATGCCGCCGCCAATCACACCGGTCCCGATGACTCCGATCCGCAACTTCATGGCTGTCTCCTTTATGTTGCCTGCGTGCACTGCAAGAACCGTCGCGCAAGCGCTTATTCGACGGACTCGATGCGGGAACTGGTCTTGATGATCATCGCTACCACCCCTGCGCTGATGACGGTCATGATGATCGAATACGCTGCCGCGCCGGTGATCCAGCCCTGATCAAAAATGCCCAGCAAGGCGACCGACGATGGCGTGGTCGAGGAGGTGTACATCAGGATGGAGATCGACAGATCGCGAAACAGGATGATGAAACTCAGTCCCCAGGCCGTCAGCAGCGGCTGGCGGATTGCCGGCAGCAGAATGCGCCAGACGATGCCGCTGCGCGTATCGCCGCAGACCAGACCGGCTTCTTCCAGTTCGGGCGAAACCCGCAACAGGCTGGCGTCGCTGTTGCGCATGGCAATCGGCATGACGTGGATGGCATAACAGGCGATCAGGATGAAGGCCGTACCGTACAGGGGCAGCGGCCCGCCGGTGAAGGTATACAGAAACGCCAGACCAAGCACGATCGACGGAATACCCAGCGGCAAGCCGGCCAGAAAAGCGACGCTGCGGGTCACCAGACTCGGGACGCGCAAGCGGCGGTAGCTGGCGATGAAGCCGCCCACCAGGGCCAGCGTCGCACCGACGCCGGCCAGCCAGGTGCTGTTATAGAGCCCTTGCACGGCCGCCGGAAAATCCACCAGACGCTGGTATTGCACGAAGTTGAGCGGCTGACTGAAGACATTGTTGCTCCAGAAGCCCACAAGTGAAAGATAGAGCAGCGTCAACAGCGGCACGACCATGGCCAGAAACAGGAACAGCAGCACAAACAGCGTCGCCGGCCAGCGCCAGATGCCCAGGGCCACGCGCACACGCCGTGCGCCCTTGCCCGCCACCGTGACAAACCGGCCGCGTCCCAATACCTTGAAGTAGAACCCCATGGCCGTGACGGTGACGATGGTGAGCAGCGAGGCCATAGCCATGGCCGGGCCGGGCCGGCCTTCCTGGTTGATGTAGTGGTAGATCTGCGTGGGGATGACGTTCAGGCCGGTACCGCTCGAGAGGATCAGCGGAATGGCAAACATCGACGCCACCATGACCCCGCCGATCAGGCCACCGGCCAGCAGCGCCGGGCGCAGCAGCGGCAGGGTGACGGTCCAGAGGGTCGCCGAACTGCTGGCGCCGCAGGCACGCGCCGCCTCGAGCAGGCTGGCGTCAACCTGCCGGAACGCGCCATTGACCGGCCCATAAATATAAGGCACGACATAAAACGTCATCAGCATGATGATGACCGGCAGGCTGAAGGCGTTCAGCGGCCCGCTGTCCATGTCGAGGCCAAACCACTGGCGCAGCAGCAGATTGAGAATGCCCACACGCGGCGAAAGCAGAACCATCCAGCCGATCGCACCCACCAGCGGCGAGAGTGCCAGCGTCAGCGTGGGCAACACTTCGAGAGGTTCGGCCAGCGGCGCATCAGTGCTGCTGGTGATCCAGGCGAGCAGCATGGCCAGGGGGATGCCAAACAACAGCGTGACGACCGTCAGCCAGACCGAGCCCCACAGCGCCGACAGGGCCACCGGGCTGTCGAACGCTTCCACATAGTAGTGCAAGGGTCCTTCATCGCCGCCCAGTGTGCTGATGACCAGTTGGGTCATCGGCCAGGCGACCAATACCAGCACCATTACGGCCATCGACAGGCCGAGCAGGGAAGCGCTCAGGGAGCGGCCGCGGGTCACCGCCATGGTCGCGCCGATCTTCGCGCCGATCTTCACGCCGACTCCCCGCGCGCGTCTCGCGGGTAGAGCAGCACGGCATCGGCGAACGGCTCGACCACGACGCTCGTGCCGACTTCAAGGCGCGGCGTGCGCATGTCGACGCGCGCACGCCAGACACCACCGCCAGGCAGGCTGACGGCATATTCGTCCATGCCGCCCGAGGGAACCCGTTCAATGATGCGCGCGGCCTGCGGCCCGGCGGACACGGCGCGCAGGGTGGTGGATTCGGGCCGTGTCAAGAGCACGACATCGCGAACGCCCGACTGGTACAGGTCGAGCGCCGGCGGATCCAGTTTCAGACTGCCCAGTTGCGCCGAGGTGAAGGTCTGCCCGCCATCGGCAAGCTGGCCTTCAACACTGTTCGAGGCGCCGACAAACGCGGCAACCTTGCTGCTCACCGGTCGCCGGTAGATTTCATCGGGTGAGCCGGCCTGGGCGATGTTGCCTTCGCTGAGGATGACCACCTCATCGCCGACATAAAAAGCTTCGTTCTGGTCGTGCGTCACATACACGCCGGTAAAACCGACGCTGCGCTGGATGTCGCGGATCTGCGCGCGCAGATGTTCACGCAGCATGGGATCGAGGTTGCTGAGCGGCTCGTCGAACAACACCACGGCCGGCTCGTACACCAGCGCGCGCGCCAGAGCAATGCGCTGCTGCTGGCCACCGCTCAGTTCGTGCGGGTAGCGTTGCGCCAGATGCCCACAGCCCACCAGGTCAAGATACCGTGCCACACGGGTGTTGCACTCGGCATCGGCGACCTTGCGGCGACGCAGGGGATAAGCCACATTGCGCTGCACCGTCATGTTGGGCCACAGGGCGTAACTCTGGAAAATCAGCCCGAGGTTGCGCTGCTCGGTCGGCACGTTGATGCCTTCGCCGGACGCATACACGACCCGCTCACCAATGCGGATGACGCCGCTGTCCGGCTGTTCAAGGCCGGCAATGCAGCGCAGCAGCGTCGTTTTGCCGGAGCCGCTCGGGCCCACCAAGGCGAGCATTTTGCCCTTGGCCACGGCCACGCTCACGCCACCGAGGGCGGCATTCTGTTTGTTGCCCGGATCACCCCGGCGGCGCGCAAAAATCCTGGCGACATTTTCAACTTGAATGAACATGATGGGCCTCAGAAACCAGCCAGCAGGTCAGCACCACGCACGGGGGTCGCGCCGCAGCTTATTCTTGTTCGGTCAGTCACCCAGTCTCCCATCCATGCCGTATTCAGTGTGAACGTTATTCGAAAGACTCTGCGAGTCCATGGCCGGTCTTGGCGATTCTAAACACTTGGGCGGATCGCACAATCGCGCCCCGTCACATTGTGATACTCGCGCACCGAATGCGCCACTTCCTGTCTTGGGTTCGCTGCGGTCCCCTCGCATAATCTCAATAAGACGCTGGGGCCGGGCGTGCTCGGTAAGCATTTCCGCCTGAGCGGTGATACGATGGAATCACGGAAGAGAAACATCCCCGGTGGGATGCCCGGACTTCAAACCCGGTGGAAGGCGCTGCGCGTCTTCGGTGTGTTCGACTCTCACCTCTTCCGCCAGTCAAAAAAGCAGCTTCAGAACCCATAGGGGCAATCATGAACCAGCAATCCAACCAGACCTCCGGACCGGCCGTGAGCGCTCCCCCGGGTGCCCTGATGTGTCCGGTCCCGGTCGAAGACCTGAGCGGCATCACACTCGCACAACGCGGCGGTTCCCTGCAGGGCCTGCGCATTGGCTTTCTCGGCAACCTCAAGCCAAATTGCGATGTGCTGCTGCACACCACCGAAGACGAGGTCATGAAGCTCGGTGCCGCCGGCACCCTGTTCCGCGAAAAAACCAGCTGTAGTCTGGGCGCGAGTGAAGACATCCTCAACGAGATTGCCTCCACCTGTCAGGCCGCAGTCGTCGCCTTAGGCGACTGAGGATCGTGCACGTCGTGGAGTATCCATGACGCGTATGAACTGGAACGCCGGGGCATCCCGACGGTCACGCTGGTTGCCACACGTTTTACCGTGCTGGCCAATTACGAACGCAAAGCGCTCGGCATGCCAGCGCTGCCGGTCGCGGTCGTGCCCTACCCGATGGGTGGCGTGTCGACCGAGGAAGCGCAGCGGCGCGCCATCGCCATCCGCGACGACATCGTTCGCGGCCTGACGAAAATGCCCGACGGCTCCAAGCTGGAGATGGACAAGGTCGCCGAGGCGATGAAGTCAAAGTCGCTGCTGGTCACCGACATTGACGACCTGTCGTACGAAAACGTCAACCGCACGTTTTACGAACGCAAGTGGAGCGACGGTCTGCCGATCGTGCCACCCACGGTAGAACGCGTCACGGCGATGCTGCGCTATACCGACCGGGCACCCGCCACGGTGCTGGGCAACATGGGGCCCAGCTGGGCGCCGACCACCATCCATCATGTGGCGGTCAATGCCGTCATGGCTGGCTGCCGGCCGGAATATTTCCCGGTCGTGGTCGCCGGCATCGAAGCCGTGCTGGATCCCAAGCTCAACATCTACGGTGTGCAGGGCACGACCAATCCGGCCGGCGTGATGCTGATGGTCAACGGTCCGATCGCGCGCGAGCTCGACATCAACGGCGGCACCAACCTGTTTGGTCAGGGCTGGTATGCCAACGGTACGATAGGCCGCGCGGTGCGTCTGTGCCTGTCCAACATCGGCGGTGGGCGGCCCGGCGAAGGCGACATGTCGACGCTGGGCAATCCGAACAAATGGGGTTCATGCATCGCCGAAAACGAAGCCATGAGCCCGTGGATTCCCTACCATGTGGAAAAAGGCTACGACGCCTCGACGTCGACCGTCACGGCAGTCGCCACGGCGGCGCCGCAAAACGTCATCGAGCTGTCGTCCGACCCGGTCACCATTCTCAACATTCTGGCGCGTGCCATGACCTCGGCGGGCAGCAACTGCACCATCTTTGACCACGAACCGATGGTCATCATCAGCCCGGTGCAGGCGCGACAGATGGCCGAGGGCGGCTTCGACAAGCCGGCAATCCGCAGGTATCTCTGGGAGCACGCGAAGTTCGAGCTCAAGGGTTTCCATCCGACCTCCTACAAGGCGATCAAGGAATGGAAGCAGCGCACCCTGCGCATCGAGGACGGCAAGGAAATCATCTACCCGACGGTCAACCCGGAGGATATCGGCATTGCGGTCGGCGGCGGTGAAAGCGGCCCGCACAGTGCCATCCTGGCGACCTTCAACGGCACCCATCTGATCACGCGACCCATCGTGCGCGCCGATGGGTCGCCGCTGCAATCGGTCCACGACCTGGTCCGCTAAGGTCCCGGGAGGGTGCAGCACGGCGCGCCAGACGCCGCTGCACCCTCCCGGCGTTGTCCATAGCCGCGCTCTGCGACGGCTGATACTATCTCCCTGCAGGCGGCGTACGTCATCCATCGAGCGATCATGACAGCGGCAAGAGGCGGCACCCAGAGTATTGAGCGGTCCATCAAGCTGATGCGGGCATTGGCTGCGCGAGCGCGTTTCGGCTGGCGCCTGTCCGATCTGGCGCGCCATTGCGACATCGACAAAGGCACGGCGCGGCGCATCCTGACCTGTCTGGTGCGCGAGCGTCTGGCCGAGCGCAGCCCCGCTGACCAGCGTTACCTGCCGGGCCCGCTGCTGTTTGAACTCGGTCTCGCACTGACTGATTTCGACGAATTCAAAATGGCGGCCTACCCGCTGCTCGATCAGCTTTCCAGCCAGACCAATGCAGTCGGCTTTCTCTGTCTGCGCAGCGGTGACGATCTGGTCTGTGCAGCACGCATCGGCGAAGTACCCGACCATGCGTTCACGCTCAACCTCGGCACCCGCCGGCCGCTGGCGGGCTCCAGCGGTGGCGCGGCCTTGCTGATCACCCTGCCGGCCGAGGAGCGCCAAGCCCTCTTCGAACGCAATTGCCTGGCCCTGACCCAGCAGGCCACCAGCGTGCACCCCTCGCTCGAGCGTTTGCTCAACCAATCGCTGGAAATGGGCATGGGCTACAACGAAGGCCGACTGGTGCCGGGCTGGAATTCATACGCCATCGCCCTTTTTCAAAAACAGGAAGCCTTCGCGTCGGTTATGATCTGCGCACCGGCCGGCCATTTCACCCATGCGCGTCTCGAAAACAGCCTGGCGGTACTGAAACGCACGGCGCAACGCCTGCAGGACATCAGCGAAACCGTCTTTGGCCGACAGCGCCGCCCGGAACCCTGCCCGCCGTTCATCCCGGCCCGCGTCACCCCGGAACGCCTGCTCGACAACCTCCATGAGCGTCGCGAACGACGCAAGGCGACCTCCTCAGCGCCCGGCACTCAGCATACGGTGCCGCAATAAACCACGGACGCCATCGACGGTGATCACCGGCAGCGGCATGCCCGGCAGCGATCGATAATAAGGAAGACCGACTTGGTATCCGCTTCAGACACGAGCACAACACCGGCACACGACCCGCGCCCCCGTTACGACGCCAGCGCCTTGCGTCAGTTCATCGAGGCCGTACTGGAACATTACGGCCTCTCCAGCGCTGACGCGCAACTCGGTGCCCGCGCCATCAGCGATGCCGACCTGTCGGGCGTCGACACCCATGGCATCGCCAATTTCCCGGTGCACCTGCAGTACGCCAAGGGCCTGCAATCAGGCTCGGTCCAGCCCCGTCCCGAGATGAAAGTATTGCGCGACTCGCCGGTCGCTGCCTCGTGGGATTCAGGCCGCGGCCTGGGGCCGGTGGTGGCCTGTCACGCCATGAACGCGGCCATCGACAAGGCGCGCAACACCGGCATCGGCATGATTACGGTGCGCAACGGCTGCCATTGCGGCGCGATCGGTTATTACGCGCGCATGGCCGCCGAGCACGACATGATCGGCATGGTCATGAGCCATTCGATTGCCAGCAGTTTTCCACCCGGCGGCACCGAGCCGGTGGCGGGCACCAATCCGATTGCCTTTGCCGCGCCGGTCGAAGGCTCGCACCCGCTGTCGCTCGACATGGCGACCACGCTGGCGGCCGGCCTGAACCTGCGCGTGGCGCAGCGCCGCGGCGTTGACATTCCGCCCGGCTGGGCAGTCGACAAGGACGGCAAGGCGAGCACCTCGGCCTACGTGCGCGAGGAAGGCGGCTCTCTGCTGTATTTGGGCGCCACCCCCGAGGGCGGCGGTTACAAGGGTTATGGCCTGGCGATGATGGTCGAGGTGGTCAGCGGCATCCTGTCGGGCACCGGCTCAGGCCTGTGGCAGACCTACACCCCGGCGTGGCAGCAGGGCCAGTGGTTTGCAGCCTGGCGCATTGACGCCTTCATCGATCCGGTGGAATTCAAGGCCGAGATGAAGCGCATGGCCGATCACATTCGCGGCACGCGCCCGGTCGAGGGTCAGGGCCCGGTGGCCGTGCCGGGCGACCGCAGCGCGACGTTGCGCGCCGAGCGGGGCCGGCTGGGTGTGCCGCTGGATGCGCACATCATTGAGCACTGCAGCAAGCTTGGCGAGCAGGCGGGCGTACCGTTTCCGGCAGCGCTCGCCGGCCGTTAAGGCTGGAGCAGAATCAAAGGGCGCCAACCACCAGGGCGGCATCTTCGGCAGCATCACTCAGGCTGCCGCCGAACCCGGCACGCACGGCACCAATCGCCCACAGGCCCGGCAAGGCAGTGGCCCGCTTGTCCGATACCACCAGACAGCCCCCCTCGTCGCGCGCCAGATCGGCAGGCGCGCAGGCCGTGTTGGGTTCGAGGCCGGCAAACACAAACACGCCGGCGCAGGCCAGCGTCGATTCGCCTTCACCCTCGCGCGACACCCGCAGCCCATCCACACCATTGCTGCCAAGGATGGCCAGCGGCGTGGTGCGATTCATCAGCACGACTTTCGGATTGCCGGCCAGGTGCTCGATAAAATGGGCGGCAGCACGCGGGGCTTCCCCGCGAAACACGATGGTCACACGCGAACACCACTGCACCAGGGCATGCGCTTCCTGAAAGGCTGAATCCCCGCCGCCGACGACAACCGCTTCCTTGCCCTGAAACATCGGGCCATCACAGTCGCCGCAATTGGACACACCGCGACCGACAAACTCGGCCTCGCCGGGGATGCCGAGCGTGCGAAACTTCGCGCCCGTGGCAATGATGACGTTGCGTGCCGTGTAACGGCCGCCGTCGGTCGTCACGACAAAACCGCCACTGGCCTGCTGGGCAATGGCGGTCACCGGCTCGGAGATCGCCTCGATACCGGCGTCCATGTTTTCCATGGCGAGGTTGCTGGCCAGATCGACGCCGGAGGCGGTGCCCGCTGCCGCCGCATCGGCCGGCACGGGATCGAGCTCATTGATGTTGATGATCAGACCGCCAAACATCTCGGCTTCAAGATTGGCCGTGCGCAGGCCTTTTTGAGCAGCCAGCTTGGCGGCGGTCAGGCCGGCGTAACCCTGGCCAATGACGATGACGTCGAAATTACTCATGGGTTTTTAACTCCTGGTAGGTCGGGACGGTCGCTGGGGCGAGCCGGGTCCGGGATTGGTTTTCTGCTTGGGCGCCGGCTGGGCTGGATTGTTCGGCGGCCGCTCGGCGATGATGGGCGCGGCCAGGCCGACGATGAGTTCGTAATCCGGCAGCATTTTACGCAAATCGGTGCTGCGCCGGGTCACCCCGATGCCATCAAAAAATTCCAGAATCTGAATCGCCAGGGTGCGTCCGCAGCCCACCACATCGCGGTACTGCGCCGCGGTGAAACCCTTGCCTTCGGATTTGTTCATCAGCAATGCGGCGGAGGCGGCCAGCTGGGCGACGATTTCGCGCGGCAAAAAGCGCTCGTCCGTGATGCGCCAGACCTCGCCTTCGGCGCGCCGGCGGTACAGCAAGGCCTTGACCGTTGCCTCGCCAGTGCGCAACTCGTCGGCCAGCTCGCGCGTGGTCAGGGGCACCACACCGCGTTCCTTGAGCTTGGGCAACAGACGCTCCCACAGCGCCCGGTCGGCGGTGCGTGTCCCGGCAACATGACCGGGCAGTTTGAGCAGGTTGCCGCCGGATTCGATGCGGCGCTGTTCAACCAGCTCTTTTTGTACCGCCAGGAAGGTTTCAATCGACAGGCCGGGCGCAACCTCGGCCTTCAGGGCGCGCACCGCCATGCCGGGCGCATCGGCCTGCTTGCGATGGAATTCTCCGAGCGCGGCCACAATGGCCTCGCGCAAGGCTTCGATCGCCGCAGCCGGCAGGGCCACCGGCCGGCTGCGGCCAAACACCAGCGCATTGGCCTGCTCATACAGGGTGCGAGCGTAGGCCGGCTCAAGGTTGAAGCTGCGCTCAAAGCGCACGATATCCACTTCATGGCCATCGATGGCCAGCAAACCCGCCAGCGCTGCCGCGGGTTCGAAACGTTCAAGCGCCGCGCTGCAGCGCGCGCGATGGGCCTGGTCACGCCGGTCATTGCTGACCTGCGGGTCGACCACACGGCCACCGCCGAGCGTGCGCCGCGCCGATTGATCGCGCACGATGAAACGGTCACCATTGAAGGTGCACACCGGCTGTTCAAGCAGCAGCGTCACCAAGCCAGTTTCGCCAGCCTTGAGACCCGCCTGTCCCGGGATCAGGACGCGGGCCAGAACATCGGCGGTGCCTAGGTGTACATGCACAGCGGCATTGTGTTTCAGGCCGTGCGACTCGCCCGGCAGCAGATGCAGGCGCGCCTCGATGCGCCGCGTTGGCGCCACCATGCCCGGCACCAGCAGCCAGTCGCCGCGCTTGACGTCCGCCACTTCGGCGCCGGCCAGATTCACGGCGCAACGTTCGCCCGGACCGATGCCCGGCACTTCGTGGCCCCCCGTTTGCAGGCCACGCGCACGCACCTCGCGGCCGCTGGCCGACAGGCACAAATGGGCGCCGGCATCAAGCAGGCCATCCTGCACAGTGCCGGTCACCACCGTGCCCGTGCCCGGCACGGAAAAGGCGCGATCGATGGCCAGACGGAAATTGCGCCCGGTGGCGCGCCGGCTGGTTTCCGTGCGCTGGGCTTCGATCAGCGCGGCCGACAGCGCCTCGATGCCGGTGCGCTCGACGGTCGACACTTCAAACACCGGAAAATGGGCCAGCACGGTAGACGCCAGCAGCGCCCGCACCTGAGCACTCACCTCGTCGATGCGTTCGCGGCCCACCCGATCCACCTTGGTCAGCACCACCACGCCACGGGCGACGCCGAGCAGATCGAGAATCTGCACATGCTCGATGCTTTGGGGCATGACGCCGTCGTCGGCTGCCACCACCAGCATGGCAAAGTCGATAGCACTCACGCCGGCGAGCATGTTGCGCACAAAGCGCTCGTGGCCGGGCACGTCGACAAAACCGATGGTCCGGCCTTCTACCGTCCAGTAAGCAAAACCGAGGTCGATGGAAATGCCGCGCGCGCGCTCTTCGGGCAGCCGGTCGGTTTCAACGCCCGTGAGTGCCCGAACCAGCGAGGTTTTGCCGTGATCAATGTGACCGGCGGTAGCGACGAGCATGGGGACCGTTCAGATGTGCGAGTAAGGAAAAATCTCGGGGCCAGATCCCTGCCTGATGGATGCCAACGACTGGAATTCCCTGTAATGGTGCATGATGCCGCGTTTCGCCGCCGGTCCGGCGGAAAGGGCCAGACACCGTTTCACGATGTGACGCACACATTTTAACCTGTCGTTCCATCGCGCGCATGACAGGTTCATCGTTACAATCACGCACAGGCACCACGGCGGTCCGCTCACAGCCTCCTCATCCATGACCCACGAAAAAAAATCCAGCCCTTTTCCATCCGTCGACCGGCTCATGCGCCTGCCCGCCGTCGAGGACCTGATTGCGCGCTTCGGACGCAGCGCCACGGTCGACGCAGTGCGTGATGTGCTCGAACGAGCGCGCGCGCACCGCGCAACAGCGCCCGAACAAGCAGCGGCCAGTGAAAACGAGCTCACGCAGCAAGTCACGTCTTTCGTTGAGCAACGCGCCACGCCTTCCTTGCGGCGCATGTTCAATCTGACTGGTACCGTGTTGCACACCAATCTGGGCCGTGCCTTGTTGCCGGCCAGCGCCATCGCGCACGTCAACATGGCCATGACCGAGGCCTGCAATCTGGAATACGAGATCGACAGTGGCGGGCGCGGTGAACGCGACAGCCTGGTCGAATCACTGCTGCGCGATCTGACCGGTGCCGAAGCGGTCACGGTGGTGAACAATAATGCCGCCGCCGTGCTGCTGGTGCTGGCCGCACTGGCGCCGCGCCGTGAAGTGATCGTATCGCGCGGCGAACTGGTAGAAATTGGCGGCGCCTTCCGCATTCCCGATGTCATGCGCAGCGCCAATACGCGTCTGGTGGAAATCGGCACGACCAACCGCACCCACGCGAGCGATTACGAAGAGGCCATCGGCCCACGCAGCGCGGCGCTCATGAAGGTGCATGCCAGCAATTACACCATTAGCGGGTTTGTCGCCGAGGTGTCGGGCAGCGAGGTAGCACAAATCGCCCATCGCCATAACCTGCCCTATCTGGTCGACCTCGGTGCCGGCAGCCTGATCGACCTGTCGGCCTATGGTCTGCCCAAAGAGCCGGTGGTGCGCGACGTGCTCGCTGCAGGTGCCGACGTCGTCACCTTCAGCGGCGACAAGCTGCTCGGCGGACCCCAGGCCGGCCTGATCGTCGGCCGCAAAGACCTGATCGCCAAGATCAAACGCCACCCGCTCAAACGCGCCCTGCGTGTTTCCAAGCTGACGCTGGCGGCGCTGGAGGCCAGCCTGCTGACCTATCGTCATCCCGAACGCCTGACCCAGGAATTACCCACGCTGCGCCTGCTGACGCGACCGCTCGAACAGATGCAGGGCCTGGCCGATCGCCTGCGCGCACCGCTGGCCAGTGCACTCGGTCCAGACTGGCGGGTAGACATCGCAGCGGTCAAGAGTCAGGTGGGCAGTGGCTCGATGCCGGTGGAAACCCTGCCGAGCGTCGCGCTGTCCATCATCCCGAACAAGGCACGCGCCGGCTCTGCCCTGAACGCGCTGGCCAAACGCCTGCGCTCCCTGCCCATCCCGGTCGTGGGCCGCGTGGTCGACAACAAGCTGCAGCTCGACCTGCGCTGTCTGGAAGACGAAACGGCGTTCGCGGCCCAGTTGCCGCGGCTGCAGGCCTAACGGCGAATCACCACCCAGGTTTCAATCCGGTTGGTCTGGCCCTTCTGGTTGGTATAAGCGGTTGCCGTTTCAATGAGCAGCATCGGGCCGGTGCTGCCCTGTTTTTCGGTCAGGTTGGTAATCGTGGTCGTGGCGGTGATGGTGTCGCCAGCACGGATGGGCACGTCAAAACGAATGTCGCAACCCGCCATCAAACGACGCTTGACCGGCAAATCGATATCCAGCTCGCCCGGTTTGCTGCGCCGGCCGTCTTCGCCGATGGTGCCGCCATGGTGAAAGGGCGGCAGGAACAGCGGCGGCGCGAGCAGCACGCCGTCGTCGTCGCGCACGATCATCGGATCTTCGATGGCTTCGTGGTAACGCAGAATGTCGCTCTCGTGCACCTCGACGGTTTCCGCATCCCACATGGCATGGCCGATCAGCGCCTTGACCGCATCGGTCAGCAGGATGTTGGTGTTCATGTCAGACACTTCCGGGTTGTAAGCTCTGTTGTACTGTGGAGTAAAAATTCTGGCAGGCGGCAATGACACGGTCTTCCGCTGCATAGTCAAACACGCGCGCGCCGAGCGCCAGTTCCTCAGGGCTGCCGCGTGTGATTGGATGGTCACGCAGCCAGAGCACGAACTGGCGCGTCGCTTCTTCGACCGGCAGCGCATCGCGGTAACCAAGTTCGTAGCGAATCTTCGACATGTCAAACAGGGTGTTCTGGCGGATGGCGAAGGGATTGCGGCAGGGGCTCAGGGCCATCGGCACCTCGACAATCTCCCAGTCATGGTCCAGGGTGCGCGCCACGAGTATGGTCAGGTCGAGCACCGACAGGCTTTGTTCATCGCCAACGTTGTAGGCCTGGCCACTGGCCGCCGGATGTTCACCACAGAGCAGCACCGCCTGCGCCAGATTGCCCGCATAACCGCGCTGCGGAATCATCAGGCCACCGCCTTCGAGGGCGATGGCGCGCCGGCCGTCAAGAATGCGGCGCACCAGAAACCATTCAAACGGGATGTAGGTGTGCGGCCCGTACACCATGGTGTAACGCACAATGCTGGCCTCGAAATCGCCACGCGCATGCGCCTGCATGACGCTGTCTTCACTGCGCCCGACCAGATAGCCATACCGGTCGGCAGGATCAGTGACCCGTTCGTCGGTTTCCCGGATCGGCATGGGTATGCCCATCTCACCGGGCGGCAGAAACGAGCGTTCGTGGATGGCGGATGCGCCGCTGGCGCCACTGGCCACCTGCCGCGAGCGCCGGTAATAAGGCAGCCCGCTGACGGCCACCAGCCGGCCGATGCGGCCGCGCAGGGTTTCGATCACGTGACGAATGCGGCCCGACGTGCTGATGGCCAGATCAAACTGGCGCCCGGCCAACAGCCGCTGCAGATCGGCCAGTTCATTGGGGTCGCCATGCAGGTGTTCGATCGGCGCCGAAAATTCCAGCTCATGCCGGCCGGTATGAAAAATGGTGACTTGGTCGCCGCGCGCGATCAGGCGCTCAACAATGGCATAACCGGATGGGCCGGTGCCGCCAACGACCAGCACCGAGCGCATCAGATCACCCCTTGACGGCGCAACTCCTCCAGGTCGCCCTCGGCATAACCAAGGCGCGCCAGGACCTCGCCGGTATGCTGCCCCAGCAGCGGCGGCGGGCTGTGCAACTGCACCGGATCTTCGGAAAAGCGCAGCGGATTGTTGAGCAGACGGATCTTGCCAGCGACCGGATGATCCATCTCGACGACCATGCCGTTGTGTTTGACCTGCGGATGTTCGAACACATCGGCCAGATCGTTGACGCGACCGATCGGCATACCCGAGGGTTCGAGCAGGGCGACCCATTGGGCCGAAGTCCGCGTGGCGAAAATCGGCTCGAGTTCAGCCAGCAGGGCAACACGGTTACGGCTACGCCCCGTGTTGTCGAGATAATCCGGATGCGTCGCCAGATCGGCGCGGCCCAGTGCCGTGCACAGCTTGCGGTACAGGGCATCATGAAAGGCGGCGACAAACACAAAGCCATCACTGGTGGCGAAATTCTGGAAGGGCACGAATTGCGGATGGCCGCTGCCCATGCGCGGAAACACCGTGCCCGTCGCAAGGTATTCGCCTTCGCGCGGGATCAGGCCAAACAGCGAAGCATCGAGCAATGACAGTTCGACCTTCTGGCCCAGGCCGGTTTTTTCGCGCGCGTACAGGGCAAAACCGATGCCCTGGGCGGCGAGCATGGCGCCATAGATGTCACCGACCGCGGTGCCGATGCGCACCGGGCTGCCGCCCTGATCCCCGGTCAGGCTCATGATGCCCGACTCGGCCTGAATCACCGGATCGACGGCGGCACGGTTGCGAAACGGCCCGCTGCTGCCAAAGCCGGTAATCGAACCGTAAATCAGGCGCGGATTGAGAACACGCAGGCGTTCATAATCAATGCGCAGCTTGTCGGTGACGCCGGGCCGGAAGTTTTCCAGAAAGACATCGGCGCTCGCGACCAGTTGCTCAAGGATGCGGTAGCCCTCCGCTTTGGTGACATCAAGGGTGACGCTTTTTTTGTTGCGGTTGGTGCTCAGGAAATTGACCGCTTCGCCATTGATATGTATCGATCCCGAGGTGCGATACAGATCGCCGCCTTCCGGCTCTTCGATCTTGATGACATCGGCACCCATATCGGCCAGCGTCATCGACGCCAGCGGACCGGCAAGCACACGGGTGAAATCGATGACGGTGATACCTGCCAGCGGACCTTTCATCAAACCTGCTCCCTGGCGAGTTGCACACTGGCGGTGGCGGAGACAATCTTTTCAGCGCGGGGATTGGTAATAGCCAGTTCACAATCAACCAGACCATTTTCATGGCGCGCGGTCACGCGGCCGCTGCACACCAGCGCCTCGCCGAGCGGCGCCGTGCCGTGATTGCGCCACGCCAGCCGTTTGATGCGGCCGCGCGGTCCGGCCCAGCGCCCGAGCGCACGCGCCAGATAATTGCCCAGCACCGGGCCCTGAATGATTGCGCCATCAAGATGTTCGCGCGTACGCGACCACTCGTGGTCAAAATGGATTTTCTGGAATTCCCACATGGCCGCCGCATACATGACGGCGTTCTGAAGGGTAGGCGTCACCTGCAGGTCGGGCAACGCATCGCCGACCGCAACAGCCTCGAAACGGGCGCCGCTGGTGGAATTGTTCTGGATGTTCAAGTCACGGTCTCCGGTCGGTGTACGCATGGCGGTAGCCATGGGAACCCGGCTCATTGTGTCGCCCTGAGCCGCTCAGTATCGATTTCATTGGCTCGCCGGGTCAAGTACCACGGCGCCCGGCGCGCGCCAATGGTTCACCTCTTGACACAATGATATTGACGTTCGGCCCTGCGCGGGGCTAAATGCTACTCGTGTCTGCGCTGTGGCAAAAAATCAATCAGGAGATCCAATGAAAAAAACATCCCGTATCGAACGCCGCACCCTCGTACGTTGCCTCGCCCTGACGGGCATGATCGTGGCCGCCGGTGTGTGGTCAAGCGCCCAGGCTCAGGCCAAGCCGCCACAGCGGCCCACCGACGCCAAGCTGATCGCCGCTGGCAAAGCCGACGCCACGCTGACGGTCTACACCGCTTCCAGCGCCACGGCCCTGAAAGCCGACGCCGAGGCTTTTGAAAAAGCCTATGGCATCAAGGTCAGCTACACGCAAATGACCTCAGGCCCGATGGCCGCGCGGGTCGACCAGGAAATCAAGGCCGGCCGCATCAACGCCGACCTGATCGTCTCCGCCGACACCACCACGCTCTACCGCTGGGTAGCGGGCGGCTATATCGGCAAACTGCCCGACGTACCCTTTCCGGACCGCACGGAATTCGTCGCGCCGATCCAGAGCATCTACCAGAGCCTGTTCTACAACACGGCCGGCGTGGCCAAGGCCGACATCCCGAAAACCTGGAATGACCTGCTCAAGCCCAAGTTTACCGGCAAGATCGTCATTGGCAGCCCGCGCATTGGCACCGCTTACGCCACGCAGTATTACGCCCTGCTGAAAGACCCGAATTACGGCGAAGCCTTCTTCCAGAAACTGGCATTGCAAAAACCGCGCATCGTCGCCACGCCGGCGCTGGTGGCGCAACTGACCGCCTCCGGCGAAGCACTGGTGGCGTTCAACGGCATTCCCTATGATGCCGCCAACATCGTCACCGCCAATCCGGGCGCGCCGATTGCCTACACCTATCTGGATCCGATCACCACGGCGCGCACCTATGTGGCGATCAGTGCCAAAGCGCAAAAGCCGAATGCCGCCAAACTATTCGCGGCCTGGCTGATGTCGGTGGAGGGCCAGACCGTGCACAACGGTGAAAACCGCGCGTCGAGCCTGCTCGGCAACCTGCCCGGCACGCTGGCCGCGCCGGACCCGGCCCGCGTGCGTGCCGACTACACGGTCAACAAAACGACCATCGAGTATCAGGCCATCATCAATATGTTTGATCGCACCTTCAAGTAATCAAGCACGCGCCGCGCCGTCCGTGACGGCGCGCGCCTCGCCCAGCACCCAGTCGCGAAACGCCACCAGCGGCGGAAAGCTTTCCCGTTCTGGCGGGTAAAACAGGTAGTAATGCCAACGCACCGACGAAGGCACGGTGAACGGCACGATCAGGGCGCCGCTGCGAATCTCATCTTCGACCAGCACGCGCGTCACCAGGCCAACGCCGATGCCGGACATCACCGACTGGATCAGGTGCGCAGTGAACTCAAACTGTGGCCCCATCCTCACACCGCGCACCGACAAGCCCTGCCCGACCATCCAGTCGCGCCACGACTGCGGCCGGGTCGAGACCTCGAGCAGCAGGTGATCAAGCAATTGTTCCGGCCTTTGCAAAGGCCGGCGCGCCAGCAGTTCCGGACTGATAATGACTACACGCTCGTCTTCAAGCAGGTGATGCGCCACCAGGCCCGGCCGATGGCCGTCACTGGCGGCGATCACGGCATCCATGCCGGA
Source organism: Burkholderiales bacterium (assembly GCA_947475815.1). Taxonomy (GTDB): domain Bacteria; phylum Pseudomonadota; class Gammaproteobacteria; order Burkholderiales; family Burkholderiaceae_D; genus CANJOT01. Next base: position 21,320 of record CANJOT010000003.1, on the reverse strand, counting down.
CTGGTCGAAATCGATCTCGCCGATGCGTGAATGAATGTGCACCAGCATGCCGGGATGGCGGGCATAAAACGAGCCCAGGCGCGGCACCAGCCACTTTGACCCGAAGGTCGGCTGGATCGCCAATTGCAGGGAACCGGCGCCGGTACGAAACGAAATCGCCCGTGAGCTGGCGGTGCGGATGCGCGCCAGCGCCGCCGCAATCTCGCGGGCATACGCCTGGCCAATATCGGTGAGCACAATGCGCCGGCCGGTGCGCCGGAACAGCGGCACATCGAGCTGCTCCTCCAGCGCCTGCACCTGACGGCTGACCGCGCTTTGGGTCAGGGCCAGTTCATCGGCGGCCAGCGTGAAACTACGGTGCCGTGCAGAGGCCTCAAACGCCTCAAGCAGTGAAATCGAAGGGACCAGCGTCCGCCTGCTCATTCATAAACCTCATGCATAAGGCCAAAAAAATTCGCTTTGACCCCCATTGTATCCCTGCAATACTCTGCCAAAGGTCAAGAACACGAAGATTCGATTCACCACAGTCAGGGGAGACGCCTGCATGCGCCCGATCACCAAACTCACCCGCCAGTTTCTCGGCGTGACACTGACCACCCTGCTGCTTGCCAGCGCCGCTTCGGCCCAGTCCTGGCCCGATCACGCCCTGCGTCTGGTTGTGCCGTTTGCCCCGGGTGGCGGCTCGGACGTGCTCGCCCGCCTGATCGCCGATCCGCTTGCGCAACGCTTGGGCCAGCCGATCATCATCGACAACAAGCCCGGCGCCAACGCGACCATCGGCGCCGATTTTGTCGCCAAGGCACCGGCCGATGGTTATACCTTGCTGTTCACGCCACCGGGACCACAGATCACCAATCCGTCCCTGATGGCCAAACTGCCTTACGACCCGGTACGGGATCTAACGCCGGTGGCACGCCTCGGGGTGTTTGTTGCCGTGCTGGTCGTGCACCCATCGGTGCCGGCGCGCAACATTGGCGAGCTGATCGCGTATGCCAAGGCCAATCCGGGCAAGCTCAATTTCTCCAGCCCGGGCATCGCCTCGGCCAACCATCTGGGCGGTGAATACCTGAAGTTCCTGGCCGGCATCGACATCGTGCACGTGCCCTACAAGGGCTCGGCCCCTGCCCTGCAGGACCTGCTCGCCGGCCGCGTGCAGATGACCATCGACACGCTGGCTGCGCTACTGCCGCAGATCAATGCCGGCGCACTGCGCCCGATTGCCATCGCCGCGCTCGACCGCTCGCCCAACCTGCCCGACCTGCCCACCATCGCTGAGACCATGGAGGGATTTGATGCGTCGTCGCTGGCCTACCTGTCGGTACGCTCCGGCACCCAGCCGGCCATCATCGAGCGGCTGAATCGCGAACTCAACACGGTACTGGCGACGCCGGCGCTGCGCGCGCGCCTGCTGGATCTGGGCATCATGCCCAAGCCGGGCACGCCCAATGAGATCGCCCGTCAGGTCGAACAGGAACGGCAGAAGTGGAAGAAGGTGATTGAAGCAGCGGGCATCAAACCGGAGTAGTCCGCCCTGTGACAGCAGTCCTGCCGCAGCCAGCGTGCCGCGGACACACAACCAGAACAAGGGAGACACCATGACGCTCAAACATACCGTCGCAGGCTGGAGTTGCCTCACGCTTGCGGTACTCGCCTGCGGCCCGGCGCGCGCCGAATACCCGGAAAAGCCGATCACCATGGTGGTGCCCTACGGCGCCGGCGGCGGCACCGACTTGGCCGCACGCATTCTCGCCACCGAGATGAGCAAGGTGCTCGGCCAGCGCGTCGTGGTGCGCAATGACGCCGGCGGCGGCGGCGCAGTGGCCCTCGGCGGTCTGTACGCTGGCCGGCCCGATGGTTACACCATCGCTGTCGGCACGGCATCGAACACATCGATCATCCCGCATGCCACGCCGGTGGCCTACGACCCCTTCAAGTTTACCTACATCGCCAGCTATTTCGGCTGGCCTTACATCGCGGTGGTCCATCCCTCGGTTCCAGCCAAGACCCTGCCCGAACTGGTGGCCTGGGCCAAGGCCAATCCGGGCAAGCTGGTGGCCGTGACCACCGGCGGCTTCAACCTGCACGAAGTCGGCATGGGCCTGCTGTCCGAACGTTCCGGCGGCTTCCAATACCGCACCCTGCCCACCAACAGCGCCGCCGAGGGCACCTCGCGCGTGCTGGCCGGCGACGCCAATTTCGCCAGCGGTTCGCCGGTCACTTACATGCAACATGTCAAGGCCGGGTCGCTACGCGCGATTGCCATCGTGTCTGACGTATCGGATGCCAGCATGGAGGCTCTCAAGCTGCCCAAAACACGTGATCTGTATGGTTATGAACTGGTCAATACCACGGTGGTGATTGCACCACCGGGCATGGCCGAACCGGTACGCGCCAAGCTTGAGGCCGCAGTGAAAAAGTCGGTAGAAAATCCGGAGGTCGTCAAGGCGCTGGCGGCACTCGACTTCCCGGTGCAATTTTCCAGCGGGCCGGAAGCGCTCAAAACAACACGACGCATTTCGGGCCTCTACCAGCCAGTAGTCGCCAAACTGCTGGCCAGCAAGACCGGCGCCAAATGAACCTGAGCGCGGTGCGCCTGCGCCTCGCTTACCGGCTGTTTCTGGCCGTCATCACGGCCATTGCGCTGTTCGTGATCTGGAGCGGCTGGCGCCTGAAATATTACGGGCCGCTCGGACCCGGGCCGGGGTTCTTCCCGGTATGGATCGGCATCCTGCTGACGCTCGCCTGTCTCGCTGCGCTGTTCAACAGTCTTTCGGAAGGACGTGACGAGGCCGGCACGCCGTTTTTTGAAGATGCCGAAGGGGGCAAGCGCGTGCTGCTGGTGATCGTCGCCCTGCTGGCCTTGTGGCCAGGCCTGAAATATCTGGGCTTTCGCCTAGCCATGCTGGCCTTTGTCTGGGTCGTGCCGCGGGTGTTTGGCGCGCGGCCCTTGTGGCAACGCGCCGCCATGGCGCTGTTGCTCAGTTTTGGCGTTGCTTATGGTTTTGAACGCGGCCTGGGGGTTGAACTGCCCGCGCCGGACCTCGAATTCCTGCAAGCCCTCGGCTTCTGAGCGCAACCATGGACATCCTCTCGGCATTCGGCGATGGTTTATGGCTGGCGATGCAGCCGGCCAATCTGTTCGCGGCTCTGATCGGCTGCATCATCGGCACCCTGATCGGCGTGTTGCCGGGTGTCGGGCCGGTGGCCGGCGTGGCCATCCTGCTGCCGGTGACCTACAGCATGAGTCCGGTGGGCGCGCTCATCATGCTGTGCTCGATCTACTACGGCACCATGTACGGCGGCACCATCACCAGCGTGCTCATGAATGTGCCGGGCGAAACGGCTTCAGTGGTCACGTGCATCGACGGCCACAAGATGGCCCGTCAGGGGCGTGCCGGCGCGGCGCTGGCGATCGCCGCCATCGGCTCGACGATCGGCGGCCTGGTCGCTACGCTGGCGGTGATGCTGGTCGCGGCACCGCTCAGCAAGCTCAGTCTGCTGTTTGGCCCGCCCGAATTTTTCGCGCTGGTGCTGGTCAGTTTTACCCTGCTGGTCGGCCTGGCCGGCGACTCGCTGCTCAAGGGCGCCATTGCCGCGCTGTTCGGGCTGCTATTGACCCTGCCAGGCATGGACCCGCTCACCGGCGTCGGCCGCATGACCTTCGACAGCCCGCAGATGCTCAGCGGTTTTGGTTTCGTGCCCGTGCTCATGGGCCTGTTCGGCATTTCCGAAATCCTGCTCAACGTCGAGCAGGGCCAGCGCGGTTTTAGCACGGCGCCGATCAGCTCGCTGTGGTTGTCGCGCGAGGACTGGCGCGCCTCGGCCATGCCGATCGTGCGTGGTTCGGTACTGGGTTTTCTGATCGGTGTCATCCCCGGCCTGGGCGCGGCCACGTCATCGTTTCTGTCCTACGCGCTGGAAAAAAAGCTGGCGCGCGATCCTTCGCGGTTTGGCGAAGGCGCCATCGAAGGTGTGGCCGGTCCGGAGACGGCCAACAACGCCAGCGCCAATGCCGCCCTGCTGCCGCTGCTCTCGCTCGGCATCCCCGGCTCGGCCACGGTAGCGGTCATCATGGCGGGCTTTCTGATTCATGGCATCACGCCCGGCCCCTTCCTGTTCAAGGATCACCCCGACATCGTCTGGTCGCTGATTGCCAGCATGGTGACGGCTTCGGTCATCCTGCTGATCCTCAACCTGCCGCTGGTTGGCCTGTGGGTGCGCATCCTGAGGCTGCCGTATGCGGTGCTGTTCGCCATCATTCTGGTGTTCACCGTCATCGGCACATTCAGCGTCAACGGCAGCATGTTCGATGTCGCCGTCATGCTGGTATTCAGCGTGATTGGTTATGTCATGCGCAAATTCGGTTTTCCGATGGCGCCGATCGCACTCACGCTGGTGCTCGGGCCGCAACTCGAAACCTCGCTCGGCCAGTCGCTGGTGATGTCCGAAGGTAGCCTGCTGGTGTTGTTCAGAAGTCCCATTTCCACGGTTCTGATGCTGGTGGCCATCGGTTCAGTATTGCATCTGGCGCTGCGACCGGTCACCCGCAAGGGTGTGCAGATGTTGCGTGGCCATGACTCGGAGGTTTGATTGATTCAGGATGTTTCTTCATTCGGCGCGCTCACCCCGCTGCTCGCGCCGCGTTCGGTCGCCGTCATTGGCGCATCCGATCGTGACGGCAATCTGGGCGGCACGGCGACCACGTTCCTGCGTAAATTTGGTTATGCCGGGCCGATCTGGCCGGTCAATAGTAGTAACAGCACGGTCGCGGGTCTGCCCTGTTACGCCAGCGTGGCAGATCTGCCGGGGGTGCCCGATCTGGCCATTCTGGCAGTGCCGGCCAAAGCGGTGGCCGCATTGCTGCGCGAATGCGCGACAGCCGGCGTGCGCGCGGCGGTGGTCTGGGCCGGCGGCTTTGCCGAACAAGGACCGGAAGGCCGCGCCATGCAGGCTGAACTGGAGACCATCTGCCGCGCTACCGGCATCTTGCTGTGCGGACCGAATTGCATCGGCATCATCAACACCGGCATCGGCCTGACGGCATCGTTCAGTTCGATGCTGCACGATCATGCGCGCCTGAGCCGTGGCGTGGTGTCAATGATCAGCCAGAGCGGCGGCATCAGCGTGATGGCGCATTCGCGCGCGCAGTATCTCGGTCTGGGGTTTCGGGTCACGGTCAGCGTCGGCAACGAAGCCTACCTGAGCGTGGCCGATTTTATCCGTGCCGTGGCGCAAGACGAGGGTACGCGGGTCATCGCGGTATATACCGAAGGCCTGTCGAGCGCCGATGATTTTATCGATGCCCTGGGCGCGGCACGCCAGTACGGCAAACCGGTGGTCATGCTCAAGGGTGGCGCCAGTGCCGCCAGCAGCCGGGCCGCACTGGCCCACACCGGCAAGCTGGCCGGTGAAGACCGCACCTACGAAGCACTGTTCCGCGAATTCGGCGTCATCCGTGTGTACTCCACTGAGGAAATGCTCGACGTCTGCCTGCAGCTGGCATCGCTGCGCCCGGGACAGCTACCAACAGGTAACAAAGTGCTGATTTCGTCCTTTGGCGGCGGCAGTGGTGTGATCTGCACCGACCAGTCAGGCCGAGAAGGGCTGGTGGTGCTGCCGCTCGATGACCAGGCGCAGGCGACGGTCAAACCGCTGCTCACGCCGCTCAGCTCAGCCCTCAATCCCATCGATTTCACGCCGGGCATGATGACCAACGCAAAACACCGCGCCAACATGCCGGCCGCCCTGCGCGTGCTCGGCGAAGCGCGTGGCATTGATGCCTGGCTGTTTCTGGCCGCCGGTTTCGATGCGCTTGCACCGGAGCTCATCGAGATGTTCGACACTCTGCGCCACAGCGTGGAGGTGCCGGTGCTGCTGACCTGGCAGTCGATGCCCGAGGGCACCCTCGAGGCGCTGGCTGCGCGCGGCATTTACACCTTTACCGAACACGCGCGCGCCGCACGCACGCTCGGGCATCTGGCGCGCCATGCTGCTGACCTGCGTCACCGCATCCGCAAGATCGACGTGGCGCCGGGCCACTTTCCATGGCACGACTTTGTCCCCGCCGGTACAGACAGCGCCGTGGTGTCCGAGGATGTCGTTGCCGGCCTGCTTGAAGCGGCCGGCCTGCCGGTGGCACGTGGCCGCATTGCACGCAACGCCGAACAGGCTGCGGGCCTGGCCACCGAGGTAGGTTATCCGGTCGCCATGAAGGGTATTTCGCCCGCCATTACGCACCGCGCCGCAGCAGGGCTGGTGGCACTCAATATCGAGCATGCCGATGCCGTGCGCAGCACCGACACGCTGCTGCGGCAGCGCGCTCTGGCCCGCGGCGTCACGCTTGATGGCGTCTGGGTGCAACACATGTTTACCGGCCAGCACGAACTGCTCGTGACGGCCTTCCGCGACCGTGAATTTGGCGTCATGGTGGGCGTTGGCATGGGTGGTGGCCTGACCGAGATCATCGACGATGTCGTGTTCGCACGCGCGCCCCTCAACACCGACGGCGCCGACGACCTGATCGGTAGCCTGCGCACGACGCGACGCCTGCCCGATTTGTTCAGCCCCACACAACGCACACTCGCCGCCGATTTCATCGCACGCTTTTCAGCCCTAGTGGCCAGCGCCCCATGGGCCCATTTCACCTTCGAAATCAACCCGGTCAAGCTGGCCACCGACAGCCTCGCGGCGGTCGACGGCCTGTTGCTGATCGAATCCGACTGACCGCGCCAGCACCCATCCACAGGAGCCACCATGCCACGTTATGAATCGCCCTACGACCCCGCCATCGCCCCCAATGATCTTGAGCACGTGCTCTACGAAAAAAAGGGCCACGTCGCTTATGTCACCATCAACCGGCCGGACCGCCTGAACTCGCTGCACAGCTACGCCTATGTCGAACTGCGCCGCTGCTGGCTCGACATGCAGCGCGATCCGAACGTTTATGTCGGCATCGTTACTGGTACAGGCCGGGCATTCTGCGCCGGCCGCGACGTCAAGTTCCTGGCCGAGCATCAGGCCAAGGGCATCCGCACGCCGCATGAAGATCCGAACAATCCGATTTTTCATTGGGGCGGCGGCGGCCAGCCGAGCGATGCCAATCTGGAAAAACCGCTGATCGCCGCCATCAACGGCCTGGCCGTCGGTGTTGGCCTGTCACTGGCCTTGCAGTGTCAGTTGCGCGTCATGTCGGAAACCGCCTGGCTGGGCGACACCCACACCGCCATCGGTCGGCTTGGCTCGGCCCATAACCTGTACGCCTCGCTGCCGCGTGCCGTGGCGGCCTACCTGACCTTGTGCAATGCGCGCCTGACCGCTCAGGAAGCCATGCAGTACGGCATCATCAACTTCGTCACCAAACCCGAAGACCTGATGGCCAAGGCCGAGGAAATGGCCGAGATGGTGTGCAACAGTTCGCCGCTGGCCGTGCAGGCTGCGGTGCGCCTGTACCGCCTGACCGCAGCCTTCGATCCGGCGCTGATTTCGTATGCCAAACATCTGGATCAGGAAACCGCCGAGAGTGAAGATGGCGCCGAGGGCGCACGCTCCTTCCGCGACAAACGCAAACCGGTCTGGAAACTGCGCTAAGCCACCCCGGCCGATAATCACCATCCAGAGGAGACGACGATGCGCCGTTCCATGAACATCCTTCGCGCCGGGCTGGTCAGCCTGGCACTGTGTCTGGGCATGAGTGCCGCACAGGCTGAGTATCCCGATCACGCGATCAAGGCCATCGTGCCGTTTCCCCCGGGTGGTGGCACCGACATTTTTGGCCGCCTGATTGGCCAGCAGCTGGCCATGACCCTGAACCAGTCGGTGGTCATTGAAAACCGTAGCGGCGCCGATGGCAACATCGGCATGGAAGCGACGGCGCGCTCGGCGCCGGACGGCTACACACTGCTGATGAATTCAAGCGCGGCGACGGTCAACCCGGTGATGTACAGCAAGCTGCGTTTTGATGCGGTCAATGATCTGGTGCCCGTGGCGGTAGTGTGCGAGTACTACAACGTCATCGTCATCAATCCGGAAAAAACGCGCGTGCGCAACCTCGCTGAATTTGTCGATCTGATCCGCAAGAATCCGGGCAAGCTGAACGCTGCCGCAGGAGGCTCGCGCCTGCCCATCGACATGTTCCGTCTGCAAAATTCGCTCGACGTGGCGGTCATTCCCTACCGCGGTGGCGGTGACGCCATTCTCGCCCTGCTGCAAGGCGAGGCCGATTTCATGATCGTCAACACGCCGGGCATCATCGGCCACATGAAGGCCGGCAAGCTGCGCGCCCTGGCGGTCACCGCGCCGCAACGCCAGTGGGACATTCCCGATGTGCCGACCACCCGTGAAGCCGGCATGCCAGACTACAACTACGGCAGCTTTTTCGCCGTCTACACGCGCGCCGGTACGCCGCCGGAGGTGCTGCGCAAACTCAATGCCGCGATCAACACGATCACCGCCAAACCGGAGGTCATCAGGACCTTGCGCGAAGGCGGCGCCGAACCGGTGCAACGCAGCACCGAAGAGGCGCTGCGCAAATATCAGGGTGAGATCGCGCGCCTCAAGGACATTGTCGTGCGCGCCAAACTGCCGATGGTCGATTGAGGAGCCCGCCATGAGAGTGATCACCGAAGACCTGTGGTTTCCCGAAGGGCCGATCTGGCTCGCCGATGGCAGCCTGCTGGTGGTGGAAATCCGCCGCCAGACCCTCACACGTGTCTGGCTGGACGGCCGCAAACACTATGTTGCCAAACTTGGCGGCGGGCCGAACGGCGCAGCGATGGGACCGGACGGCCATTGTTACGTCGCCAACAACGGTGGTTTCAACTGGAAACAGCGCGCCGATGGCGCCTGGGTCAATGCCGGCCAGCCCGCCGACTACCTGAGCGGCCGCATCGAGCGCGTCAATATTGAAACCGGCAAGGCCGAGGTCTTGTATGACCAGTGTGACGGCCATCGCATCGGTGGCGCCAATGATCTGGTGTTTGATGCCTTTGGCGGTTTTTACTTCAGCGATCCGGGCAAAACGCGCGCGCGCGACATGGACCGCGGCGCGGTGTATTACGCCAAGGCCGATGGCTCGGCCATCCACGAACTGATCTTCCCGATCAGCCGGCCCAACGGCATGGGGCTGTCGCCCGACGGTTCGGAGTTGTTCATTGCCGAAACGGAAACGGCGCGTGTCTGGGCCTTCAAGCTGGCCGGCCCTGGCAAACTGGCCGCACCCGTTGAAGGTTCGACCACTTCACCGCATGGCGGCAGGCTGGTGCATATTTCGCCGGTTTATGCGCGCTTTGATTCGCTGGCCATCGAGGCCAACGGCAATGTCTGCGTCGGCAATCTGGACCGCGGTGGCGTGTCGGTGTGTGCGCCCGATGGCTCGCACGCCGAATTCGTGCCGGTACCGGGCGATACCCATCTGACCAATCTGTGTTTTGGAGGATCGGATCTGAAAACGGCCTACCTGACGCAGTCGTACGCCGGCCGGCTGGTCGAAATGCCCTGGGCACGGCCGGGACTGCGCCTCAATTATCAATGAGCAGTCCGTGCCCCCTGCCCCGAACCGATCCATCCCTGACGGCCCGCGCGCCGTGGAGAACAGCATGCAATTCGTGAAACTGATGCGTGTCCTTGCCAGCACTGCTGCCCTGAGCCTGAGCGTGCTTGATGGCGCCGCACACGCCCAGAGCGCCATCGACAAACCCGTACACCTGGTGGTGCCCTTTGCCGCCGGCGGCGCCACCGATGCCATCGGCCGCGTGCTCGGCAAGAAGGTCGGTGAAGTTCTTGGTGTGCCGGTGATCGTTGAAAACCGTCCCGGCGCAGGGGGCACCATCGGCATCGATTACGTCGCCCGCGCCAGCGCCGACAGCAACACCATCGTGCTGGTCAACGCCTTGCAGCACACCTCGAGCGTCAAGCTTTACCCCGACCTCAAATACGACGCCATCCGCAGCTTTCGTCCCCTCGCCAGCATTGGCACGCTGCGCTACATGCTGGTGGTCAACCCGGATTTTCCGGCAGCCGACTACGCCGCCTACATCCGACTCGTGCGCGCGCAGCCGGGCAAATTTTCCTATGCCTCAGCCGGTGTTGGCAGCGCGCCGCATCTGGTCATGGAACTGTTCGCCAGTATGGAGGGCCTCAAGATGCTGCACGTGCCCTACAACGGCAGCGGCCCGGCGATGAATGACGTGATCGCCAATCATGTTCAGGTGTCGATGGACAATGTTGCCGCCGTGCCGCTGGTCAAGGCCGGGCGGCTGCGCGCGCTGGCCATCAGCGGCAACCGGCGCTCGGATGCGTTTCCGAATCTGCCGACCTTCGCCGAGGCCGGCGCGCGCGACTTCAACGTCGTCGGCGTATGGGGTGTTCTCGCACCGGCAGCCATGCCCGAGCGTACGGCGGCCGCGCTGGGCGATGCCATCCAGCAGGCCTTGAAAGATGCTGCGGTCACCGAAACGCTGGTCGGCCAGGGCATTGCCCCGGAGTATGGACCGGCCACACAATTCACCCAGACGTTGCGCGAGGAAGCCGAGCGCTGGTCAAAACTGATCGATCTGGTCAAGATCAAGCTTTAAGGAGTCCCCATGCCCCGTTTTGCCGCCAACCTGTCGATGCTGTTTACCGAGCTGCCGTTTCTGGAACGTTTTGGTGCGGCCAGTCAGGCAGGTTTTGATGCCGTTGAATGCCAGTTCCCCTACATCGCAAGGCGCGAGGATATCGCCGCGGCACTCAAACAGCATCAGCTGCCCATGGTGCTTTTCAATCTGCCAGCTGGTGACTGGGTGGCCGGCGCGCGTGGCATCGCCTGCCTGCCCGATCGTATGGACGATTTTCGCGCTGGCGTGGGGCAGGCGATCGACTACGCTCTGGCCCTCGGCTGTCCGCGTCTCAATTGTCTGGCCGGCATCAAGCCAGATGAAGTGAGCGACGCCGAGGCGCGCGCCACGCTGGTCGAAAACCTGCGTTACGCTGCGGCCGAACTGAGCCGGGCCGGCCTGCAGCTGCTGATCGAGCCCATCAATACCTTCGACATTCCCGAATTTTTCCTGTGCCGTACCGATCAGGCACTGGCCCTGCTTGACGACGTGGGCGCCGACAACCTGTTGGTGCAATACGACGTTTACCATGCGCAACGCATGGAGGGTGAACTCGGCAATACCCTGCGCAACCATCTGGCGCGCATCGGCCACATCCAGATTGCCGACAACCCGGGCCGCAACGAGCCGGGCACAGGCGAAATCAATTTTGACTGGCTGCTGCCGTTTCTCGACCGCATCGGTTATGCCGGCCATGTCGGCGCCGAATACAAACCCGCCAGCGGCACGGTGGCTGGGCTGGGCTGGCTGCAACATCAGCTTGCCCTGCGAGGCTGAAGCCTTTCACTTCAGTTGCGCCAGGACGTGCCGCGCTCGCGCTCGAGTTTACGCAGCAGCGCCGGCCATTCGAGTGTGCCGGTTTCGGCCTGACCACCGGGACCGATCAGCGCGCGGCCCTGGGCAGCACAATGCTGGACCGTCTGCGCCGTCAGCGTATTCAGGGGGCGGCCACCGGCCAGCGCATCGATCTGGTGACGGCAGGCCATCTCCAGCTTGTACATCCAGCAAAACGCCTCGGCGACACTGTTGCCCACTGACAGGGCGCCATGGTTGCGCAACAGCATGGCTCGCCCTTCGGGCCCGAGGTCGGCAACGATGCGTGCGCGCTCATCCAGATTGAGGGCGGCGCCCTCAAAATCGTGATACCGCACGAAGTCCCACATCAGCAGGGCCTTCTGACTCAGCGGCAGCAATCCGTCTTGCTGCATGCTCACGCCAACACAGGCCATGGCGTGGGTGTGCATGACACAGACGATGTCCAGATTGTTCATGTGCACGGCACTGTGAATGGTGAAACCAGCGCGATTGAGTTGATGCGGCGCGCCAACCAGCACACGGCCTTCCAGGTCGACCTTGATGAGCGAGCTGGCCGTGACCTCTTCCAGGAACGCGCCAAAGGGATTGAGCAGGAACACGTGATCGGGGCCAGGCAGGCGCGCTGAAATGTGGGTGCCGGCCATGTCGCTCATGCCGTACACGTCGGCAAGCTGGCAACAGGCCGCCAGATCCTGGCGCAATTGCCATTCTTCGGAGCTGATCCCGGCGGGTCGGCCCGGGGCCGGGTCTGCAAGCTGGTTCATGGTGTCCCCTCCCTCATCAGATCTGGCGGCTGTTCAGGCAGGCTGCCTACAACACGCCGCACGCCCGCAGGCGGCGGATTTCACCATCGTTCTTGCCCAGCAGGCGGCGCAATACCGGCTCGGTATGTTCCCCGAGCAGCGGCGGTGCAAGCTTGTAGCGCACCGGCGTGGCCGACATGCGCAACGGACTGCCCGCCACGGAGGTGGCGCCACCATCGCCGCGCTGCAGGTCAACCCGCAATCCGCGGTGTTTCACCTGCGGCAACTCGAAGACCTGCTGGTAGTTGTTGATCGGACCACAGGGCACACCGAGCGCTTCGAGGCGTTCGATCCAGTACGCCGCCGGGCGCGTCATCAGGGTGCCTTGCAGATCGGCGACCAGTTCTTCCCGGCGCGCCAGCCGGCCGGGCCCGCGCGCCAGCTCTGTGTCCGCGGCCAGGTCAGGCCGGCCGAGCGCCTCGCAGCAGCGCAACCACTGCTGGTCGTTACCCGCGGCGATGATCAGATGACCCTGCGCCGTGCGAAAGGCCTCATAGGGCACCAGACTAGCGTGCGCATTGCCATAGCGCGCAGGCGCCTTGCCACTGACGAATTGATTCGAAATCTGGTTGGCGCCAAAGGCGACGATGCAGTCGAGCAAAGCCATGTCGATGTACTGACCCCGACCCGAAATGGCACGGTAATTGAGGGCCGCAAGAATGGCGACAGTGGAATACATACCCGTCAGTACATCGGTAACGGCAATGCCGACTTTCTGCGGGCCGCCACCAGGACGGTCGTCACGCTCGCCGGTCACGCTCATGAGGCCACCGATCCCCTGGAAAACAAAATCGTAACCGGGCTTGTGGGCATCAGGGCCGGTCTGTCCATAGCCGGTCACCGAACAATAGACGATGCGCGGGTTGATGGCCGAGACCGCTTCGTAATCGAGGCCATAGCGCTTGAGATCGCCAACCTTGTAGTTCTCAATGAGCACATCACACTGGGCAGCCAGTTCAAGGATCAGGGCACGCCCCTCGGGTTTGGAAATATCGACCGCGACCGACTGCTTGCCGCGATTGGCACAGGCGAAATAACCAGCGTCGGTGGTGTCGCGGCCGTCGCCGTCCTTGATCCAGGGCGGGCCCCAGGTGCGCGTATCGTCACCGGCGCCGGGACGTTCCACCTTGATGACCTCGGCGCCCATGTCGGCAAAATTCTGCGCGCACCACGGCCCGGCAAGGATGCGGGTCATATCGAGCACACGAATGTGCGACATGGCGCCCGGAGTGAGGGGAGGCATGGCCGGGGACGTTGCTGAAATCATGGGCTGGGGTCTCTGGAATCTCTGGTTATCGGCCTGATTATATTTGCAAACCCTGTGACAGGCCGACAACACGGCCAAAGCGGATGAAGTGCCGCGATCGACGGCGCACACACCGGCAATTTCACGCGCTTTGCGAGCGGAGCCGAGGGGCTCTGGCGGGATTTTTGTTGCACTGCAAAAAAAGTGCTTGCATTTCCGCCAAGAGCCTATAAACTATGGATTGTTGCGGCGCACCATAGAGATGGAAAAGGCGCGGCAAAGAATATTTCAGCTCTTTTTCCAGCCCTTTTCATTGCATTTGACTTGCAACCCTAACCTAGGAGCAACGCCATGACCAACACTTTCAATCCCGAACAATTCCTCTCTGCCAGCAAAGCTTCGATGGACGCCTGCATGGCGATGTCGGCCAAAGCCTTCGAGGGTGTCCAGAAACTTGCCGAACTCAACATGAGCGTCGTCAAGGCCATGGCCAGCGAATCCGCTGCGACCATGCAAACGCTGACCACCATCAAGGATCCGCAAGCCTTCATCGCCTTCGCTCAGGCACAAGCCAAGCCGAATACGGAAAAGTTTACCGCCTATGGCCGTGCCGTATACGACATCGTCTCGGCCTCCAGCGAAGAATTCAACAAGGCCGCCGAAGCGCAGTTTGCCCAGGCCAACCAGGAAGCCGCCAAGTTCATTGATACCGTCGCCAAGAACGCCCCGGCCGGTTCGGAGTCTGCCGTTGCCGCCCTGAAGTCGGCTGTTGCCGCCAGCAGCGCCGCGATCGACAACTTCAACCGCGTCGCCAAGTCGACCATGGCCACCGTCAAGACCCAAGCCGAGCGTGCGACCAAATCCAAAGCCGCCTGATTTTTGCAGGTCCGCAGCACCGTGGCATCGCAGCAAGCGCAGTGAAGCAACCGAAGTGCAGCAAATGAAGTGCAGCATCAGCAACAAGGCAGGCGCAGCACCGCCGTAGGCAGCACAGTCACTGCAGCACAGCACGCAGCACGAGTAGCGCAACAAACAAAACGCCCGCTGTCGCGGGCGTTTTGTCATGTCGAGAATACGGATTCTGGTGCGACCGACAGGAATCGAACCTGTATCGCGAGCTTCGGAGGCTCGTATCCTATCCGTTGGACGACGGTCGCAGAGCGCGTATTGTAACGGATCGGCACGCCCTCCAGCTTCGGGCAGGTGCAATACCGCGGTTGTTGCAGCTATAATTCGAGGTTTACGACGGTCGGCGGCATGCCAACCTGGCCTGTTTTTCGACCAGGCCGGCCATTGCCAGCACGCCTGAACCATCGCACCACCTCACGCCAAAAATACGCAAGGACGCATGATGAGCGACGCGCACGACGAGCACCAATCCCCGATCAAGACACCCAAGCAGCTGATCATCGCGGTGGTCGCGGCCTTTGTGGTCCCCATTGCAATCATTGTATTGCTGGTCACTTACGTCACCGGCAACAAGCAGACCGGTGAAGGCAGCAGCGGCATGACGCCTCAGGCCATCGCCGAACGCATCGCCCCCGTCGCCAAACTCGAAATCAAGGATGCCAGCGCGCCGCGTGTACTGCAGACCGGCGAGGTGGTTTACAAGGCTTCCTGTGTGGCCTGCCATGGCGCGGGCATCGGTGGCGCTCCGAAATTCGGCGACGCCGGCGTGTGGGCGCCGCGCCTTGCGCAAGGTGCCCAGACCCTGTTCTCGCACGCCATCATGGGTTTTCAGGGAAAGGCCGGCGCGATGCCCGCCAAGGGTGGCAACAGCGATCTGGATGATGTGGAAGTGCAACGTGCGGTCGTCTACATGGCCAATGCATCGGGTGGCAAGCTCAAGGAGCCTGAAGTGAAGGCAGCCGCCGCACCCGCTGCCCAAGCCGCACCGGCAGCTGCCGCCGCGCCCGCTGCTGCCGTCGCCGCGGTTGCCGCGGCCAAGCAGGCTGCACCAGCGCCAGCCGCTGCCGCTGGTGGTGGCGCCGATGCCGGCAAGAAATTGTACGAATCGGCCTGCGCCGCCTGTCACAGCGCTGGCATTGCCGGCGCGCCGAAATTTGGCGACAAAGCCGCCTGGAAAGCACGCATCGCCCAGGGTGAAGCCACGCTGGTCACGCATGCCATCAAGGGCTTCCAGGGCAAGGCAGGCATGATGCCGCCCAAGGGTGGCTCGAGTGCCAGCGATGACGACATCAAGGCTGCCGTGCGTTACATGGTTGCCGCCGGTAAATAAGCCTGGCAGCGCCGACAGGAAGGCGGCTTCGGCCGCCTTTTTTTTCAGATCATGTTGTAGATCAACCGAGGTTTTATCATGCCGATCAAACGCGCCAGCTGGCCCGGCGGCCGCCTTGTTCAACTGGAGCATGACTCGCTCGTGCTGGCCGGCAACGCGCTCGGTGACCCGCAGCGGCGCAAGCTGCCGGTATGGCTGCCGCCCCAATATGACCAGCCCGGACAGGAGCAGCAACGTTACCCGGTGCTCTACGATCTGGCCGGCTTCACCGGTTCTGGCTTGGGCCACGTCAACTGGAAGAATTTTGGCGAAAACGTCATCGAGCGCGCCGCGCGCCTGATCCAAGAAGGCAAGATGGCGCCCATGATTCTGGTGTTTCCCGACTGTTTCACGGCACTCGGGGGCAATCAGTACATCAATTCATCCGCCCTGGGCGACTACGCCGATTACCTGACGCAAGAACTCGTACCCTTCGTCGATGCGCAATTTCGCACGCTCGCCAGCCGCGATCACCGTGGCTGTTTCGGCCATAGTTCGGGCGGTTATGGCGCCATGGTGCATGTGATGCGCCATCCCGAAACCTGGGGCGCGGCGGCCAATCATTCGGGCGACGCCTATTTTGATTTTGTTTACCGCAACGCCTGGGCCGATACGCTCAACACGCTGGCGCGCCACGCCGAGCCGCAGCGGCGCGCAGGACCGATCGACATCGCCGCTCTGGAACTGGGCTGCGATCAGGGTCTGGACGATGGCCGCGTCAAACGCTTTCTCGAGGCCTTCTGGATGAGCAACAAGGCAAAGAATGTCGATACCCTGATGAACGTCGCCATGGCGGCCAGCTATGATCCCGATCCGGCAGCACCCAACGGTTTTCGCCTGCCCTTCAACCTCGAAACCGGCGAGTTGTTGCCGCAACGCTGGCAGCAATGGTTACGGCACGATCCGATCAACATGGTCGCCGATCATCTGGATGCGCTGCGCAGTCTCAAGGGTCTGTACATCGATTGCGGCTGGGCCGACCAGTACCAGATCCATTTCGGTTGCCGCATTCTGTCCAAACGCCTAGCTGCCCATGGCATCCCCCATGTGTACGAAGAATTCAATGACAACCACTCGGGCGTCGATTACCGGCTCGACCACAGCCTGCCCTTCCTGAGTCAGGCACTGGCAGGCTGAGTTCCGCCAGCGCCGGCAACCATCAGGGATTGGGCGCGCGGCAGGAGGGCGGCAGATGCGTAGGTTTCATGCCTTCGCCCTGCACACAAGCCCAGTTGATGCGGCCATCGGGCATGGCTTTGGGAATAAACACCAGGTCTCCTTGCCCGGTGCTGACCGTCAGCACCATCCTGTCCGGATCGAGCTTCAAGCTGGAACCGCCGGGCAGGCGTTCAGGCTGGGTGACCACCGCGAGAGTGGGCGGAACCCGGCGATTGGTCTGGTAAAAGTTGCCAAGGGCATCGCGCACCGGCTGCGATTCGGTGAGGGCGAGGCTGGTCCTGGCGCGAATCGTGTAATCCTGATAGGCCGGAATGGCAATCGCCGCCAGTGCACCGATGATGTACACCAGTATCAACAGACCAAAGCCGCCGCCGAGGCGCCCGGCGTACGGAACCAGCGCCGCGAGCGCAAAAGCAAAACCATTGCGCGACGGCATCCGGGCATTGGTATCGATGACACGCGCCACCCGTTTGGTCAGCCAGGGATAAGCACCCGTCAACTCGTGAAAAGACATCCAGAACCCCGAGGACAACCGCGCCTGATGCAGGTAGGCCGGGATGTCGAGGGTTTTCCAGCGATCCGCTCCGGCGGCAAGCGCCGCCAGCGCGCGCGCGGCACCCTGCGGGCTGCTGCTGCAGGCCAGCCCATGACGGTCGCAGGTACTTTCGCGCGCCCGGGAATACGCCGCGCCGAGCAGGGGCAACCACAGGACCGGCCAGCGCAGCAGGTGACCCGTCAGGTGTTTCATGCGCAAATGACCAAGCTCATGACCAAGATAAAACCGCACACCGTCTTCGTGTTGGGCCATCGCATCGACCACATCCGACAGCAGCACCACATACTGCGTGCCAAGAAAGCGGGTGGCGAAGGCATTCAGGCCACCATTGCCGTTCATCACATACGCCTCGGGCGGTTTGGCAATCTGCAGGCGTTCACAGCACGCCACGAAGTGCGCATGCAGATCCGGAAACTGTTGCGCAGACAATTCCACGCCGTTGCCGCGGATATGGGCTATCAGGGTCGACTGCAGGAACAGGTAGAGAACAAACCCAAGGGCCAGCGCCACGAGGGCGATGCCGACCGTGCCGACGATCAGTGCCAACCAGACCAGCAAACCAAGCACCAAAGTGATCTTGCCCAGCGTGCGCTCGTGCGGATAAACAAGCTCAGTCATGGTCCGGATTTTCCTTTTTGATGAGTGTGGGCACAACTTGAAGTCACCGCGTCACGAACACCGGGCTTGCCGGGCTCGCTACCTGCCCCGCCCGCTGCTTGCTTCATGTTGCGGTGAACCTGCCAGCCGCCAGTCTGCCGCGCCACGGCGAAGAATACAATCGGCGCGTCAAGCGGGACTCAATTGTTCACATATGCTTACCGAAGACAGATCAGGACCGGTCGCGCCAGTAGTCAGGCTCACGGCTCTGATGAGATACCGCGTAAATTTGGGGGCCGGACAATTCATCGATCGCATAAATGACCGAGTAGGGAAATCGGTCAAAGTGATAAACCCGAAGGCCGCTTCCGAGACGCGGTCCGCGATGCTGATTCTCGACGATCAGGTCGCGTACCCGTTCAAATTCGGCCAGAAATGCCTCCGCGATGACGAGGTTCGCTTGCGTGGCATAGTACACAGCGGCATCACCAAATTCAGCCTCGGCATCAGGATGAATCCAGAAATTCACGCGAGTCTGGCGCGCACTCTGTCCAGTGCTGCTCCACCTGGCGCCATGACGACCTTGCCCGTCTGCACCTCAGCTTGACGTTGCAACGCGAGTTCGTGCCATGCACGGTGCACCGACGACCGGGGTTCAAAACTGGCGATCAAGCGCTCAAGCAGGCGCGCCCGATCTTCGGGTGGAAGCTTCAGCACTTCCGCTTCAAGATCATGTGTGGAGAAGGTCATGGCAACTCCTGCCAGGGAAATGAAACATAAGGATGCCACATCCTGATCACATCCGGTAATCCTGTCCTGCCCACTCAGGTTTTGTCAGCCGGCACCGCGTGCCGGGTCCAGCATCCCGGCCTGCATATCCCGTCGAAAATCGGCAGGCAGGGTTGCGGGCCGGTCGTTCTCAAACTCCGCGCGGTTTGTTGAGCAGGGCCTTGAGCCCGGCAAAACGGTCCTGGGGCGTCATGACCTCGCCCGGCTCCGCCGGTGCCGCCGATTCAAGCCCCAGTTCCCCAATGAAGCGTGACGGATCCCGGGCATCGGCCTCGCGGCCGCGCTTGCGTTTTTTGCACCAGGTGATCTGCAGGCTGCGCTGGGCGCGCGTCACGCCGACATACATCAGGCGGCGCTCTTCCTCGATGCGTGCGCCCAGGCCGGCGATGTCGTCGTCGTCGCTGCCTTTGTGCGGCAACAAGCCTTCTTCGACACCAACCAGAAACACATGCGGAAACTCCAGCCCCTTGGCGGCATGCAGGGTGGACAGGCGCACACTGTCAGGCTCGGCGTCGCGACCCTCGAGCATGTTCATGAGGGCGACCAGTTGGGTCATTTCCATCAGGGTCTTGCCGTCTTCCTCGGCCTTTTTCTTGATCCACGCGGTGAATTCAAGCACGTTCTGCCACTTGTTCTGCGCGGCACGCTCGTCCTGACTGTCAAACAGCCAGGCTTCATAACCAATGGCGCGCACCAGATCATCAAGCACCTGACCCGCCGGCTCACGCGCGGCGCGCCATTCCATGCGATTGATAAAGCCAGTGAACTCGGTGATCGGTTCAAGCTGGCGCGCCTGCACGCGGCCGGCGAAACTGCCCTCACAGGCGGCGGCAAACAGGGACACTTTACGCTGCCCGGCGTACCCGCCCAGCGCTTCGAGCGTCGCCGCGCCGACGCCGCGCTTGGGGGTGGTGATGGCGCGAATGAAGGCCGGGTCGTCGTCCTGGTTGGCCATCAGGCGCAGCCAGGCACACAGGTCGCGGATTTCGGCACGGTCGAAAAACGACTGGCCACCGGACAGAATGTAGGGAATTTTCTCCTTGCGCATGGCCTGCTCAAGAATGCGTGCCTGATGGTTGCCGCGATAGAGCACGGCGTAATCGGAAAATTTGGTGCGGCGCTCGAACTTGTGAGCCGAGAGCCGGATGGCAACCGACTCCGCCTCATGTTCCTCGTCGTTCATCGCCGAGATGGTGATCGGGTCGCCCGGGCCGTGCTCGCTCCAGAGTTTTTTCTCGAACAGCTTGGGGTTGTTGGCGATCAAGGCATTGGCAGCCGACAGAATGCGACCGGTCGAGCGATAGTTCTGCTCGAGCTTGATGAGTTTGATGCCGGGGTAATCGTCATTGAGGTTCTTGAGGTTGTCGATGGTCGCACCACGCCAGGCATAGATGGCCTGATCGTCGTCACCCACCGCCGTGAACGCCGCGCGTGCGCCCGTCAGGTGGCGCAGCAGGGCGTACTGACAGGCATTGGTGTCCTGCACCTCGTCGACCAGAATGTAGCGCAGGCGCGACTGCCAGCGATAACGCACGTCCTCATGCTTGCTGAACAACTCGACCACGCGGCCGATCAGGTCGTCAAAATCGACCGCTTGGTAGGCGCGCAGGGTGGCCACGTAGCTGCGGTAAATGCGCGCCGCCTGAAGCTCATCGTCACCAGAGGCATGGTGCACCGCCGCGTCCGGGTCGACCAGGGTGTTTTTCCACAATGAAATCTGGTTCTGGATGTTGCGCACCAGCTTGCGGTCGGTGGTCGCCGACAGATCCTGAACGATGCCAAACGCGTCGTCGGAATCGAGAATGGAAAACTGTGGCTTGAGTTCAAGATGTGCCGCCTCGCGCCGCAGAATCTGCACACCCAGTGAATGGAAGGTGCAGACGGTCAGGCCCTTGCCGGTCTTGCCTTCGAGCAGGGTGGCGGCACGCTCCTGCATTTCCTTGGCGGCCTTGTTGGTAAAGGTCAGCGCGGCGATCTGATTGGCGGTATAGCCCGCCTTCTGGATCAGATGGGCGATCTTGTGGGTGATGACGCGCGTCTTGCCGCTGCCCGCGCCAGCCAGCACCAGACAGGGACCATCAAGATAATGAACGGCTTCGCGTTGCGGGGCGTTGAGCGGTGGGGACGAGGACATCAGGCAGTGCAGGTTGAACCAGTGCGGAGGGCGAGTGTAGCACTCCGCCCGCCGAACTCTGGCGCTGCCCGCCCGGCTTTTGTGACATCAACAACAGGGGCCTCAGGAACGCAGCTGCCGGACCCGCTCGACAAACCCCTGCAGCACTTCCTGATAGTCACCGACCACGCCCAGATCGGCGCGTTTGAAGATTTCCGCGTCGGCGCTATTGTTGATCGCCACCACGGTTTTGGCGGCGGTGATGCCGGCCAGATGCTGGGGCGCACCGGAAATACCGACGGCGATATACAGGTCAGGCGCCACGGTCGTGCCACTCAGGCCGACCTGATG
>CANJOT010000002.1 GCA_947475815.1 Burkholderiales bacterium | reverse complement strand
TTCGCTGACATTTTTGGCCGGTACGCTCGGGTGAACCAGCAACAGGTTGGGCGTCGATGCCACCTCGATCACCGGAATGAAGTCCTTGACCGGATCGTAGTTCAGCGTGCGCTGGAAGGGTGTGATGGTGTGGGCGTTCGAGACCATGACCAGGGTGTAGCCATCGGGGACCGCGCGCGCCACGAGTTCGGTGGCGATGGCGCCATCGGCGCCGGGGCGGTTGTCAACCACCAGCGGATGGGCCCAGGTATCGGCGAGTTTGCGGGCGATGATGCGCGACAGCACGTCGGTGCCGCCGCCAGTGGCAAATCCCACCACCAGCCGCACCGGGCGGGCGGGATAGGTTTGTGCCTGAACAGTGGTGCCCAGCGCCATCAAGCCCGAAAAAATGGTCGCCGCGGCAATATGAATGATCGATCTCTTCACGGATATTCCTTTTGCTGAAATTGTGTTTTTGTTGATGTGTCTGACAACGATGTCAGGCACCAGTGTCAGACAACGAATTCTTGTTTTATTGCGTCACCATATTTTGAATTCCAGATCATTATATTTACTGCACCGCAATTAGGGAAAAAATTTTCATGAACATATAAGCTGCTTATACCCATAAATTGCTTATTGTTTTTTATTGCCTTCTTTTGTAAAGAATTGGATCAACTATGTCTATTTACATGGTGCAGCACTCTTTCTCAAAGCCCGAATGGGAGCAGGAATGGAATGAGTGGTACGCGGGCAATCTGCCCGTTCTGATGCGCGTGCCCGGTTTTTATACCGGCCAGCGTTTCAAGTCTCCGGACGGCAGCCCGCCGCGGTACATGGCCGCGTATACCGTTGACGCCGATGTGTTCGAGAGCCAGTTTTATCTCGACTCGGGTGGCGGCGGCACTAACAGTGCGCGCTTTCGCCCGGCCTATCAGGTCTGGATCCGCAACCTGTTTGAAGGGATCACCAAGGCGCCCGACATCGGCCCCGATGAATACCTCGTGCTGGTCGATGACGCTGCAAAAAACTGGCAGCATCCGGACGTCAAGATCATCTGGCTCGAGACCACCGGCTTTCACAAGACCACGCCGTGGCGCGGCATTGGCGTGGCCCGGGCCGATCAGATCGATGCCCTGCGTGGTGACGAGCGCGTCATCATCTATCAGGCCATCACTGAGCAGATGGGCCCGCTGTATTGAGCGAGCGGTGTCGAGCCGTGATTGACAAACGTACACATCAACAGACCGAACAAAACAGACACAGGCAAGGAGATAGGAATGGCTACTGCATCAACAAGGCTGGTGGATTTTCTGATGGCACTCGACGAGGAGACGATCGCCGCGAAGCTGCTTGAACACGCCAGCATGGCGGTGCTCGACAACCTTGCCTGCGGTCTGTACGGCTCGCGTCAGGACTGGGGCCGCATCGTGCGTGAATTCGCCCTGGCCGAAGGCAGCCAGGGCCGCTCGACGCTGTTTGGTTCGAGCCAGCCGGTCTCGGCGGCGCGCGCGGCGTTTGCCAACGGCACGGCAACGCACGGCTTCGAGCTGGACGACATCGTGCAGGGCGCGTTGACCCATCCGGGCGCCGTGGTGGTGTCTGCCGGTCTGGCGGCGGCCGAGGAGAGTGGCGCTTCAGGGCGTCGTCTGCTGCTCGGCGTGATTGCCGGTTATGAAGTGATGGCGCGTCTCGGGCGCGCTCTTGGCCACGAGCACAATACCAACGGGTATCACACCACCGGCGTGGCCGGCTCGATTGCTGCGGCGGTAACCGTCGGCATCATCTGGAAGCTGAACCGGGAACAGTTGCTCGCCGCCGTTGGCATCTCCTGTTCAACGGCGGCCGGCATCAAGGCCTTTACCCAGGGCACGGGCGGCATGGTCAAACGCATGCATGCCGGCCATGCCGCCGAATCGGGCGTGGTCGCCTGCGCGCTGGCGCGACGCGGCTTTACCGGCCCGGCCGAAGGCGTCGACGGCCGCTTTGGCCTGCTCGAGGTGATCGGCGGTAGCGACATCCGCCCGGCTGAGCTCGACCTTGATCTGGGCAAGACCTTTGCCATTACCCAGATCTGGGTCAAGGCCTACCCCTGCTGTGGCTTGCTGCATTCGACCGCCAACGCACTGGAATACCTCAAGCACGAGCACCAGCTGAGCGCCGAGTTGATCGACGAGATCCGCATCTGTTCGGGCGAGCGCGCGGTGTCGCAAAACGGCGACCCCGATCCGCGCGAACCGATGACGGCGCAATATAGCCTGCAATACACCGCCGGCGTGTCGATTGCCAAGGACGCTCGCGATCCGCAGGCGTACGCCCAGGAAAACCTGTTTGACCCGGTGGTTCGGGCGGTGGCCGCGCGCACGCGCCTCGAAGTCGATGCCGACATGGATGCCCTGTTCCCGGCCCACTTCGCCGCGCGTGTGGTGGTGCGCACGACCGACGGACGCACGCTCGAGCGCACCGTCATCGATCCAAAAGGTACAGTCGCCGATCCGCTCAGCTTCGAGGAAATCGGCGCCAAGTTTGGACGCCTGACCGCGCCCGTCAAGGAGCCGGCTGCGATTGAACGCATCCGCGCCGCCGCGCACAACCTGGCGTCGGCCGCCAATCTTGACGTCTTGTCGCGGGCCCTCAATGAAGGTTATCTGGCTGTCTGACATTGCCTGTGTTGCATGCTTATCCATCGGGAGAAGATCGTGAAAATTTCAAGACTGTTGTCGCTTGCCGTGTTGTTGGCCTGGGCGGCGTGTGCGTTTGGCCAGGCGTACCCGACCAAACCGGTGCGTGTCATCGTGCCGTTTGCGCCGGGGGGAGGCATTGATCTGGTAGCGCGTGTCATCAGCCAGCGTCTGCAGGAAAACCTCGGTCAGGCCTTTGTGGTCGAAAACAGGCCCGGTGCGGGTGGCGTGGTCGGCAGCGAAATCGCTGCCACGGCGCGGCCGGACGGGTACACCCTGCTGGCCGTGCCCATCAGTCACGCCGCCAATGTCAGTCTGACCAAGATGAATTTTGATCCGGTCACGGCGCTGGCGCCGGTGGTGCACATCGCTTCGGCACCGAACGTGGTGCTGGTGCATCCCTCGATGCCGGCCAACAACATTCCCGAGTTCCTGCGTTACGTCCGCCAGTCGCCCGGCAAGGTCAGTTATGCGTCGAGTGGCAATGGCAGTTCTACCCATCTGGCGGCAGAGCTGTTCAAGATGCTCGCCAATGTCGACATGCTGCACGTGCCCTACAAGGGTGGCGGCCCGGCCCTGACTGACTTGCTGGGCAACCATGTGTCGATGTACATCGGCAGCCTGCCGGCTTCGATTCCCCACATCCGCTCACAAAAGCTCAAGGGTCTGGGCGTGACCAGCGCGCAGCGCGCGGCCGAGTTGCCCGACATGCCGACCGTCATCGAGGCTGGCGTGCCCGGTTATGAATATGTCGGCTGGTATGGCCTGCTGGCCACGGCCGGCACACCACCGGCCATCATCGAGCGCCTGAATGTGGAAGTGAACAAGATCCTCAAGGAACCCGCCATCCTGGAAAAACTCGCCGGCGACGGCGCGCAACCGGTCGGGGGCACCCCGGCGCAGTTTGATGCCCATATCAAGAAAGAAATCGCCAAGTGGGCCAGTGTCATCAAACACGCCAAGATGGGGGATCAATGATCATGAACACACTTCTGCGTCCCTTGATTGCCGCCCTGCTCGCGACCAGTGCGCTGCTCGCCACCCCCGCCGCGCAGGCGCAAAAATTTCCTGACCGGCCGGTACGACTGGTGGTGCCGTTCGCGGCTGGCGGTGGCACCGACATCCTGGCGCGCCTGCTGGCGCAGAAACTGACCGAGACCTGGGGCCACAACGTGCTGGTCGACAACCGTGCCGGCGCCGGCACAGTGATCGGTGCGGACATCGTCGCGCGCAGCCCGGCTGACGCTTATACCCTGCTGTTTACCGCCAATCCGCACACCAGCAATCCGGCCCTGCTGGCCAAGCTGCCTTACGACACGGCTCGTGATTTCACAGCCGTCAGCATGCTCGTCTCGGCGCCCCTGATGCTGGTGGTCAATGCGGCCGTGCCGGTGCAATCGGTGCAGCAGTTGATCGCGTATGCCAAGGCCAGACCGGATGCGCTGAACTACGCCACTTCGGGCAACGGCGGGCCGCAACATCTGGCTGGTGAGCTGTTCAAGTACATGGCTGACGTGAACATGGTGCATACGCCCTATAAGGGCAGTGCCCCGGCGCTGGTTGATTTGCTTGGCAATCAGGTGCAGGTGTCCTTCACCAGCCTGCTGGCCAGCGTGCCTTACATCAAGAATGGCAAGTTGCGCGCGCTCGGCGTGACCAGCAGCAAGCGTGTGGACGGGTACAGCGATATTCCGACCATCGCCGAGTCCGGCGTGCCGGGGTTTGAGTCCCTGACCTGGTATGGCGTGTTTGCCCCCGGTGGTACACCGCGGGCATTGCTGGTGAAGATTCAGGAAGACATGGCACGTGCGCTGGCCACACCGGAAATCAAGGACCGGCTGGCGCGTGATGGCCTGCAGGCGGTGGGCAACAGGCCCGACGAGTTCGAGAGTTTCGTCAAGGCGGAAATCGATACCGTCAAGAATCTGGTCGCCAAAGCCGGCATCAAACCTGACTGACTGGCCGACCGATTGCCCGGCCTGTGCGCACCCACTCTGTACCCTTTTCATATTGCAACAACCACAGGATTCTGAAATGGCTTTGAACAACGACAATGCGCCCCATGATGTGGTCATCATCGGTGCGGGCATCTCCGGCATGATCGCTGCCAACCGCGCCGCGCAACTCGGCTTGCGCGTGCTGGTGCTCGAACAGGGCACGGCCGACAAGTATCTTTGCAACACCCGTTATACCGGCGGCACCTTCCACATCGGCCTGCGTGACATCTCTCTGGACGAAGCCACCCTGACTGCGCGCATTCTGGAAGCGACTGCCGGTTTTGTCGCCACGGATCTGGCTGCCACGGTGGCCCGCGAAGGCCGGCGCGTGATCAGCTGGCTGCAGGCCGAAGGCAGCCGCTTCATGCGCGCCAGCGCTTCGGAGTATCACAAGTTCGTGCTCGCACCGCCGGGCCGCAGCCGGCCCGGGCTGGACTGGGAAGGCCGCGCTGGCGATGTGATGCTGCAGAATCTTGAGACCAATCTCAACAAACGGGGTGGCCGGCTGGTGCGCGGCGCGCGCGGCCGCAGCCTGATCATGGAAGCCGGGCGGTGTGTGGGCGTGGTGGCTGAGCAGGGTGGCAGTGCGGTCCATTACGCGGCGCGCGCAGTCTTCATCGCCGATGGCGGTTTCCAGGGTAATCTGGACCTCGTGCGGCAGTACATCTGCGCGCATCCGGAAAAACTCAAGCAGCGCGGCGCCGGCACCGGTCGCGGCGATGGCCTGACCATGGCCACGGCGGTCGGTGCGGCGCTGATCGGCACCGACCGTTTCTACGGCCATACCCAGTCGCGCGATGCCTTGACCAACGACAATCTCTGGCCCTACCCCTACCTTGACAGTCTGGTCACCGCGGGCATCGTCGTTGATGCCCAGGCGCAGCGTTTTGTCGACGAAGGTCGCGGTGGGGTGTTTGTCGCCAATGCCATTGCCGGGCTCGACGATCCCCTGAGTGCGCAGGTGATTTTCGACAACACCATCTGGGAAAAAGCCGGGCGCAATGGTTTGATCGCGGCCAACCCGCATCTGGAAAAAGAAGGCGCGACCATTCATCGGGGCAATACGCTCGAAGCGCTCGCCGCCGCCGCAGGACTGCCGGCACAGGCGCTGGCACAGACCGTGGCAGGCTACAATCAGGCGCTCGCCGCCAAGACGCTGGAAAGCGGCGCCGTCACGCCGGCCCGCCAGAGCTCCAAACACGAAGCCTGTGCAATCCTGCAGGGTCCATTCTTCGCTGTGCCGATGGTGGCCGGCATCACCAATACCATGGGGGGCATCCGCGTCAACGTGCATGCGCAGGCGCTGCGTACCGACGGCAGCGCCATTGATGGGCTGTATGCGCTCGGCGCGGCGACGGGTGGGCTGGAGGGCGGACCGGAAATTGGCTATGTAGGCGGTCTGGTCAAGGGCGGGGTTACGGCCTTGCTGGCAGCGGAACATCTGGCCAGCCTGAAGCCTTAGGCGGCTGCATGGCCCGGTCATCCTGAGGAAGGCGGGCCGCCTGCGTTAACTTTGATTTACTTTTATGCGCCGATCTGCTTGAATACCCACGTCATTTTCAGGGGGAGGCGGGTTTGGCCATACGGGTATTCGTTATCAGCGATCATCATCTGATCGGTTGGGCGATCGGGCAACTGCTCGAATCCGCCGCGAATCGCTTTCGTGCGGCAGGCTCGACCCCGACCTGCGATCAGTCGGGTATCCAGGCGGTGGTGGCGGCCGCGCCCGATATCGTCATTTTCGATATCGACGACGATCCCGCGCAGGTGATGCCGCGCATCACCCGTCTGGTATTGGCTGTGCCGAATGCGAAAATCCTGCTCTTCACGCGTCTCAACGACACCGCCCTGCAAGACCGTGCCGTGATCGGCGGCGCGCGTGGTGTCCTCGACAAGGGAGTAACGCCTGAACAGATTCTCACCGCTCTCACCAAGGTGTACGACGGCGAAGTCTGGCTGGACCGCCTGGCCACCGGCCGTGTGTTTGTTGAACTGTCGCGCATTGGCCGCCACAAGCCGGCGGCGCATGACCGCGCGGACAAGCTTGCCAATCTGACCGGGCGCGAGCAGCAGATCGTCGCTTTCATCACCACCAACAGCGGCGAACCGGGCAAGACCGTCGCCGCCAAGCTGTGCATTTCCGAAAGCACCTTGCGCAATCACCTCACTTCCATCTACGACAAGCTCGGTGTGGCCAATCGCAATGGCCTGCTTGCATATGCCTTCCAGACCGGTCTGGCGACGCGTCTTGCCCAGGGCCCGGCGGCGTTTTCCGGCATGCCCGTGCCCTGAGCGGTCCGACTGGGGCGCGGAGCCTAAGTTATACTCGCGCGGATCTTGGCAGCCGCCATGCCGCGAATTTCTCCGGAGCTTCCCGTGACTTCCCCGATACCCGCCACGTCCCTCATGCCCGCGCGCACGGGCGGCAAGATTCTCATTGATCAACTGATTGCTCAGGGCGTCGAACGCATCACCTGTGTGCCGGGCGAGAGTTATCTGGCCGCTCTCGATGCCATGCATGGCTGCCCGATCGATGTGCTGGTGTGCCGTGCCGAGGGCGGCGCCGCCATGATGGCCGAGGCGTATGGCAAGCTCACCGGCCGTCCCGGTGTGTGTTTCGTGACACGCGGACCGGGGGCGACCAACGCCAGCCCGGGTGTGCACATCGCCATGCAGGATTCAACGCCGATGATCCTGTTCATCGGCCAGGTTGGCCGCGACATGCGCGAGCGCGAGGCCTTTCAGGAAGTCGATTACAAGGCCGTGTTTGGCACGATGTGCAAGTGGGTGGTCGAGATTGACCGCGCCGATCGCATTCCCGAACTGGTGGCGCGCGCCTTTCATGTGGCCATGCAGGGCCGGCCTGGGCCCGTAGTGATTGCGCTACCCGAAGACATGCTGGTGGAACCGGCCAGCGTGGCTGATGCACCACGTGTTGACCCCACGCTGGGCTGGCCGGCACCGGCCGATCTCGAGCGTCTGGCCGGCTTGCTCGGGCAGGCGCGCGCGCCCATCGCGGTCATCGGCGGCTCCGGCTGGAGCGCTGCGGCGTGCGCGCAGTTCGCCGCCTTTGCCGAGCGCTTTGGCCTGCCGGTGGCGACGACCTTTCGACGCACCTCGCTGTTCGATGCCCTGCATCCCAATTATGCCGGCGAGCTTGGCATCGGACCGGACGCGCGCCTCAAAAAGCGTCTGCTGGATGCCGATCTGGTCTTGCTGGTGGGTGGCCGCTTCGGCGAAATGCCTTCGTCCTCGTACACCATCCTGGAAGTTCCCTGCCCGCGTCAGGCGCTCGTCCATGTGCATCCAGGTGCCGAGGAAATCGGCCGGGTCTACCAACCGGTATTAGGCATTCAGGCCAGCCCGCAATCCTTTTGCGCGGCGCTCGCGGACTTGCCGGCGCCGCTGCAGCAGCGCACGGCGCTGGTGGAAACCGCCCATCGGGATTATCTCGACTGGAGTGAAACCGCGCGCCAGTTGCCCGGTGAATTCCAGTACGGCGAAGCCATGGTCTGGCTGCGCGAGCGCCTGCCGCGCGATGCGGTGGTGTGCAATGGCGCCGGCAATTATGCGGGCTGGATTCACCGCCACTACCGCTACCGTGATTTTGCTACCCAGCTGGCGCCGACCTGCGGCTCGATGGGTTATGGCGTGCCGGCAGCGATTCTCGCCAAACGCCACTATCCCGAGCGGATGGTCGTCGGCTTTGCCGGCGATGGCTGTTTTCTGATGAATGGTCAGGACTTCGCGACCGCGGTGCAATACAACATCGCCGTCATCCTGATCGTCATCGACAATGGCCGCTTGGGCACCATCCGCATGCATCAGGACCGCGAATATCCGGGCCGGGCAGTGGCCACCCAGCTGCAGAATCCCGATTTTGCCGATTACGCCCGGGCTTTTGGCGGACACGGCGAGCGGGTTGTACGTACCGCGGAGTTCGCGCCGGCTTTCGAACGTGCGCTGGCCTCGGGCAAACCGGCCATCCTGCACTGCCTGCTTGATGCGCGCGCGCAATCGCATGCCAAGGACGGTCCGGCCTGAACACCGGGCTCAGGATGCGGGGCAGGCGACGCCCGGTCAAGGGGAGACACAATGGAACAACGTTATCCGCATTCGGCACACTGGGGTGCATTTGACGCTGTGGTGCGCGATGGCCGCCTGATCGAGGCGCGTCCGCGTGTTGGTGACACTGATCCTTCGACGATGCTCGAGGCGCTGCCACAGATGGTGCACGGCGTCACGCGGGTATTGCGGCCGGCGGTGCGCAAGGGCTGGCTCGACGACCGGCTGGCCGGACGCATTGGCACCAGCAACGCCGGTCGCGGCAGTGATCCGTTTATTGCCCTGCCCTGGGATGAGGCGCTCGACCTGCTCGCCGACGAGCTTGAGCGGGTGCGCATCGCGCATGGCAACGCGGCCATTTTTTCAGGTTCGTACGGCTGGTGCTCGGCCGGGCGGTTTCACCACGCCAAAACGCAGATGCAGCGTTTCATCAATCTGATTGGCGGCTCGACCACGCAGTTGCACAGTTACAGCTATGCTGCCGGCCAGGCGGTGCTGCCGCATATTCTTGGCACCATCGAGCCGATGACCGGGCCGGTGTCGACCTGGGATGGCATCGTCGCGCACACACGGCTGATGGTCAACATCGGTGGCATCCCGATGAAAAACACGCAGGTTGAATCAGGCGGTCTGGCTGAACATACCGCTGCCCTGTGGTTAAGGCGTGCGCGCGATGCCGGCGTGCGTTTTGTCAACATCAGCCCGGTGCGCGATGACGTCGCGCCCTGGCTGGACGCCACCTGGATTCCGATCCGCCCGAATACCGACACCGCCCTGCTGCTCGGCATGGCGTATGTGCTGCTCGACGAAGGCCTGCACGATCGCGCCTTCCTGGAGAGCCATTGCACGGGCTTTGAAGTGTTTGCCGCCGAGCTGCGTGGCGAGCGGGATGGCATCGTCAAGACGCCCGCCTGGGCTGCGGTCATCACGGGTGTGCCGGCGGCCACCATCGTTGCGCTGGCGCGCGACATGGCTGGCTGTCGCAGTCTGCTCAATCTTGCCTGGGCCTTGCAGCGCAGCGATCATGGCGAGCAGCCTTATTGGGCTGCCATCGCCCTAGCGTCGATGCTCGGCCAGGTCGGCTTGCCCGGTGGTGGTTTTGCTTTCGGGTATGGCGCCGAGTCGGGTATGGGCGCGCCGCGCCAGCGGCTCACCAACCCGACCCATGAGGCAGGGCGCAATCCGCAGAAGAGCTGGATTCCGGTAGCGCGCATCGCCGACATGCTGCTCGATCCCGGTGGCAGTTATGAGTTTGATGGCGAAAAAAGGGTGTACCCCGACACGCGCCTGGTGTACTGGTGCGGCGGCAATCCGTTTCATCATCATCAGGACCTCAACCGGCTGGTCCAGGCGTTTCGCAAACCCGATACCTTTGTCGTCAATGAATGCTGGTGGACGGCGAGTGCGCGCTTTGCCGACATCGTTCTGCCGGCAACGACCACACTCGAGCGCAATGACATCGGTGCCGCCCGGCGCGACCGTTATATTCTGGCCATGAAACAGGCGGTGCCGCCGGTTGGCGAGGCGCGCTCTGACTTCGATATTTTCAGCGCCCTTGCCCAGCGTTTTGGCGTGAGCGAGGGGTTTACCGAAGGGCGCGATGAAATGGCCTGGGTGCGCCATCTCTACGAACTGAACCGCACCGAGACCGCGCGCCGCGGCGTCGCCCTGCCGGACTTCGATGCCTTCTGGGCGCAGGGCCATGCCGAGGCGCCTGTGCCCGACGAGCCCTATACCCTGTTTGCCGGATTTCGCGCCGATCCGCTGGCGGCGCCGCTGGCGACCCCCTCGGGTCGCATCGAGATCTGTTCGGCCCGGGTGCAAAGCTTCAACTACCCGGAATGCCCTGGCCATCCGGTCTGGATCGAGCCCTGCGAGTGGCTGGGCGCGGCGCTGGCGCGGCAGTATCCGCTGCACATGATTTCGAACCAGCCACGCCACCGGCTGCATTCACAGATGGATGCGGCAGGGCCGAGCAAGGCGTCCAAGATCCAGGATCGTGAGCCGGTGACCCTGCACCCGCGCGACGCGCAGGCGCGCGGCATCGAAGCCGGCGATGTGGTGCGCATCTTCAATGATCGCGGTCAGGTGCTGGCGGGCGCTCTTGTGTCCGACATGGTCATGCCCGGCGTCATCCAGCTGGCCACCGGGGCCTGGTACGACCCGCAGACGCCGCTCGGCCTGGACCGGCATGGCAACCCCAATGTGCTGACCATCGACCGCGGCACTTCGCGTCTGGCACAGGGGCCGATTGCCATGTCCTGCCTGGTTGAGATGGAGCGCTGGCTTCATGAATTGCCCGAGGTTGGCGTGCATCGGCCGCCGGTTGTTGCCGACCCCTACCCTTCAGTAGTACAAGCACAGTAAGCAGAGGAAAGTATGTTGAGAATCGGAGTAGATATTGGCGGCACGTTTACCGACTTCGCCGCCTGGCGCGATGTCGGCGGGGGCGCCGAGCAGAGCATTGTCAGTGTCAAGGTGCCGTCGACGCCACACGATTTTTCGGAAGGATTTCGTGCCGGTTTCGAGGAAGTGCTGACGTTGCTCGCACCGGAGCCCGACGAGGCGGTCATTGTCATGCATGGCACGACGGTCAGCACCAACACCGTGATCGAGCGCTCGGGGCCGGACATTGCCCTGTTCACGACCAGCGGTTTCAAGGACGTGCTCGAACTGGCGCGTCTGCGCCTGCCCGGCCAGCTTAACCTGTTTGCCAAACGCAGTGCGCCCCTGATCGCGCGCCAGCATGTGTTCGAGATCAGCGAGCGTCTTGCCGCCGATGGCTCGGTGCTCACACCACTCGATGTCGAATCGGTGCGCGCCGCAGCGCGTGCGGCCCGCGCCGCCGGTGCACAGGGCGTGGCGATAGCCTTCATGCACAGTTACCGCAACGCCGCGCACGAGCGTTTCGCGCGCGATCTGCTGGCGGCCGAGTTTGCCGATCTCGATGTCAGTCTGTCGAGCGATATCTGGCCCAAAGCGGGCGAGTATGAACGCGCCATGGTGTGCATTCTCAATGCCTATGTAAAACAGCGCATGCGTGGTTACATCGGCCAGATCGAGCGTTATCTGGATTCACGTCTGGCCAATGTGAAACTGTTCACGACGCGCTCGAACGGCGGCGCCATGTCGGCGCGCGATGCTATGGCGTTTCCGGTGCATACCCTGCTCTCGGGCCCGGCTTCGGGCGTCACCGCGGCCCAGCATCTGGGCAAGACTGCCGGGCGCTTGCTGCTGACCATGGACATGGGCGGCACAAGCACCGATCTGTCCCTGTTGATCGATGGCCAGCCTGGCGTATCGAGTCATGCCGAGGTGGGCGATTTTCCGCTCATGATGCCGGTCACCGAAATCGAGGCCATCGGCGCTGGTGGCGGGTCGATCGCCAATCTCGATGGCACCATGTTGCACGTCGGGCCACGCAGCGCTGGAGCGTTTCCCGGGCCAGCCTGTTTTGGCCGGGGCGGCAATCTGCCCACCGTCACCGATGCGTATCTGATTGCCGGGTATCTCAATGCCGACAATTTTCTTGGCGGCCGCATGGCGCTTGATCGCGCCGCGGCGGAGGCGGTGATGTTGCCGCTGGCCCATGCGCTGTCGCTCGATCTTGATGCCGCTGCCGAAGCGTGCATCACGGTGGCTACTTCCAACATGGTGGCCAGCGTGCTGCCCTATCTGGCGCGACATGGCGTTGATCCGGAAGAACTGACCCTGGTTGCTTTTGGGGGCAATGGCGCGCTGCACGCGCCGCTGCTGGCTGAGGAAATCGGCATCCGCCGCGTGCTGGTGCCGGGGGTGCCCTCGGTGTTTTGCGCGTTGGGTGGTGTCGTGACCGAACTGGTGCACGATGCGGTCTCGACCGTGCTGGGCAAGAATCTGACCGGCGCTGATCTGCGCTCGATCTTCGCGCAACTGCGCGAGGCCGGCCAGGCCTGGCTCAACGGCCAGGTGGATGCGGCTGAACTGACGCATGTGCAGTTTGAATACAACGCCGAGATGCGCTATCGCGGCCAGTCCTTCGAGCTGATCGTGCGCCTGCCCGATGCCGTCGGTCTGGACGGCGACCTCGACGCCGCCTGCCAGGCTTTTCATGCCGAGCACCAGCGGTTGTATACCTTCTCGGATGGGCTGGCGCCGGTGGAATTTACCGAGTTGCGTGTGCGCGTGCGCGGTGCCTTACCGGCGCCACGCGCCGGCAGCACGCGTGGCACGGCCGGCAAACCGGCGGGCAGCGCCTATGCCAGCCGCACCATTCAGGTCGGTGGCCAGCGTTATACCGACACGCCGGTCTATCGGCGCGATGTGCTGGCCGTGGGCCAGCCGGTCCCCGGCCCGGCCCTGATTGAACAGGACATTGCCACCATTCTTGTGCCGCCCGGTTTCACGGCGCGCGCCGATGGCGATGGCAACCTGCTGCTGGAAAAGGAGATCTGAGATGGATCCGGTACGCACCGCAATCATGAACAACCGCTTTGTTGCCATCGTCGAAGAGGCCTCGGCAACCCTGCATCGCACGGCCCACACCACTTTCGTCAAGCTGATTCAGGATTATCAGTGCGCCCTGGCCACGCCCGAGGGTGACATTTTTGCCTATCCCTCGCAATCCGGCGTGCATGCTTTCATCGGCACGCCGCTGCAGGCCACGCTGGCGCTGATCGACCGTGAACAGCTCAGGCCCGGTGATGTGTTTGTCACCAATGATCCGTTCTCGACCGAGGGTCTGGTGACCCACCTGATGGACGTCACCATGATCCGGCCGATCTTTTTCGGCGATGAGCTGATGGCGTATGCGTGGTCCTTCGTGCATGCCTCGGACATTGGCGGCGCCGTACCGGGCAGTATCTCGCCGGCGTTCAGCGAGATTTTTCAGGAAGGCCTGCGCATCCGCCTCACCAAGATCTACGAGGCCGGCAAGCTCAACGAAACCATCAAGAACATTTTTCTCGACAACAGCCGTTTGCCCGACGAGATCTGGGGCGACTTCAAGGCCATGATCACGGCGCTCTCGAGCATGGACCGGCGCCTGTCCGGGCTGTGCCAGCGCTACGGTACCGCTACAGTACGCGAGGGCCAGCATGCGGTGCTCGATTTTGCCGAGGCCAAGGCGCGCGAGGTCATCACCACCATTCCCGATGGCGCCTACCAGTTTGCCGACTACATCGAAGGCGCCGATGCCGATCACCTGATCAACATCAATTTAGAGATGCGCGTGTCCGGCTCCGATCTGTGGCTTGATTTCAAGGGCACGGACCCCCAGGTGCCTGTGGCGTACAACTTTGTCTGTGGCAAGCAGGCGCATCCGTATCTGGTGCAGGCGATGATTTATTTCATCCTCAGCGCCGCGCCGCAAACGCCGCGCAATGCGGGCATGCTGCGGCCCATTCATGTCGAGGCGCCGCGCGGCACCATCATCAACGCCGAGTTTCCTGCTGCCGGTGGTTCCCGCGTGGCCTCGAGCACGCGCACCTATGATGTGATTCTCGCTTGCCTCAACCAGGCCCTGCCCGAGCGTCTGGCGGCAGCCGGCTCGGGCATGGTCGGCATCATCGTCGTGAGCGCGCTGGATCCGCTGACCGGCCGCAAGCGCGTCAGTGTTTACAACCCGATCTGCGGCGGCAGCGGCGCACGTCGTGGTATGGACGGCATCGACGGCGTCGACACCCGCTTTGGCAGTCTCAAGACGGTGCCGGCCGAGCTCAATGAAATTGAAACCGTGATGCGCGTGCGACGTTATGGCCTGTTGCCCGATTCGCAGGCGGCTGGCCAGTGGCAGGGCGGCGCGGCGGTGGTGATGGAGCTGGAGAATACCGGGCTCGAAACCATGATGACGGTGCGTGGCATGAACCGTTTTCTGTTGCGGCCCTGGGGTTTGTCGGGCGGTGAGGCCGGCCGGCTCGGTGAGGTGATCGTCAATCCTGATACGCCGCAGGCCCAATCGATCGGCAAGATCAATGTGTTGCATCTCAAGCGCGGCGATGTGGTGCGCATCACGACGCCGGCGGGTGGCGGCATCGGCGCCCCCTGGCTGCGCGAACTGGCGCGCATCGAACGGGACCTGGCGGCCGGTCTGGTGACGCCGGCGCGTGCCACCGCCGTGTATGGCGTGGTGTTTGACGATCGGGGAGCGGTCGATACCCCGGCCAGCGGCTTGCGCCGTGCACATCTCGCTGCGCAGGCGGGTGATCGGCCACCGGCCTTGTTCAATACCGGTCCGGAACGCGCCACCGTCGATGCAATCTGGCCCACCGCGGTGCGGGCCACGCTGGCGCGTCGTGCGCTCGCCGAACAGAGCTCACGCCGCCAGACCATCCTCGGCGCGGTGCTTGAACGCGGCCGGCGTGAAGGCCGGATGGTGGATGAAACCTTGCTCGATCAGTATTACCGCGAGGCGGTCTACGAGATTTACGGCAAGTATCAAGGGGCGGCGCAGCCGGCTTAGGGCGCGGCGGGCCGTTGTGCGCTAGTCGTCGAGTTCAACCGATGCGCGCAGCGCGCGCAGGTTGGCATCGGAGGTCTTGGCCACCTGAACCGAGCAGCCCGGGCCGAGCAGCAGATTGCGGCCCTGGGCATTGCGGATGGTGCCGCGTGCGCGGTTGATGATGTCTTCGGGCGTGCCGTTTGCGAGGGTGCGGGCATCGACACCGCCGCCGACCGTGCGGCCGAGCGTCGCCTGGCCCTCGTGGTAACTTGGGTTGTGGCCGGCGTAAGCGTCCCAGTGAAATACCTGAACCGGATAATCGGCCATGGCGGCCAGCTGGATTTCGTCTTCGCACAGATGCAGCATGTTGCACCAGAGCGAGCGCGCTTCGTTGAGCACCAGCAGGTCGTAGGGTTTGACCAAGCGTTGATACTGTTCGGCGCTGAGCTTGACGTTGTTGGCCCACTTGGTGGAGAAGAACAGGCCATCGACACCCTCGGCCACCAGCAGGCGCACGAAGCGCGCGAAGGTGTCGGCGATGGCCGCCAGGCCGGCTTCGACGGCGGCAGGATCCTCTTCAATGTGACTCTTGAGCAGCGCAGCATTGCGGTCGAGCAGCTTCTCGGCGATGTCGAGCGGCGAAAACACCGTCATGATCAACGGCACGCCGGGAGCCAGCCCCTTTTTGATCAGGCGCACGGCGGTCAGCTGTTCCTGCAGGGCCGGTGTGTCGGTCGACAAGGGCCTCAGCGTGCGCCAGTCGCCCACCTGATGCACCGGCATGGCGGTGCAGGCATGCGCCACGGCGGCGTCGTGCGACGGCCGGTATTCAAAACCCCAGCCCTCGACATGGTAGCTGGCGCGCGCATGCACCTTAAGGTAGTCCCAGTCATAACGCTCGAAAAAATCGAGCATGATGCCGGCCAGCCCCTCGGCGCTGGTTTCATGGCGGAAAAAATGTCCCCACGCGCTGACCGGCACGCGATCAGGCTGTTTGCCCGAGAGGGTGTCTTCGAGGCGTTTGCGGCGCGCGTCGGTCATGATGGCTGCTCCCGGCGAGGCTTGCTCAGTTGATCGGCACTTGCGCGTCGATGATGACTTTTTTCCACTTGGCCAGTTCGCCCGTGACGAAGTCGCGCACTTTGTTGCGCGGGATGTTCATTTCGATGAGGCCCATGTCGAGCACCTTCTTGCGCGTTTCCGGATCGGCCATGATGGTGGCGATCTCATTGTGCAGACGGTCGGCGATGGCGGCGGGCGTGCCGGCCGGGGCGAGCACGCTGATCCAGCCGACCGCTTCGAAGCCGCGCAGACCCTGCTCGGCAATGGTCGGCACATCCGGCATGAAGGGTGAGCGCTGCGCCGAGGTCACGCCGATCGGACGGATCTTGCCGGCCTGGATCTGCGGCAGCAGGGCGGTGATGGTGTCGGACATCATGACCACCTGCCCGCCCATCAGGTCGGTCAGTGCCGGTGCGCTGCCCTTGTAGGGCACATGCAGCAGCTTGACGCCAGCCTGCGAGGCGAATTGTTCGACAAACAGGTGCTGGGTCGTCCCCGCGCCGGAGCTGGCGTAGGTGACCGCGCCGGGCTTCTGTTTCGCGCTGGCGATCAGGTCCTGCACCGATTTGATCGGTGAATTGGGCGAAACCACAAACACCTGAGCCACGGCCACGGGCGCGGCGATCGGTTCATAGTCTTTCACCGGATCGTACTTGATGACGCTCGGACTCAGTGTCGGTGCGATCGACATCGAGCCGCTGCCGCCCATCAGGAGGGTGTAGCCGTCCGGCTTTTGCGTGGTGACGTATTGCATGCCGATCGCACCGCCGGCGCCGGCACGATTGTCGACCAGAACAGTCTGGCCCAGACGTGGGGTAAGGCGTTCGGCCAGCAGGCGCATGTACAGGTCGGCCGCCTGTCCCGGCGGGAAGGGCACGACGATGCGGATGGCTTGCGACGGATAGGTTTGTGCCTGCGCCAGCGGGGCGCTCAGAGTCAGGCCAAGTGTGAGGGCGGCGAACGCGGCTCTGTTCAAGAAAGACATGAAAACTCCTGTGATTGATGTTTTAGGGGCGGGCTGCGGGCGGGTTGGCCTGTGTCGCCTGGTTTTCGAGCGCCGCAATGCGCGTCTCGAGTTCCGACAGGCGGGCGCGGGTGCGCGCCAGTAACTCGGTCTGCAGGTCGAGTTGCTCGCGCGTGGCCAGGTCGAGCTTGCTAAATCCCTGCTGCATGAGCGCGCGCAGATTCTGCTCGATGTCGCGCGCCGGGGATTGGGCCAGCAACTGGCTGAGCCGGTTTTGCATCTCGTTGAGGATGTCGGTGGCTTGCATGAGGGTCGAAAAAATTAGTATCAGAGATCTGCCCAGTGTAGCACCTTGAATTGGCACCGTGGCGGGGCATGCGCGGCGCGGCTTTGCACCATGTCGGGGCGCGAAATTGGGGCCATGCCGTGGTGCGTGCCTCGATCTGGGGCGGATTGTCGGGGAATCTACTTCCTTTCGGGGCATGCCCGTGCCCCCCCCTGCCGTTTCTGCCCTTTAGTTGATATGGCACAGAGATTGCTAAAGGTTTCCCGGCAACCTTTAACTTAAATCGGGAGATTATTGTGCAAAAGAAAATCATCGTGGCAAGTCTGCTGGCGGCCTTTTCCGCCTTGCCTTCCATCACCATGGCTCAGGCCGCCCCTGCGGCCCCGGCTTCGCCCTACACGGTGACCGGCAACGTCGCGCTCGCTTCTGAATACATTTACCGCGGCATTGGCCAGACCAACCGCAAAGCCGCCATTCAGGGTGGTTTTGACCTCGCCCATTCGAGCGGCTTTTACGTCGGCAACTGGAACTCGAACATCAGCTGGCTCTCCGATGGCGGCGCAGGCGCTGTTTCGAGCGGCATCGAAATGGACTTTTACGGTGGCTACAAGGGCGCGGTTGGCGACCTGGGTTATGACGTCGGTGCCCTGTATTACTACTATCCTGGTACCTACCCGGCCGGTTTTGTCAGCGCCAATACCACTGAACTGTATGGCGCTCTGACCTACGGCCCCGTGACCGCCAAGTATTCGCAGTCGACCGGCAACCTGTTTGGCTACGCCAACAGCCATGGCAGTGGCTACTTTGACCTGACCGCCGCCTTTGACCTCGGCAGCGGCTACGGCTTCCAGGCCCATTATGGTCATCAGAGTGTGAAGAACTTCGGCGCCGCCTCGTACGCCGACTACAAGCTCGCCATCACCAAGGACATCTCCGGTTACGTCGTCACCGCCGCTGCGATTGGCACCAATGCCAAGGGTGGTGTCGGCCAGCCGTACCAGAACGCATTTGCCAAGGACCTCGGTTCGAGCCGTCTGGTGCTGTCGCTCGGCAAGACCTTCTAAATCCACTGAAAGCAGGCGGCGCGCGTTGCCCCGGCAGGCGTCGCGCCGCGAACCTCATCAAGGAAGCTAACCATGAAACTCATCACCGCCATTATCAAGCCGTTCAAGCTTGACGAGGTACGTGAGGCCCTTTCAGGCATCGGCGTACAGGGCATTACTGTCACGGAAGTTAAAGGGTTTGGACGCCAGAAGGGCCACACCGAGCTGTACCGCGGTGCTGAATACGTCGTGGACTTCCTGCCTAAAGTGAAAATCGAAGCTGCCGTGGCCGACGATCTGGTCGAGCGTGCGATCGAGGCGATTGAAGGCACGGCCCGCACCGGCAAGATTGGTGACGGCAAGATTTTTGTTTACGACCTCGAGCAGGTCGTTCGCATCCGCACCGGTGAAACCGGCAAAGACGCGCTGTAAACAACGGGAGCTCAATAATGAAAAAGTTTCTCGCAATCCTGGTCACAGCCGGCGCCTTGCTGCTGGCGCCAGCCTTCTCGCCAGTCGCCTTGGCGCAAACGGCGGCACCTGCCGCAACCGCGGCGTCCGCTGAACCGGCAAAAGCCGCTGATGCAAAAGCTCCTGATGCGGCGCCGGCTGCTGCTACCCCTGCTGCTGCCGCGCCGGTGCCTAACAAAGGCGATATCTCGTGGATGCTCGTTGCCACCCTGCTGGTCATCATGATGACCGTGCCGGGTCTGGCCCTGTTCTATGGTGGCCTGGTGCGCAGCAAGAACATGCTCTCGATCCTCATGCAGGTGTTCGTCACCTTCTCGCTGATCGTCGTGCTGTGGTGCATCTATGGCTACAGTCTGGCATTTACCGAAGGCAATGCGTATATCGGTGGTTTTGATCGACTGTTCCTGTCCGGGCTGTTCAATCCGGCGGACGGCTCGTTCGCCATGGCGGCGACCTTCAGCAAGAACACGCCGATTCCGGAAATCATCTTTGCCGCTTTCCAGGCTACCTTCGCCGCCATCACCTGTTGCCTGATCATCGGCGCATTCGCCGAGCGCGCCAAGTTCTCGGCGGTGTTGCTGTTCATGGCGCTCTGGTTCACCTTCAGCTACCTGCCGATCGCACACATGGTCTGGTTCTGGATGGGACCCGATGCGTATACCTCGGCTGCCGTGGTGGACGCCACCAACGCCAAGGCCGGCATGATCTGGCAGTGGGGTGCTCTCGACTTCGCCGGCGGTACCGTGGTGCACATCAACGCCGGTGTGGCTGGCCTGATCGGTGCCATCATGATGGGCAAGCGGGTTGGTTACGGCAAGGAAGCGATGGCGCCGCACAGCCTGACCATGACCATGATCGGTGCTTCGATGCTGTGGGTGGGCTGGTTCGGTTTCAACGCGGGTTCGGCCCTCGAAGCCGGCAACTCCGCCACTCTGGCATTCATGAACACCTTTCTGGCGACGGCTGCGGCGGTACTGGCCTGGAGCTTCGCTGAATGGATGAGCAAGGGCAAGCCGTCGATGCTGGGTGCTGCTTCCGGTGCCGTGGCGGGTCTGGTTGCCATCACCCCCGCCGCCGGCAACGTCGGTGTCATGGGCGCCCTGGTCATCGGTCTGCTCGCTGGTGTGGTGTGTCTGTGGGGTGTCAATGGCCTCAAGCGCCTGCATGGTGTTGATGATTCGCTCGACGTGTTTGGTGTGCACGGCCTCGGCGGTATCCTGGGTGCCCTCGCAACCGGCGTGTTCAACTCGCCTTCGCTGGGCGGCCCGGGCTACGTCTCTGACTGGGTAACCGGCAAGGTCATCAGCGCTGCCGAGTTCTCGATCTCCGCGCAAGTGTGGATTCAGTTCAAGGCAGTTCTCGTGACGGTCGTCTGGTCGGCCGTGGTTTCGGTGATTGCCTTCCTGATCGTCAAGCTGTTGATTGGCCTGCGTGTCTCGGAAGAAGACGAGCGCGAAGGTCTGGACATCACCTCGCACGGCGAATCCGCGTACCACAGTTGATCTGGGCTGTTCCGGCAGGCTGCTTGGGCAGCCTGACCGTGGCTGGTCTGGTTTGATGTCATGCAGCATGTTTTTTGTAGCGCAGTTCGTTTGGCGTTTTATCGGTTGTTCTCTCTCCAGAAGTTTTTCGGGTTTCACACGAAACCCCGGGCCGGCAGGTTTACCTGTCGGCCTCTTTTTTTGTGGCAGCCCCTCTGCAAAATGTCGCGTTGACGCGGGCGGACGGCCTTTAATTCCCGACGACGGTCCCCAAATACCCTGAAATCGGGCAAAAATCCGTCCAGCGCCGCGTTTCCCGATACAATCTAAGACCATCCTGCCTGGAATCTGCCGGGCTTTTCGTCGCGCCGGCCTTGCGGCGATGGATTCAATTTGAGGCTAGTATGGTTCCCCATCTCGTTACCGCCCTGTCGGGTCCGCTGCTTGACCTTGAGCGTCGCATTCTCGACGCCACCCCCGCCATTGAGCGCTGGTTCCGGCTGGAGTGGCAGGAACACACCCCCCCGTTTTACTGCTCGGTGGATCTGCGCAATGCCGGCTTCAAGCTCGCGCCGGTCGATACCAACCTGTTTCCGGGCGGCTTCAACAATCTCTCGCCCGAGGTGCTGCCGCTGGCCGTGCAGGCCGCCATGGCTGCGGTCGACAAGATCTGTCCGGATGCGCGCAACCTGTTGCTGATTCCGGAAAACCATACGCGCAACATGTTTTATCTGCAGAACGTCGCGCGCCTGTCGGCCATCCTGCGCCAGACCGGGCTGAATGTGCGGCTGGGCTCGCTCAATCCCGAGATCACCGAGCCGACGCGCGTTGAACTCCCTGATGGTCATTTCCTGACGCTTGAACCGCTGGAGCGTGTCGGCCCGTCCGGACGGCGTCTGGGCCTGAAGAATTTCGATCCCTGCGCCGTGCTGCTCAACAATGACCTGTCGGCCGGCGCCCCCGCGATCCTCGCAAACGTCAACGAGCAGTTCATCATGCCGCCGCTGCATGCGGGCTGGTCGGTACGGCGCAAGTCCAAACATTTTTCCGCCTACGACGACGTGGCCAAGAAGTTTGGCAAACTGCTCGACATCGATCCATGGATGATCAATCCCTACTTTGGCGTCTGCGGCGAGATCAATTTTCAGGAGCGCACCGGCGAAGAGTGCCTCGCCACGCAGGTCGACACGGTGCTTGCCAAGATCCGCAAGAAATACAAGGAATACGGCGTCAAGGAAACCCCCTTTGTGATCGTCAAGGCCGATGCCGGCACCTATGGCATGGGCATCATGAGCGTCAAGGATGCTTCCGAGGTGAAAAACCTCAACCGCAAGGCGCGCAACAAGATGAGCGTCGTCAAGGAGGGCCTGGAGGTCAGCGAGGTGATCGTCCAGGAAGGCGTGCACACCTTCGAGACGGTTGAAGCCGGCGTGGCCGAGCCGGTGGTGTACATGATCGATCGTTATGTGGTCGGTGGTTTTTATCGTGTGCATTCGGACCGTGGCATTGACCAGAACCTGAACGCGCCGGGGGCGCATTTTGTGCCGCTGCCGTTTGCTGCGAGCTGTAATCTGCCCGATCCTGGCCAGCGTTCCAGCGCCGCGCCGAACCGCTTTTATGCCTATGGGGTGGTGGCGCGCCTGGCCTTGCTGGCGGCGTCGCTGGAACTCGAACGCACCGATCCCAACCCCGAGGTCTACTGAGCAGGTTTATCGAACGTATCGACTCTGGGCCACTTTCCCGTCATGGACATTGCTTTCATTGCCGACCCGCTGGACGGCTTCAAGATCTACAAGGATTCAAGCTTCGCCATGATGCGCGAGGCCCAGCGTCGCGGCCATCACCTGTGGTTTATGGAACAGGGCGATCTCACGCGCCTGCCGACGGGGGTGATCGCGGGTTGCGCCGGGCGTCTGCACCTGACCGGCAAGAATGACTGGTATGTGCTGGATCAGCCCGTGGATCAGCCCCTGTCCGGTTTTGATGCGGTCATCATGCGCAAGGATCCGCCGTTTGATATGGAGTACATCTACTCCACGTATCTGCTCGAATTGGCCGAGCAGCAGGGCGCACGGGTGTTCAACCGGCCGGCGGCAATCCGCGACCACAACGAAAAACTGGCGATTGCGAAGTTTCCGCAATTCACCGTGCCCACCCTGGTCAGCCGCGACAAGGGCCGATTGCTGGCGTTTCATGCAGAACACCGCGACATCATTCTCAAGCCGCTTGATGGCATGGGGGGCAGCGGCATTTTTCGCGTGCGCGACGACGCACTGAATCTGGGTTCCGTGGTCGAAACCCTGACCGGCAACGGCACTTCGACCATCATGGCACAGCGTTAC
Organism: Burkholderiales bacterium; assembly: GCA_947475815.1. Taxonomy (GTDB): domain Bacteria; phylum Pseudomonadota; class Gammaproteobacteria; order Burkholderiales; family Burkholderiaceae_D; genus CANJOT01. Next base: position 31,949 of record CANJOT010000002.1, on the reverse strand, counting down.
ATCCCGGCCATCAAGGATGGCGACAAACGCGTGCTGGTGATCGGTGGCGTGCCCGTACCGTTTGCGCTCGCGCGCATACCGCAGGGTACGGAGGTGCGCGGCAATCTGGCCGCTGGTGGTGTTGGTCGCGCGCAACCCCTGTCTGCACGCGACCTTGAAATTGCCACTACACTCGGTCCGCAACTGTGGAAACGCGGTTTGCTGCTTGTCGGCCTTGACGTGATCGGCGATCATCTGACTGAAGTGAATGTCACCAGTCCCACCTGTTTTCAGGAAATCACCGATCAAACCGGTTTTGATGTTGCCGCCATGTTCATTGATGCCCTTGAGCTTGCCGTAAAGGCTACGCCATGATTGGATTGCTGGTCATTGCCCATGCGCCGTTTGCGCAGGCCCTGCTCGATTGTGCCTACCATGTGTATGGCTGCGATCCGCATCACTGTGACCACACGGCCGCGATCGATGTCGAGCCGAACGCCGAACCGGCCGCCGTGCTGGTGCAGGCACGTCGCCTGTTCGAGAGCCTCGACAGTGGCGACGGTGTGCTGGTGCTGACCGATCTGTTTGGCGCGACGCCTGCCAATGTCGCCACGCAACTGGCGCGCGGTGCGCACGCCGAGGTCTTGTGCGGTGCCAATCTGCCCATGCTGTTGCGGGCGCTCAGTTATCGCAGCAGTGCGGAGCTTTCCGCGCTGGTCGAAAAAGCCATGAGTGGCGCCAGTGCGGGCGTCATGAAAATTGCGTCTCAGGCGCCCCAAAACCAGCAACTCTCCATACCGGATCCTAGCGATGCAACAGCGCGAATGCACCATCATCAATAAGCTGGGCCTGCATGCGCGGGCCTCGGCCAAGCTGAGCCAGCTGGCTGGCAAGTATCAGTCGGAGATCTGGATGAGCCGTAATGGCCGGCGCATCAATGCCAAGAGCATCATGGGGGTCATGATGCTGGCGGCCGGCAAGGGTTCTACCGTCATGCTGGAGGCCAATGGCAGCGACGAGAATGAGGCCATTGAGGCGCTGGTCGCCCTGATCGCGGCACGCTTCGACGAAGCCGAATAACATATTCCATCCGCATGCCCTTAAGGGGCGGCGGCAGCACTGAACCCGACCACGATTCGACTGGACCCCAAGCACGATGTCTTTCGCATTGCACGGTATCCCGGTTTCCCATGGCATCGCTATCGGCCGTGCGCATCTGCTCGCGCCCGCCGCCCTCGAGGTGGTGCATTATCTGGTCAGTCCGGATCAGATCGAGGCCGAGGTCAGCCGTTTCAGGGATGCGGTCGATCTCGTCGTGGCGGAATTGCGCGCCCTCGAATCCCATCTGCCTGCCGACGCGCCGGCCGAGTTTGCCGCGCTGCTCGAGTTGCATCGCCTCATCCTGCAGGATCCTTTGCTCTCCGAGCAGCCCGCCCAGCTGGTGCGCGAACGCCGTTATAACGCGGAGTGGGCGCTGACCACGCAGCTGCGCGCCGCCGTGCAACAGTTCGAGGATATTGAAGACCCGTATCTGGCCAGCCGCAAGGCCGATGTTGAGCAGGTGGTTGAGCGTGTGCTCAAGGTGCTCACCGGCACGGCGAATGCGTTTCCCGAGCCGGCGCCGGGTCAGGATGAAATGATCGTCGTGGCCCACGACATCGCGCCGGCCGACATGCTGCAGTTCAAAAAGCGTCTGTTCGGTGGGTTTATCACCGACCTGGGAGGCGCGACCTCGCACACCGCCATCCTCGCGCGCAGTCTTGACATTCCGGCGGTGGTCGGCCTGGGCAATGCCGGCCGCCTGATCCGTCAGGATGAATACATCATCATCGACGGCGACGCCGGCGTGGTGGTGGTCGATCCGAGCCCGATTGTGCTCGAGGAGTATCGCCTCAAGCGTCGTGACCTCGAATTTGCCCGCGAGCGCCTGCGCCGCCTGCGCGGCATGCCGACACGCACCGTCGATGAAGTGCCGGTCGAGCTGTTCGCCAACATCGAGTTGCCGGGCGACTGCGAGATGGCCAACGATGTCGGCGCGATGGGCATCGGCCTGTATCGCACCGAATTCCTGTTCATGAACCTTGGGGGCAAGCTGCCTGACGAGGAGCAGCAGTTCACCGCCTATCGCGAAGTGGTGGCCGCCATGACCGGTCGGCCGGTGACCATCCGAACCCTCGACGTCGGCGCCGACAAGCCGCTCGACGACGATGACGAGGACCGCAACGAAAGCGCCAACCCGGCCCTCGGCCTGCGCGCCATCCGCTACTGTCTGACCGAACCGAATATGTTTCTCACGCAGTTGCGCGCCATTCTGCGCGCCTCGGCCTTTGGGACGGTCCGCTTGTTGTTGCCCATGCTCGCCCATGTGCACGAGATTGATCAGTCGCTCAACCTCATCGAGCAGGCCAAGGGGCAGTTGCGCGAGCGCGGCGTGGCATTTGACGAACACATCCAGATCGGTGGGATGATTGAAATCCCGGCCGCCGCACTGAGCCTGTCGACCTTCGTCAAGCGGCTCGATTTTCTGTCGATCGGTACCAACGACCTGATCCAATACACATTGGCCATTGACCGCACCGACAGCAGTGTGGCGCATCTGTATGACCCGGTGCATCCGGCGGTGTTGTATCTGATCTCCCAGACCATTCAGATTGGCCGGCGTGCCGGCATTCCGGTGTCGGTGTGCGGCGAAATGGCTGGCGACACGGCCATGGCGCGACTGCTGCTGGGCATGGGCCTGCGGCAGTTTTCCATGCATCCGGCGCAAATCCTGGCGGTCAAGCAGGAGATTCTGCGCAGCAATTCGAAGGCGTGTGCCGCCCAGGTCAAGAAGATTCTCGCTGCCTCGGAACCGGCACGCATCGAAGTGCTGTTGCACAAGCTGGTGGCGCTCTGAGCACCAGCGTGGTCCGCCGCGTCAGGCCTGGCTGACCGACAAGCCCATCAAGGCTCAATGGCCGCCTGACCGTGGCCGGGTTCGGCGGGGATCTCGCGGCGGTGCTGACCCAGAACGGGGTGCGGCATGCCGGGCAGATTGCGTTACGGACCAACGTGACGGGTCGTTTGACGCTGGCCCACGCTTGGGCTACTCTCATCAACGCGCCGATTTGAATTGTTTCCGCCGCGTGCGAAGAATGCACCCCACGCGCGGAAAACAGCTTGCGGGCGCCCGGGTTGTGGCCTGAATTTGTTCGGGCCAACGATCATCCGGAATAAATACGGCTAAAGCGAAGCGCCCCTCACCCGACGCGTCTTCCAGCCACACGTCGGGTTTGTGTTTGATGCCTTCACCATTTTTTGTCACTGCCCAGCAGTTTGATTTCGCCGGCCCGCTGCCCCTGCGCGGCGGCGCGCAGCTGCGCGACTACTCGCTGGCCGTTGAGACCTATGGCACCCTGAACGCGGCGCGCAGCAATGCCGTGCTGGTGTGCCATGCCCTCAATGCCTCGCATCATGTTGCTGGCGTTTATGCCGGCGAGCCCGACAACCTCGGCTGGTGGGACAACCTCGTGGGTCCAGGCAAGCCGCTCGACACCGAAAAGTTTTTTGTCATCGGCGTCAACAACCTCGGCTCGTGTTTTGGCAGCACCGGGCCGCAGTCGGTCAATCCCGATACCGGCAAACCCTATGGCGCCGATTTTCCCGTCATTACGGTGGAAGACTGGGTCGATGCCCAGGCCGTGCTCGCCGACCGCCTGGGCATCAGCCGGTTCGCCGCCGTCATCGGCGGCAGCCTCGGTGGCATGCAGGCGCTGGCCTGGAGCATCCGCTATCCAAAGCGCCTCGCCAATTGCATCGTCATCGCGTCGACGCCACGCCTGTCGGCCCAGAACATTGCCTTCAACGATGTTGCGCGCCAGGCCATCCTGACCGACCCCGAGTTTCACGGGGGGCATTACTACGAACACGGTGTGGTGCCGCGGCGTGGCCTGCGTGTGGCGCGCATGATCGGTCACATCACCTATCTGTCGGACGACGACATGGCCGAAAAATTCGGTCGTTCCCTGCGCGCCGATGACCTGCAATACGGCTATGGTGCGGAGTTCGAAATTGAAAGTTATCTGCGTTATCAGGGGGACAAGTTCTCTGAATATTTTGACGCCAACACCTATCTGCTGATCACCAAGGCGCTCGATTATTTCGATCCGGCGCGTGAGCACGATGGCCGGCTGGAGCGTGCGCTGGCGCATACCGAGGCCAATTATCTGGTCGCCTCGTTCACCACAGACTGGCGCTTTGCGCCGGCGCGCAGCCGCGAAATCGTGCGTGCCCTGCTCGACAGCAAGAAGCGCGTCAGTTATGCCGAGATTGATGCGCCCCACGGTCACGATGCCTTTTTGCTCGACGATCCGCGTTATCACACGCTGCTGCACACCTGGTTTGAACAAATTCACAGGGAGGTTCAGGCATGAGTGTGATCCTGCGTTCCGACCTCGCCTTCGTGGCCGACTGGATTGCCCCCGGCTCATCGGTCCTGGACCTCGGTTGCGGCGATGGCGCCTTGCTGGCCTGGCTGCAGGAGCACAAGGGCTGCAAGTGTTACGGGGTTGAAATCGACGACAGCAACGTGCTTGCCTGCGTGCGCAATGGCGTGTCGGTGGTGCAGCAGAACCTCGAGGAAGGTTTGTCGATGTTCGACGACAAATCGTTTGACACCGTGTTGCAGCTGCAAAGCCTGCAGATGCTGCAACACACCCAGGAAAGTCTGCGCGAAATTGGCCGGGTCGGGCGCCAGAGCATTGTCACGTTTCCCAATTTCGCCTACTGGAAGAATCGCCTGTCGATCATCCGCGGCCGCATGCCCGTCACCAAGGCCTTGCCTTACCAGTGGTACGACACCCCCAATTTGCGCTTTTCCACGCTGGCCGATTTTGGCGATCTGGCGCGCCGTAACGGTTTTGATGTGGTCGATTGGGTTGCCTTGCATGAAGGCGTGCAGGTCAACTGGTTGCCCAATCTGCGTGGCAGCCTGGCGGTGTTCCGGTTTGGCGAGCAGCGTCCCGGCATGTCATGAGCATTCCGGGCGCCGCAGCGGTTTCGGTAGAGAATGCGGTAAAGTGTGATCCGGTCGCCGTCGCGCACCATCCCTCGCTGGAGCGGTAATGCCTGTTCACCGTCATTTTTCCCAGAGTTACCTGGAAGCCCGCGACAAGTTCCGGGCTGCAGTGGCACATGCCAAGGTGCCGCTGACGAGTTTTGAGAATCCCTTTGCGCTTGCCCCCAACGGCGCCGCACTGAGCACCGATGTGGCGCTCTTCGGCCCCGAGGATGCGCGCAATCTGCTGGTGCTGATTTCCGGTGTGCACGGGGTGGAGGGTTTTGCCGGTTCCGGTTGTCAGGTTGCCCTGATCGAGCGCGTGCGTCTGGTGGCTTTGCCGGTCAGCACCGCCGTACTGGTGGTGCATGCCATGGATCCCTACGGCTTCGCCTGGCAGCGGCGCGTCAACGAACACGGGGTTGATCTGAATTGCAACGCCATTGATCACGCTGCCCCGCCGGAGCCCTTGCCGCTTTATGAAGCCTTGCACCCCTGGCTGATGGCGGGCGCTGATTTTGACAGCCCGCTGTCGGCCGCGGCCAATGCCACCCTGAGCAGCCTGATTGAACAATACGGTGAGCGCGCGTATGTCGATGCGCTCACGGCCGGCCAGTATCGTCATGCCGACGGCCTGTGTTATGGCGGCACGCAGCAGGAGTGGTCGACGCGCACCTTTCTCGACATCATGCAGCGCTGGGGCGCCGGCAAGCGCCATATCGCCTTGATCGATATTCACGCCAGCCCGTCGATTCCGGGTGAGGATGGGCCGATCCATCCGGGCCACGACGCGCACGAGGCGGCGCGCGCCTGGTCGTGGTTTGGCTTGCGCCATGCTTCGAGCCGCTCATTTTGCACGGCACGTTGTGGCTCGCTGGTCGAGGCGGCCGCCACGGTCACGCCCTGGGCCGACCGTACGCCGGTGCAACTGCATCTGGATACCGTGCCATGGCGCCAGGCTATTGATGCGTGGCGTGCCGATCAATGGCTGCATCAGCATGGCGATCCCACCTCACATCAGGCTGTGGCCATCAAACGCGCCCTGCGCGACAGTTTTTATGTCAACACAGGCGCCTGGCAAACCAGGGCGGTGCAGCGGGCTGAGGAAGTGCTCAGCCAGGCGCTCGCCGGCCTGTCCCTGTGAGTTTGCGCCGGTGATTCCATGAGTGCCGGAAGTGCCGGCAGTGCCCTGACTCCGGAGCCGCGCGGCTGGCGATTCTGGCTCGCGCCGCAGATGCTGATGTGCATCTCGCTGGGCTTTTCGTCCGGCCTGCCCCTGTTCATTCTCTACAACCTGCTGTCGGCCTGGCTGCGCGCCGAGGGCGTCAACCTCAAGGACATCGGCCTGTTTGCCCTGGTTGGCTTTCCGTATACCTGGAAGTTTGTCTGGTCGCCGCTGATGGACCGTTTTTCCATGCCGCTCGGGCGTCGCCGCGGCTGGATGCTGACCACTCAGGTGCTGGCCATGCTGGCGGTCGCCGCGCTCGGCCTGTTCAGTCCCGCCACCGAGTTGCGCACCATCGTGCTGCTGGCCGGCGCGCTGGCTTTTTTCAGCGCCAGCCAGGACATCGTCATTGATGCCTACCGACGCGAAATGCTGTCCGATCACCAGCAGGCGCCAGGCACGGCCGTGTTCGTCAATGCCTACAAGCTCTCGACGCTGGTGCCGGGCTCGCTGGCGCTGATCCTGTCAGACCATATGGCCTGGTCGCTGGTGTTCCTGATTACCGCCCTGTTCATGCTGCCGGGCATTCTGACGACCCTGTTGATGAAGGAGCCGCCGCTTTACGGCATCCCGCCCAAGAACCTGCGCGACGCCGTGGTACTGCCGCTGCGCGAGTTTTTTCAGCGGCGCGGCCTGCGCGGCGCCCTGCTGGTGCTGGCTTTCATTTTCTTCTACAAGCTGGGCGACTCGATGGCGACCGCTCTGGCGACGCCGTTTTACATCGACCTCGGATTTACCCGCACCGAAATTGGCCTGGTGGCCAAGAATGCCGGCCTGTGGGCCAGCCTGGCGGGTGGCCTGCTGGGAGCGTTCTGGCTGGAGCGTACCGGTGTGTATCGCGGCCTGTGGGTATTTGGCGTGTTGCAACTGTTCGCCATCCTTGGCTTCGCCGCGCTCGCCTGGCTGACCGAACAGTATGGACTGTCGGTGCTGGTGCTGGGTCTGGTGATTGGCCTGGAGGCGTTCGCGGTCGGTCTGGGCACGGCAGCGTTTACCGCCTACATTGCCGAGACCACCGATCCCCGTTATACGGCCACCCAGTTTGCCCTGTTCACCAGCCTGGCCGCCGTGCCGCGCACCTTCATCAACGCCAGCACGGGTTATATTGTCGAACTGACCGGCTGGCTCGATTTTTTCATGATCTGTTTTGTGCTCGGCCTGCCGGGCATGCTGCTGTTGTCACGCATTGCCCCCTGGAACGGGAATTCGGCGTTCACCACGGGGTCGAAGTCCTGAGTTTTTTCTGAGCCCATGTCATCCGGAGTCCTCATGACCGTTCCTTCTGAGCGGTACCTTGCCCGCGCCCTGCGCCGCCTCGCCGGTCTGGTGTGCGTGTTGCTGCTTGCGCCCGCCTGGAGTCAGGGACCGGCCAGCGATGCGCCCGTCAAGCCCAGCGGCGTGGACGCAACCCTGCGCCGGCTGGTGCCGGCCGATTCGCTGGAAAATTCGGCAGCGCAGCAGTACAGCCAGCTCAAGCAGGGTGCTGCGCAGAAGCGTGCGCTTGCACCTGAAAATCATCCAGACCTGATCCGGCTGCGTGCCATCACCCAGCGCATGCTGCCGATTGCACCACGCTGGAATGAGCGCGCCCGTTCCTGGCATTGGGAAGTCAACCTGCTCGGTTCGGCCCAGGTCAATGCGTTTTGCATGCCAGGTGGCAAGATTGCCGTGTATTCCGGCCTGCTCAAGAACCTGCAGCCGACCGACGATGAACTGGCCGTCGTGATCGGCCATGAAATCGCCCATGCCCTGCTCGAACACAGCCGGGGACGGATCGCCAAGGATCAGCTCACGCAACTCGGCGCTACGGCGTTGTCGCACCTGCTCAACCTCGGCCAGATCGGCAATTCCGCCCTTGGCCTGGGTGCCAACATGCTCAGCCTGAAATTTTCGCGTGGTGACGAAACCGAGGCCGACAGGGTCGGCCTTGAACTGGCCGCGCGCGCCGGCTACGATCCCCGCGCCGGCGTTACGCTCTGGCAGAAAATGGAACGTGCCAGTGGTGGTGCGCCACCCGAGTGGCTCTCAAGCCATCCGGCGGGCAACAACCGTATTCGCGAAATCGAAGCCGAACTGCCGCGTGTGCTGCCTCTGTACAATCCGACGAGCGGCGCTCAGAGCCGATAGTCGATGATCAGTGGCGCGTGGTCGGAGAAGCGCTGCTCGATGTAAATCGAACTCTGATGGGCACGGTCGGCGATGCCGGGCGTGGCAATCTGGTAATCGATGCGCCAGCCGACGTTCTTGGCCCAGGCCTGGCCGCGATTGCTCCACCAGGTGTATTGCTCGGGTCGCGGGTCGAGTTTGCGGAACACATCGACAAAACCGGCCTGCTCGAACACCTGCGTCAGCCAGGCGCGCTCTTCGGGCAGAAAGCCGGAATTTTTCTGGTTGCTGCGCCAGTTTTTCAGATCGATCTGCTGGTGGGCGATATTCCAGTCGCCGCACAACACGAATTCGCGGCCAGTGGCCCGGTTTTCCGCACGCAGCGCCTGCATGTAGGGCAGGAATTGTTCAAGAAAGCGGAATTTCGCCTTCTGCCGTTCGGGCGAACTGGAGCCGGAAGGCAGGTATAGGCTGAGCACACCGTATTTGCCCGAAGGCAGGTCAAAATCGGTGCGCACCAGCCTGCCCTCGGCGTCGAACTCGTCCGAACCAAAGCCGGTCAAGACCTGGTGGGTCGCATGACGGGTGTACACGCCGGTGCCGCTGTAGCCCTTCTTTTGGGCATAATGGAAGTGACCCTGATAACCGGCCGGGGCGAGCAGGTCGGCGCTCATGTCGGCCGCCTGGGCTTTGAGTTCCTGCACACAAACGACGTCGGCGTCCTGTCGGGCGAGCCACTCGAACATGCCTTTTTTCGCGGCCGAGCGAATCCCGTTGAGATTAAGTGAAATTATTCGTAGCGCGGATTGTGCCATTGGGTATCTTTTCGGTGGTTCGGACGGATTAGAATGTTGGCCTGCCAATTGCGGGGTCGCCGCAAGCGAATTTTTGCCGGGCATGCGGCGTTGGATCATCAGATCAACAGAGGGGAAATTTTGAATCCATTACGGCAGGAGTTTGTCTCGTTCGCGCTCGACGCCGGAGTGTTGATGTTCGGCGCCTTCACGACCAAGGCCGGGCGTCGCTCTCCCTATTTTTTCAACGCGGGCCTGTTCAATCACGGTCAGACGCTCGGACGACTGGCGCAATTTTATGCGAAAACCCTGCTTGAGGCCGAGCAGCAACAGGGCTTCGCTTTCGATATGCTGTTTGGGCCGGCTTATAAGGGCATCACGCTTGCATCGGCTACGGCGGTGGCTCTGGCGCAGAGCGGCCGGGACGTCGCTTTTTCGTACAACCGCAAGGAAGCCAAAGACCACGGCGAGGGGGGCACCATTGTCGGTGCGCCTCTGCAGGGCCGCGTGGTCATCGTTGACGATGTCATCTCGGCGGGGACTTCGGTACGCGAATCGGTGCAGCTCATCCGTGCCGCAGGGGCCACGCCAGCGGGCGTGCTGATTGCCCTGGATCGCATGGAGCGTGGCGGCAATGCCGAACAGGTGACTGCGCGTTCCGCCGTTGAGGAGGTGGCGCAGGATTATGGTATTCCGGTGCTGTCGATTGCCGGCCTGACCGATATCCTTGATTTCTTGCAAGGCGACAGCGCTCTGGCCAGCCATGCCGAGGCGGTCGCTGCCTATCGAGCCCGGTATGGTGTATTGGATGCGGGAGTAGCGCGTTCGTCCTGAACACCGCCAGCCGGTTTGGTGGCGGCCTGCAAGACGGTTGATGCAAGACGGTTGATGCGGTCGGGGCGGCGCGCGCCGGCACTGACCCGGCGCGTTACCAATCAGGCTGGCGCATCCAGTTTTTCACGCAACAAGGCATTGACCTGCTGCGGGTTGGCCTTGCCCTTGGAGGCTTTCATGGCCTGCCCCACCAGAGCGTTGAAAGCCTTCTGGTTGCCCGCGCGGTATTCTTCCACCGACTTGGCATTGGCGGCCATGACTTCATCGATGATGCTGCCCAGTGCCCCGCTGTCGGAAATCTGCTTGAGGCCTTTGGCTTCAATGAGGCGATCTGCCAAATCTTCAGCGCTGGCCGGTTCGTCCCACATGAGGCGGAACAACTCCTTGGCGATCTTGCCCGAGACGGTGCCATCGACAATGCGCTGCAACAGCACGGCCAGTTGAGCGGCGCTGACCGGCGCTGCGCCGATTTCAATGCCGGCGGTGTTCAAGGCGCTGGCCACATCACCCATGACCCAGTTGGCGGCCAGTTTGGCTTGTGCCGCAGGCAGCGCGGTGACGACTGCTTCGAAATAGCTTGCCACGGCCTTGCTGCCGGTCAGGGTCAGCGCGTCGTATTCGGACAGGGCGTATTCGGCCATGAACCGGGCGCGTTTGGCAGCCGGCAGTTCGGGCAAGGTGGCACGCACCCGCTCGATCCAGTCGGCATCGATGCACAGTGGTGGCAGGTCGGGGTCGGGGAAATAGCGGTAATCGTTGGCATCTTCCTTGCTGCGCATCGAACGCGTTTCGTTGCGGTCCGGGTCGTAGAGTCTGGTTTCCTGCGCCACCTTGCCGCCGTCTTCGATCAGCTCGATCTGGCGGCGCACTTCGAAGTCGATGGCCTGCTCCATGAAGCGAAAGGAGTTGAGGTTCTTGATTTCACAGCGCGTGCCCAATTCGGCCTGTCCCACCGGCCGCACGGAGACGTTGGCGTCGCACCGGAACGAGCCTTCCTGCATGTTGCCGTCGCAGATGCCCAGCCAGACCACCAGACCGTGCAGTGCCTTGGCATATGCCACCGCTTCGGCCGACGAACGCATCTCCGGCTCGGAGACGATTTCGAGCAGCGGCGTGCCCGCACGGTTGAGGTCGATGCCGCTCATGCCGTGGTAATCCTCGTGCAGCGACTTGCCGGCGTCTTCCTCAAGGTGGGCGCGGGTCAGGTTGATGGTGCGCGGCTTGCCGTCGACCACAAAGCTGATCTGGCCACCCTGTACGACCGGAATCTCATACTGACTGATCTGGTAGCCCTTGGGCAGGTCGGGGTAAAAGTAGTTCTTGCGCGCGAAAATCGAGCGCGGCGCGATCAGCGCACCAATCGACAGGCCAAACTGAATGGCACGTTCCACCGCACCGACGTTGAGCACCGGCAGGGCGCCCGGCAAGGCGAGGTCAACCGCGCTTGCCTGGCTGTTGGGCGAGGCACCGAATTGCGTGGAGCTACCGCTGAAGATCTTTGACGCCGTCGACAACTGCGCGTGCGTTTCGAGACCGATGACAACTTCCCAGGCTGCGGACATAAATTTCTTCCTGATGCGAACAACGCGTTGCCGCGCGGCTCGAAATTTTAACGAAAGCCTTGCCGCCGGCTCACGCCACCGGCGTGCGCTGGTGCCAGTCGGTGACGCGCTGCAACTGATGGGCGATGCCGAGCATGCGCGCTTCCGAGAAATGGTTGCCGATGATCTGCAGGCCGACCGGCCGGTTTTTGGCACCGAAACCGCAGGGCACCGACATGCCGGGCAGGCCCGACAGGCTGACTGAGAGCGTGAAGATGTCGGCCAGATAGTTGGCCACCGGATCGTTGACCTTTTCGCCGATGTCCCAGGCGACCGTCGGCGATACGGGCGACATGATGACGTCGCAGTGCGTGAAGGCGGCCTGGAAATCGTTGGCGATCAGACGGCGGATTTTTTGCGCCTTGAGGTAGTAGGCGTCGTAATAACCATGCGAGAGCACGTAGCTGCCCACCAGAATGCGGCGCTTGACCTCCCAGCCAAAGCCCTCGGCGCGGGTCTTCTGGTACATGTCGTTGAGATCGCTGTATTGCGCGGCGCGGTGGCCGTAACGCACGCCGTCAAAACGCGACAGGTTCGACGAGGCCTCGGCCGGGGCAATGACGTAGTAGGCCGGGATCGACAGCTCGGTGTTCGGCAGCGACACGTCGACCAGCGTGGCGCCGAGTTTTTCGTACTCGGCCAGCGCGGCGCGCACGGCGAGTTCGACATCAGCCGTCAGGCCGGCGCCGAAATACTCGCGCGGCAGGCCGATGCGCAGGCCGGCCAGCGGCTGTTCAAGCAAACGCGTGAAGTCTTCGTCGGGCCGGTTGTGGCTGGTCGAATCGCGCGCATCGAATCCGTGCATGGCATTGAGCACCAGAGCGACGTCGGCTGCGCTTTTGCCCATCGGTCCGCCCTGGTCAAGGCTGGAGGCAAAAGCGATCATGCCCCAGCGCGAGACCCGTCCATAGGTCGGTTTGAGGCCGGTAATGCCGCACATCGCGGCGGGTTGCCGGATCGAGCCGCCGGTGTCGGTGCCGGTCGCCACCGGTGCCAGGCGCGCGGCCACCAGTGCGGCCGAGCCGCCTGAGGTGCCGCCCGGGATGGCGCTCTTGTCCCAGGGGTTGAGCACCGGGCCGAACCAGGAGTTTTCGTTCGACGAACCCATGGCAAATTCGTCGCAGTTGGCCTTGCCGAGGGTCACCATGCCGGCGCCACCGGGGGCGTCGAGGCCGAGTTTTTCAACCACTGTGGCATCGAAGGCACTGGTGTAGCCGGCCAGCATTTTCGACGCCGCGGTCGAGGGCCATTCGCGCGTCACGAAGATGTCCTTGTGGGCGATGGGGATGCCGGTCAGCGGGCCGCCGTCGCCGGCTGCCAGGCGCTCATCGGCACGGCGCGCCTGCGCCAGCGAGGCTTCGGGCAGGACGCTGATGAAGGCGTTCAGGTCGGCATGGGCGGCAATGCGCTCCAGATGCAGTTGCGTCAGCTCAACGCTGGAAATGGTTTTTGCGCGCAGCGCGCTGGCGAGTTCTTGCAGGGAAGCGTTATGCATGACGGGGCACCGGTTTCAAAGCACGCGGGGCACGAGGTACAGAGCGTCCTGCACCGCCGGGGCCGATTGCTGGTATTGGGCATGGCGATCGTTTTCGCTGACGACGTCGGGACGCAGGCGCAGTTGCGCCGGTGCCATGAGCTCGACAGCCGAACTGACCGGCTCGATGCCGCTGGTATCAACCTGCTGCATGCGTTCGATCAGGGTGAAGATGGCGTTGAGCTGATGTAGGGTCGCACTGGCTTCGTCGCCGGAGATCTCGATGCGGGCCAGCTGCGCGATGCGGTTTACGTCGGCGAGGGTCAAGGACATGTCGGAGGTGCCTGAAGTCTGATAAATATTGCGGAACACTGGGGTTTGCGTGCAGCATCTTGCGCCAGCCGGTGAGCGGGCCGGTGACCGGATTGGGGTCAATTGACTGCCTGAATTTTCAACACCTTGGAGAGTCTGTTCAATCGGCGCAAAATCATGGTTTTTCCCAGTCGTTTGGCCGAATTAGGCAGAGATTATAAGGTATCATTGCATGCTTCTGCGGCCCTTGATGCGTCGCGGGACCATAAGCATTCATGCGAGACTAGGGTGAGTCCCTTCGCCGGGGCACCCCGCTTTCGGTTCGATCTCTTTGCCGCTGCAACTCGTGACGACCCCGGGTGCAGCGGTCAGCAGGAAGACAATGTTCGGATTTTTCCGCAGTTATTTCTCCAACGATCTTGCGATCGACCTCGGCACGGCCAACACGCTCATTTATGTGCGCGGCAAGGGCATTGTGCTTGATGAGCCTTCCGTGGTGGCCATCCGCCAGGAAGGTGGCCCGAATGGCAAAAAGACCATTCAGGCGGTCGGCAAGGAAGCCAAGGCCATGCTGGGCAAGGTGCCCGGCAACATCGAGGCCATCCGCCCGATGAAGGACGGCGTCATCGCCGACTTTACCGTCACCGAACAGATGATCAAGCAGTTCATCAAGATGGTGCACGATTCGCGCCTGTTTGCGCCCTCGCCACGCATTATCATCTGCGTGCCTTGCGGCTCGACCCAGGTCGAGCGCCGCGCCATCAAGGAAGCGGCCCAGGGTGCCGGTGCCTCGCAGGTCTACCTGATCGAAGAACCCATGGCTGCGGCCATCGGCGCCGGCCTGCCGGTGTCCGAGGCCACCGGCTCGATGGTCGTCGACATCGGCGGGGGCACCACTGAAGTCGGTGTCATTTCGCTCGGTGGCATGGTCTACAAGGGCAGCGTTCGGGTCGGAGGCGACAAGTTCGACGAAGCCATCATCAATTACATCCGGCGCAATTACGGGATGTTGATCGGCGAGCCGACTGCGGAGGCCATCAAGAAGGAAATCGGTTCAGCCTTCCCCGGCTCCGAAGTGAAGGAAATGGAAGTCAAGGGCCGCAACCTTTCTGAAGGCGTACCGCGCTCGTTTACCATTTCGAGCAATGAAATCCTCGAAGCCCTGACCGATCCGCTCAACAACATCGTTTCGGCGGTCAAGAGTGCGCTCGAACAGACGCCACCCGAACTGGGCGCCGATATCGCCGAAAAAGGCATGATGCTGACCGGCGGCGGCGCTTTGCTGCGCGACCTCGACCGCCTGCTCATGGAAGAAACCGGCCTGCCGGTGATCGTTGCCGAAGATCCGCTCACCTGCGTGGTGCGCGGTTGCGGCATGGCGCTCGAGCGCATGGACAAGCTGGGCGGCATCTTTACCAGTGAGTAGCGCGGGGATTCGTTCCGGCGGCGGCGCGCCCCTCCGGTGGCGCGGCCCGGCTCCGGTGCGAGACCCGCTGGCTGTGTGCCTGCCCGTCTGTGCGCTGGCGGCGCTGCCGTCCCAGCCGCGCTCCTGACAACGCCTGATCATCGGATATTGGCCGGTCCATGGAATATTACCCGCCACCATTTTTCAAGCAGGGCCCCTCGGCACTGGTCCGGCTGCTGTTTTTTGCCCTGCTGGCGATTGCCCTGCTGGTGAGCGACGCGCGCTGGGCGACCCTCAAATGGGTGCGCCAGGCCACCGCTACGGTGTTGTATCCGGTGCAGCGTGTCGTCCTGGCGCCGGTTGAGTTGCTCGGTAATCTGGGCGATTATTTCACCACTGCGGCGAACGCCCGCAGCGAGGCTGATGGCCTGCGGCGCGCCAATGTCGGCCTGGGCCAGAGCGCTGCCACCGCGGCCCAGCTGGCCAGCGAAAATGCGCGGCTGCGCGAATTGCTTGAGCTGCACCAGAAAATTGCTACGCCCACGCTGGCCGCCGAACTGCTGTATGAAGCCCGCGATCCGTTCGTGCGCAAGGTGGTCATTGATCGCGGTAGCAGCGTTGGTCTGGCCGGCGGCGAGCCGGTGATCGACGCGGCCGGGGTCATCGGCCAAGTCACGCGGGCCTTCCCGTTGAGTGCCGAAGTGACTCTGCTGACCGACAAAGACCAGGCCATCCCGGTGCAGATCGTGCGCACCGGCGCGCGCGCCATCGCCTATGGCAATGCGGCGGGCGGGCTGGAGTTGCGCTTCATGGCCTCGCACGCCGATGTGGTAGTCGGCGACGCGCTGGTGACCTCAGGTCTGGATGGGGTGTATCCCCCCGGCCTGGCGGTGGCCAAGGTCGCGAGCGTTGAGCGCAATAGCGTCGATTCGTTTGCGCGCATCGTCTGTTTGCCGCTCGGCGGCGTGGATCGCCTGCGCCATGTGCTGGTGCTGCTCGCCGCCAATGCCAGTGCCGCGCCGGCTGTTGTGCCGGCCAGCCCGAAAGGAAATCCCTGATGTCCGGTTTCGCTGGCAACGCCTATCAGCCGCAATACATCCTGCGTCCGGTCAGCCGCCTGTTTATCGCCTGTTCGCTGGCAGCAGCGATGATGCTCAACATCCTGCCGTGGGGTCACTGGTTCTGGGTGCCGGACTTCGTTGCTCTGGTGCTGGTTTTCTGGAACATCCACCAGCCGCGCAAGGTTGGCATTGGTCTGGCGTTTGTCATGGGATTGTTGATGGATGTCCACGATGCCAGCCTGTTGGGTGAACATGCGCTGGCTTACACCCTGCTCTCCTACGGTGCCATCATGTTGCACCGGCGCGTGTTGTGGTTTTCACTGCGCGCCCAGGCGGTGCATGTTTTCCCCCTGTTCCTGCTCGCTCAGGGCGCTTCGGTGCTGGTGCGCCTGATCGTTGGTGCCAGTTTCCCGGGGGTGTTGATGTTTGCCGAAAGCGTGGTGATGGCAATGCTTTGGCCGGTGGCCTCGTATCTGCTGCTGGCGCCGCAACGCCGCCCGGTCGACCGCGACGAAACCCGGCCGCTGTGATGTTGCCCCGTCGAATCGCGCCGCATTCGCCCGTGAGCGCCACGCCGTGACCGAATTCAAGAACACCGAACGCGAGCTGCATCAGTTCCGCAACCGCGCAGCGTACGGCATGATGTTCGTGCTGGCGGCGTTTTTTGTGCTGCTGCTGCGCTTTGGCTGGCTGCAGGTGGTGCGTCATGCCGACTATGTGGCTCAGGCCGAAGACAATCGCATTTCCATCGTGCCGATCACGCCCAACCGCGGCCTGATCGTCGATCGCAATGGTGTGGTGCTGGCACGCAATTATTCTGCCTATACGCTTGAGATTACGCCCGCCAAGGTGAAGGACCTCGAGGCCACCATCGACGCGCTGGCCACCGTGGTGGAAATCGCACCGCGCGACCGGCGCCGGTTCAAGCGCCTGCAGGAAGAATCGAAGAACTTCGAAAGCCTGCCGATTCGCACCCGCCTGACCGACGATGAAGTGGCGCGTTTCACGGCGCGTCGTTACCGCTTTCCCGGCGTTGACATTCAGGCGCGCCTGTTCCGCCAATACCCGCTCGGTGAAACTGCCTCGCACGTCATTGGTTACATCGGCCGCATCAGCGCGCGTGATGTCGATCGCCTGGTCAAACGCGAAGAAGAAACCGGCACTGAGCTGCTGACCAACTACAACGGTACCGATTACATAGGCAAGGAAGGCCTCGAGAAGAGCTACGAGCAGCTATTGCATGGCACGACCGGCTACCAGGAGGTCGAAGTCACGGCCGGCGGGCGTGCCGTGCGTACCCTGTCGCGCAACAATGCCCAGGCCGGCCAGAACCTCATCCTGTCGCTGGATATCAAGCTGCAGCAGGTTGCCGAGGAGGCGTTTGGCGACCGGCGCGGCGCCGTGGTGGCCATCGAGCCGGCCACCGGCGACATACTCGCTTTCGTTTCCAAACCGACGTTCGATCCGAACCTGTTTGTTGAAGGCATTGATGCCGAGAGCTGGAAGGGCCTTAACGAATCGCTCGACAAACCGCTCATCAACCGGCCGCTGACCGGTACCTACCCGCCGGGATCAACCTTCAAGCCCTTCATGGCTCTGGCTGCCCTCGAACTGGGCAAACGTACGCCGCAGCAGGCCATCCGTGATCCCGGCTTTTTCATGTTCGGCAATCACCGTTTCCGCGACGACAAGGAAGGCGGACATGGTCTGGTCGACATGTACCGCTCAATCGTCGATTCCTGCGACACCTACTATTACACGCTGGCCAATGATCTGGGCATCGATGCCATTGCCGGCTTCATGAAACCCTTCGGTTTTGGCCAGATCACCGGCATCGACCTCGAAGGCGAGCGGCGTGGCATATTGCCCTCGACCGAATGGAAACGTAATTACTACAAAAAGCCCGAAATGCAGAAGTGGTATGCCGGCGAAACCATCAGCATCGGCATTGGTCAGGGTTACAACTCGTATACGCCGCTGCAGCTCGCGCATGCCGTCGCCAACCTCGCCAACAACGGCGTGGTCATGAAACCGCATCTGGTCAAGATGGTGGAAAACAGCAAGACGCTGGTGCGTACGCCCACCGTGCCCAAAGAAAGCTACCGGATCAGCCTCAAGCCCGAGAACCTCGCCACGATACGGGCGGCGATGGTCGGGGTGAACCGCGAAGGCACCTCGGCAAGCGCCTTTGCCAACGCTGGATATGTGGCCGGCGGCAAGACCGGTACGGCGCAACTGTTCCAGATCAAGCAGAACGAAAAATATTCGGCCGGGCGCACCGCTGAACGCCTGCGCGACCATGCCTGGTTCATCGCCTATGCGCCCGAGGAGCAGCCCCGCATCGCTCTGGCCGTGCTGGTCGAAAACGGCGGTTTTGGCGCCCAGGCCGCGGCGCCGATTGCGCGCCGCATGCTTGATTACTACCTGCTTGGCAAGCTGCCGGCCGAGGCCCAGGCCAAGGACATCAAGGCCCGCGCCGTGCCCAACAGCGAGGGGCAGAATGACTGAACAACATTTTCCGCTGCGACGCGGACTGGTGCAGGGTCTGCGACGCTGGTTCGCCCAGCCGCGCTGGGCGGTGGTGCGCACCCATCTGGCCGTATTCGACGGGCCGCTCATGCTCATCATTGGGCTGCTTGCACTGCTCAGCCTGATCACCCTGTACAGCGCCGGTATCGATTTTCCCGGCCGCTTCGAAGGGCAGTTGCGCAATTTTGCCGCGGCTTTTTTGATGATGTGGATCGTTGCCAATATTCCACCGCAGACCCTGATGCGTTTTGCCGTGCCGGTTTATACCGTCGGCGTCGCCCTGCTGATCGCGGTTGCCATGTTTGGACTGGTCAAGAAAGGCGCGCGTCGCTGGCTCGATCTGGGCGTGGTGATCCAGCCGTCCGAGATCATGAAAATCGGCGTACCGCTGATGCTGGCCTGGTATTTTCACAAACACGAAACCCTGATCCGCGGTCGCGACTTCCTGTCCGCGGCCATCCTTCTGGCCGTGCCGGTGGGCTTGATTGCGCGCCAGCCTGATCTGGGCACGGCCCTGCTGGTGCTGGCCGCCGGACTGTATGTGATCTATTTTGCCGGGCTGTCGTGGAAGCTGATCGTGCCGGTTCTGGTGCTTGGCCTGATCGGCGTCGGCGCGCTGTTACTGGCCCAGGATCAGATCTGCGCCACCGAAGTCGCCTGGCCGTTCATGCACGATTACCAGAAGCAACGCATTTGCACGCTGCTCGACCCCAGCACCGATCCGCTCGGGCGTGGCTTTCATACCCTGCAGTCGGCCATCGCGCTTGGCTCGGGCGGTTTTTTCGGTAAGGGTTACATGCAGGGCACCCAGTCCCATCTGCAGTTCATTCCCGAGCGCACCACCGACTTCATCTTTGCCGTCTTCGCCGAGGAGTTTGGCCTGCTCGGCAATCTGATCCTGATGGTCTTGTATCTCGCCCTGATCGCGCGCGGCCTGTACATTGCGGCCAATGCGCCGAGTTATTTCTCGCGTTTGCTGGCCGGTGGCATCACGCTGATTTTTTTCACCTATGCGTTTGTCAACATGGGCATGGTATCGGGTCTGCTGCCCGTGGTCGGTGTGCCGCTGCCGTTCATGAGTTACGGCGGCACAGCGCTGGTGACGCTGGGCATCGGCGCTGGCATACTGATGACCATTCAGCGGCACCGCAAGCTGGTGCAGACCTGAGGGCAACAGGCGGGAGGGCAGATTTGAGGTCAGCGGGCAACACACTGTCGATCATCGGGTTGAGCCTGCTGCTGGTCGCCTGCGGCAGCGCGCCGCCACGTCCCTCGGCCACCACACGGTCGGTGCCCCCGCGCACGGCCGACACCGACAGCACGCCGCGCCGCGGCGCTTATTATCAGGACGATGGTCCCGGCGACAACGCTCCGGCCAATCTTGATCAGATTGCGGATGCCGTGCCACGCGCTGAACCTTATGCGCGCGCAGCCAACCGGCCCTATGTCGTGTTTGGCCAGGAGTACCGGCCTGATCTGTCTGACCGGCCGTTTCGCCAGCGTGGTGTGGGTTCGTGGTATGGCCGCAAGTTTCACGGCCAGCGCACCTCAAGCGGGGAGATCTACGATATGTACGCCATGACGGCAGCGCATCCGACCCTGCCGATTCCCAGTTATGTGCGCGTCACGCATCTGGGCAACGGTCGCGCGGTGGTCGTGCGCATCAATGATCGCGGACCCTTTCTGCACGACCGCGTCATCGACCTGTCCTTTGCTGCGGCCTATCGCCTTGGTTATTCCGGTCCGGGTAGTGCCAATGTGGAGGTTGAACGCCTCTTGCCACAGGATATTGCTGCCGGGCGTTACGCGCTGCCGGCGCCTTTGCTCGCCGCTACGGCGGTGGAGGAGCGGCCGGTGGCCGTCGCCACGCCGGTGACGCTGGCCGAAGCGCCGACCGCCGCGCCCTTGCCCCCCGTGGCCAGCACACCCGGTAGTGTGCCGCCCCTCGCAGCGCCCGGGGGCTTTGTGCTGCAGCTCGGCGCTTTCCGGTATCAGGTCGGCGCCGAGGACTTCCGCAGCAAACTCAGCGGCCAGCTGGCTGACCTGGCCGACCGCCTGCATATCCAGCAGGGCGGTGACCTTTTCCGCGTGTTGCTCGGTCCTTATCGTGACCGTGGTGAAGCGGAACAGGTTGCCGGCCAGGTGCGCGGGCTGCTCGATCTGCGACCGCTGGTGGTGCCGCGGCGCCAGCCGTCGCCGTAAAGACGGTGCCGCTCAAGGTGTCAGACCCTGTACGCACTGGCAGAATCACTCGCCCGAAGACAGGGACCCTCCGCCAGCGCCTGCATGGGGTCTCGCAGCCATTGCGTGCATCAGGGGCAAAGGCTGCGGTGTGTTGCGCAGTTGGTTGATTTTGCCGCGGTGGTGTGGAGTCTGTACTGCAATGTTTAACCAATCTGGCAGATTGGCTGCGAACTCCGCCAGCCTCTTTGTAACCTGCTGATCCTCCTGCGCCTTGTGGTGGTCAAGGTATTTCGCTGCGGCCTCACGCGCTCGGTAGATCAACACTGCGTTGCCTAGATCTTCGATGAAACTTGTTGGAAAAGCGTTGAACAATTTGAACCTGAGCCTACTGCGGGTCACATCGTCGAACCCGCCTGTCAAGCGACTGAAAGCAGCCCCAATATATCGGGCGGGCACAATGCCCGGACAGGCGCAGAACAGATCGCAGATCAGTTCAAGTTTTTCCTGCTCATCGAGCGTAGCGCTCATACAGATTTGATGCGCCGTATCAAAATGTGTTTCGTCCATGACCTTGCCACACAGTGCAACGAAGTGAACGACCTTTTTTGCCGCCTGCAGAGCGTCAAAGCGGTAAAGTTGCTGCGAGTCTTTACAGGCACTGAGGAATTGATTGATTTCCGGGGCGCACCGGTCACGGCAAGCTTGCCACGCGCTGTCGTCGCCTGGCCGCGGCGCTTGCGTGAGATAGGTACTCAATTCACGGTATTTTGCCAACTCGTTGAGCAAGGCATTGCGTGTCGCCTGCTGGGGCGAGACCGAAGGCGGTAACTTAAGCCTGCGTGTCTGGAGGGGCCGTACGTGAGCGCCGACCCTCGATGGGGTCGAGAAATCCAGCGCCTGCATGGCCGAAGCGTCCGGGGCTTCTGTCGGCGACACTCCGATGCCCGCGTGCTGTTTGGTGTCCTGAGCAATTTTGGGTCGGCGGATGACGGAAGTGCCAGATGGCATGAAGTGCCTCGGCGCGACCGAAATCACCGCACACAGGCGATCGAAGGGCGACGCTGTTGCTTCCTGGACCCGCTTCGCTGGTGGGCTAACGAGAGTCGTTTTGGCTTGGACTGCCGGAGCAGGGCGGGTAAAACGGATGGCGAGAAAATCCATGCAATTCCTTTCCGAAAAAATGCTCAAAAGAGCAAGTTATGGTAAGTTACGTCGCATGGTCATAGTTCCATCAAATTGATGGAAGATGCAAAAATTCAGTCTTTTGACGGTTTGTTTTTCAATTGCAGCGCATGGGCATACAAGGTCTTGCGCTGCGCACCGGTGATTTCGGTGGCGAGGTCAACCGCTTCGCGCAGCGACAGCAAGGGCAGCAGGCGGGCGAGAATTTCTTCGGCGCGTTGTTGTGGCAGGTCGACATGGCCGCCCGCTTCAATCACGATCACGAATTCGCCGCGCTGACGGTTGCTGTCCTGCTCAAGCCAGGCCCGGGCTTCGCCGAGCGGCATGACCTGCACGGACTCAAACAGCTTGGTGAGTTCGCGCGCGATCACGACACGCCGGTTTGCGCCGAATTGCCGGGCGAGTGCGTCGATGGTGTCAAGGATGCGGTGTGGTGCCTCATAAAACACCAGATGGGCGGCGACGCCCGCGAGTGTGGCCAGCGTGCTGTCACATTCCCCTCGTTTGGCGGGCAGGAAGCCGGCGAAATAAAACGGACCTTCGGGCAGACCGGCGGCCGACAGGGCGGTGGTGACTGCACTGACGCCGGGGATGGGGATGACGCGCAGTCCGGCAGCATGGGCGGCAGCGGCCAGGCGCGCACCGGGGTCGGAGATGGCGGGTGTGCCGGCGTCCGACAGGAAGGCGATGCGCTCGCCGGCCTGCAGGCGCGCAACGATCTGCTGCGCCACTTCTTCTTCGTTGTGGCGGTGTGCGGCAAAGCACGGCTTGGTGATGTTGAAATGATCGAGCAGGCGGCGCGTCAGGCGGGTGTCTTCGGCGGCAATGGCGTCAACCATCTCCAGGCACTTGAGGGCGCGCAGGGTGATATCCGCCAGATTACCGATCGGTGTGGCCACCATGTAGAGGGCGCCGCACGGAAATTGTTGTTCAGCGATGTCGGGCCGGTTCATGGTGGCGTGTCGGGGTCAGGTTGAGCGGCCGGGTGGGGCGGCGGGTATGGCGGATTGTCCACGCTTGCGTGACGAACGGCAAACGTAAAGGAGCCTGATTTGAATAATACCGCTGGCAAGCCAACCAGCCTGCAGCAGCGCGGCGCCCTGACCGAACAACTGGCCCTCGATCATCTGCTTGCGGCCGGCTTGCGTTTGCTGGCGCGCAATGTGCGCTACAAGGTCGGCGAACTCGATCTTGTTCTGGCAGACCGCGGCACGCTGGTGTTTGTCGAGGTGCGCAGCCGGGCGAGTCGGGCCTGGGGCGGTGCGGCGGCGAGCATCCACGCCACCAAACGACGCCGGCTGGTGCATGCGGCGCAACTCTACCTGCAACAGCATTATGGCAATCGCTGGCCGCCCTGTCGTTTTGATGTCGTTCTGTTTGAGGGCGACGCTGCGCCCGAGTGGCTGCGCAATGCCTTCACGCCAGAGTAGGCAAGGGTTCAGTCCGGTTGTCGGCAAGGGCTTGCTATAATCCGCCCATGGACCTCCTCACCCGAATCAGCCGCCAGTTTGAAGACAGCGTGTTGGCCAAACAGCGTGCCGCCGAAGTCTTGCCGGAATATATCCTTGTCGCCATTGAGGCGCTGGTGGATACGCTCACCAATGACGGCAAGATCCTCGCTTGCGGCAACGGCGGCTCGGCCGCTGACGCGCAGCACTTTGCCGCTGAACTGATCGGCCGCTTTGAGCGCGAACGCCTGCCGCTCGCCGCCATTGCCCTGACGACCGACAGCTCCATTCTGACCGCGGTCGGCAATGATTACAGCTACCGCGAAATATTTTCCAAGCAGGTGCAGGGACTCGGCCGACCCGGTGACATTCTGCTTGCCATCTCAACCTCCGGGAATTCGGCCAATGTGATTGCAGCAATCGAAGCTGCGCATGAACGTGAAATGCGCGTCATTGCCTTGACCGGCAAGGGCGGCGGCGCCATCGGCGAACTTTTGCGTGAGGATGATGTGCATCTTTGCGTGCCACATGACCGCACAGCCCGCATACAGGAAGTTCACCTGTTGACCCTGCACTGCCTGTGCGACGGGATCGACTGGAATTTGTTGGGAGATCAAGAATCATGAGATATACATTCACTCCGCGTACCGGCCGTCGTATTGCCACCGTTGTCCTGAGCGCCGTCCTGGCCTCGCAACTGAGCGCATGTTTCCCGCTTGCAGCGGCCGGATTTGCCGCAGGCACCATGGCTGCGGTGGACCGGCGCACGCTCGGTGCGCAAACGGACGACAAGGCCATCACCCTGCGTGCTGAGTCGCGCATCTCCGATCGTTATGGCGATCGTGTGCATGTCAATGCCAACAGCTACAACCGCAAGGTGCTGCTGACCGGTGAAGTGCCCGATGCCGCCACCAAGGCGGCCATTCAGGGCATTGCCGCCGGGGTGGAGAACGTGCTCTCGACGGTCAACGAACTTGACGTGATGGCGCCTTCCGCCTTCACGGCACGCACCAGCGATGCGCTCATCACCGGTCAGGTCAAGGCGGCATTCATTGATGCCAGAGACATTTATGCCAGCGCCTTCAAGATCGTCACCGAACGTGGTACGGTGTTTTTGATGGGTCGTGTTACGCAGCGCGAAGGCAATCGTGCCGCCGACATCACGCGCAATCTGCGTGGTGTACAAAAGGTGGTCAAGGTCCTCGAGTACATCACCGAGGAAGAACTGGTCGGCCTGCAGGCCAAGCCGGCACCCGTGGAATCGGCGACTGAGTCCAAGCGCTGAGCTTCGCTGTCGGGCCGTTCCGTCGGGCTGTGCACAGACCTCGCGCTCCGTGGAGCGCGAGTGTCAGGTACATCGCGGTACCGCTGGCTTTTCTGACTTTGGTCATCTAAGGGCTGGTCACACAGGCGACATCGAAACACCGTGGTGCGCACGGCGCCAGGCTGGTATCAGTCGGCGTGATTTTTTTCGCGCTCAAGCTAAGTGGATTTTCCCAGTGCCATGGAGCGCGGCGTGCTTGCAATAGTTTGCAATCATGAGTTCTTGAACATCGAATAATCATTGATTTTTCTTGCTATATTTTCCAAGGGAAATGTTTTCACTTGGAAGGGGCAGAAACATCATGAAGAGTCAATCCATGACGGTGCGTCACGGCGCGCATCGGCGAGCGCGTCTGTATCGGCTGTCGCAGGCCATCATTTTGGCCGCGGGCATGGCGGGTTTGGTCAGTGCGGCATCGGCGCAGATGCGTGATGACACTGCCGCGACGGACGTCGAGCCCTTGATGCGCCAAGGGGGCGGCGATCAGCTGAACGCGGCGCCGATGGCCGGTACCATGATCGCACGCGCTTTCCATCACGACGTTGGACTCAACGCGCGCGCTTATGCGGGCGGTGGTGGCATCGGTGGCCTGTTTGATCGTGTGCGTCTGGCCGCCTTGAATACTGGCACGGCCAGCGATGCGGTCCATCCCATGGGGGCCTATGGCAGCGCGTCGCGCAATGTCTGGCTGCGCGGCATGGCCATGGATGGCAAGCTTGGCGGCGATGCGCAGACGGCTGGTTCGAGCTATCGTGCGACCGGCCTGGTGGGCGGCGTGGCGCTCGGCTTGGCCCCTGGCGTGACCGCCGGCGTGGCGTTTACTGCCATGAGTGGCCGCGTGAGCACCAGCGGCAGCGCTGACAGCACGCGCATTCGTACGCCCATGCTGGCCATGTTTGCTGCGCGTGCCGATGGCCCCCTGCAAATGAGCGGCAGCCTGTCACTGGGGCGCCCCAACTACCGCAGTGAACGTGGTGTCACGCTGGCCGGGGTCAGCTCAACCGCCACGGGTGATCGGGATGGCACCGAGGTGGGCCTGAACCTGGAGGCCAGTTATGGTTTGCGTCCCGGCTTTGCGGGCCTGTCTGGCGAGTTGCGACCCTTCGTCGCCGTGCAGGCACAACGCACCCGTATCGATGGCTTCACCGAAAGTGGCGCCGGCGCGGCTGACCTGACCGTATCGGCAAGCCGTTTGTCGACCAGCAGCGGCACGACTGGCTTGCGTCATGCGGTGCCGCTCAACGACGGTCGGGCGGCCGTGGAATCGCGCATCGGCCTGTTGCACGAATTTGGCTCGCGTCGTGCCAGCATCGACGCCAATTTTGTCGGCGCGCTGGCCGGCACCGGCTTTACGACCGAAGGTTCAGCCCTCAAACGCAATGCACTGCTGCTCGGTCTGGGTATCGGCGGCGAGGTCGCCAAACACTGGAATCTGTTCGCCGATCTGAGCTTCGAAACGCGTGGCTCGGGCCAGAACACCACCGGATTGGCGCTTCAGTTGCGCAAACAGTGGTGACTTTTACAACGCGGCCAAATGGCATTGTTGTTGGTTTTTGATGTATGTCAAGACCCGTGTCAGCGGGCTGGATTTACACTTGGTCCCATGGATTGCCGCCGGTGCGTGAAAGTGCCCGCCGGCAGACTTTGCGAGTCGTCTTCGCAGTCAGTCTATTGAAAGCCGGGAGCGCGTCCGCAGGGGGCGCCCGGTTCCGCTCAATCCGGATCGAATTGCGAAAATCAACATGTCGGGGACCGTCAAATCTGAAGTGATCGTAGCATCGGTGATATTCGATGGCGCGCTGATTCGCAAGCTGAATCAGTCTGGCCCCCGTTATACCTCCTACCCGACGGCTGATCGTTTCACTGAGGCTTTTGGTTACCGTGATTACCTGCAGGCGGTGGCAACTCTGCGCACGCGCGGCGCCCAAAACCCGCTGTCCCTGTACCTGCACATTCCGTTCTGTGACACGGTCTGTTATTACTGCGCCTGCAACAAGATCGTCACGCGGGATCGCAGCAAGGCGGTCACTTATCTGAGTTATCTCAAGCGTGAAATCGAGATTCAGGGCCAGCTGTTCACCGGCATGAATCGCGTTGAACAATTGCATTTTGGCGGCGGTACGCCGACCTATTTGAGTGACGAGCAGATGGGCGACCTGATGTTGCATTTGCGCCGCTGGTTCCAGTTCGCCTCGGACGACGTGGGCGAATATTCGATCGAGGTTGATCCGCGTACGGTGTCGCGTGAGCGTGTCTTCAGTCTACGCCAGCAAGGCTTCAACCGGATCAGCCTGGGGGTGCAGGATTTTGACGCCGACGTGCAAAAAGCCGTCAACCGCATTCAGCCGGAACACGAAACCCTAGGGATCATGCAGGCGGCGCGCGATGCCGGTTTCCGTTCGGTCAGCATTGACCTGATTTATGGCCTGCCCAAACAGAACGTCATCAGCATGGCGCAAACGCTCGCCAAGGTGGTGGCCGCCAATCCTGATCGCATCGCGGTCTACAATTACGCCCACCTGCCGCACCTGTTCAAGCCGCAGCGTCGCATTCTCGCCGAAGACCTGCCCTCCAGTGAAACGCGTCTGGACATGCTTGCCCTGTGCATCCGCAAGCTCACCGAAGCGGGTTATGTGTACATTGGCATGGACCACTTCGCCCGGCCGGATGATGACCTTGCCGTGGCCCAGCGCCAGGGTCTGCTGCATCGCAATTTCCAGGGCTATTCGACCCATGCCGAATCGGAAATGGTGGCCTGTGGCGTGTCCGCCATCAGCGCCATTGCCGCGACCTACAGTCAGAACGTCAAGACCCTCGACTCGTATTACGGCCACCTCGACCGCAACGAGTTGCCCATTGCACGGGGTATCAAGCTCAATATGGATGACGCGGTGCGGCGCACCATCATCCAGATGCTGATGTGCAATTTCGAGTTGCCGATTGCCTCGATCGAGCAGGCCTACCCGATTACTTTCTCCGAGTATTTTGCCGCGGAGCTTGATCAATTGGCCGTCCTGGTTGAAGATGGTTTGCTCACCATGGATTCCGAATGGCTGAGCGTGACCTTGAAGGGCCGGCTGCTGATCCGCAACATCTGTATGGTGTTCGATCGTTATCTCAGTACGCGGCCCCGTCAGGCGCAGTACTCGAAAACGATCTGATCCATTTCTCTGATTTGTTCCTGAAGTGCGGGTGACATGACTGGCCTCAGTCTTTTTCCGATTTTTCTGATCGGACTGGCAGGCAGTGTCCATTGCGTGGGCATGTGCGGCGGCATCGTTGGCGCGCTGTCCGTCACGTCGGCGTCGCCACGCCCGTTGCCGGTCGCCATCGTGGCGCGGGCCACCGCCAGCTTCAGCGCCTTTGACAGCGCGGTGCGAGTGCTCGCCTACAACACCGGCCGCATTGGCAGTTATGCGTTGGCCGGCGCGCTGGCCGGTGGTCTGGCCGGTGGTGTGCGTACCCTGTCGGGTCTGACCCTGTTGCAGTCGGCGGGCTACTGGCTGGCCAATCTGATGCTGGTGGCGCTCGGACTTTATTTGATGGACGTCTGGCGTGGCCTGACGCGCATTGAAGCCCTGGGAGGCGCGATCTGGCGACATGTACAGCCCTTGACGCGGCGGGTGCTGCCGCCCGACACGCCGGCGAAGATGCTCGGCGCCGGACTTTTATGGGGCTGGCTGCCCTGTGGCATGGTGTACAGCATGCTGATGACCGCCATGCTGACGGGCTCGGCGCCGGCCGGCGCCACGGTCATGATGGTATTTGGCCTAGGCACACTGCCCATGTTGCTCGCTCTGGGTTTGGCCGGACTGCGCGTGCGTGCCACCCTGCAGCGCAAGCCCGTGCGGTTTGCCAGCGGCATGGTGGTGCTGGCTTTCGGGCTGCTGGGTTTGTTGCGGGCTTCCAACGGTTTGCCGGCCAGCTGGCTTGATGCCTTGTGCATCACGCCCGGCGGGGTTTTCCATTGAGCGGGCTGGCCTGCTTTCATTGCGGCCTGCCAGTACCGTCCGGAACACTTCGAGAGGTGCTCATTGATGGCCGCTTGCAGCCCATGTGCTGTCCGGGCTGCGCGGCCGTCGCGAGCAGTATCGTGGCCAGCGGGCTCGAAGGTTTCTATCGGCAGCGCACCAGTTTTTCGACCCATGGGGCCGAAGCCGGGCTCTTGCCTGACAATCTGCCTTTGTATGACAGCGCCGAACGGCTCGCCGCCGCCGCCGATGGCGCAGCGTGCGCCGAGGCGAGCTTCACCATCGAGGGCCTGCGTTGCGCTGCCTGCGTCTGGTTGATCGAGCGCATACTGGCGCGCGTGCCGGGCGTGCAGGCCGTTGAGTTGAATGTCAGCCGTGAACGTGTGCTGGTGCGCTGGTCGCGCGCCGAGTGCAGACCGAGCCATATCATCGGTGCCCTGCGCGACATCGGATACGTCGCTTATCCCTACGATGTCGACCGCCATGGCGAACTGCTCGAGCGTTCGCTCCATGCGCTGTTTCGCCGTCTGTTCGTGGCCGCCCTGTCGATGATGCAGGTGATGAATTACGTCATTGTTTTTTACCTCGACCGTCAGCATGCTCTCGAGCCCGGCCTGGCTGTCCTGATGCAATGGGCCAGCCTGATCCTGACGGCGCCGGCGGTGTTTTATTCGGCCCAGCCGTTTTTTCTCGGCGCCTGGCAGGACCTGAAAAATCGCGTGCCGGGCATGGATGTGCCGGTGGCGCTGGGCATCGCTGCCGCGTTTGGCGGCAGCGTCTGGGCAACGGTGCGTGGCAGTGGCGATGTGTATTACGACTCGGTGACGATGTTCATTTTTCTGTTGCTGGCCAGTCGCTATCTGGAACTGATGGCGCGCCGCAAGGCGGCCGGCGCGCTCGAAAAACTGCAGCACGCCCTGCCGGCCGGCGCCACCCTGATGCCGCACTGGCCGGCCAGTCGCGTCACCGAACTGGTGGCCGCCGCACGCCTGGCCACCGGGGATGTCATTCTGGTCAAGCCGGGCGAGTCGCTGGCCGCAGACGGTGTGATTCTGGAAGGCCACAGCGAGCTTGACCTGTCCCTGCTCACCGGTGAAAGCCGACCGGTGAGCCTTGCGACCGGCGCCAGTCTGCCCGGTGGTGCCGTCAATGTGGCTCAGGCTCTGGTGGTCCGCGTGTCACGCGGCTTGCAGGAGAGCACCCTGAGCATGTTGCTCAAGCTGGTCGAAAAGGCCGGCGCGCAAAAGCCGCGGCTGTCTCAGTGGGCGGATCAGGTGGCGGCGTGGTTCGTCGGCGCGCTGCTGCTGTTCGCCCTGCTGGTGTTTGCCTGGTGGCAGATGGTCGATGCACCGCGCGCCTGGCCGATCGCCATTGCCGTGCTGGTCGTGTCCTGTCCGTGTGCGTTGTCGCTGGCCACGCCGACGGCGCTGGCGGCGGCGACCGACCGGCTGTTGCGTCAGGGGGTGCTGATCGTGGCCCCGCATGTGCTTGAATCCCTGCATCGCGCCAGCCATGTGGTGTTCGACAAGACGGGCACGCTGACCGTCGGCCGGCCGGTGGTGCGGCACGTCGAGACGCTCGGCAGCCTGCCGGCCCAACAGTGCCTGCGCCTTGCGGCCACGCTGGAAGCCGCCAGCGCCCATCCACTGGCGGCAGCGATCGCCGCTGCCGCTGCCGCCGCCGGTCTTGCGCCAGGGGAGGCGGCCGGTGTGCGTTACTGTCCCGGCCAAGGCCTGGACGCCAGCGTCGACGGGGTCCTGTATCGCCTCGGCAGTGCCGGATTTGTTGCCGAACTGGCCGGTAGCACGCCGCCCGAGCCGGATTCGGATCTCATGACCATGGTGTATCTGGCAAGCGGCGCAGGTCTGCTGGCAAGGTTTGAGATTGCCGACGCCTTGCGTGAGGACGCCCGCGCCGTCGTGGCGTACTTCCAGCGTCAGGGCAAGACCGTGGTGCTGCTGTCGGGCGATCGCCAGGCCGTGACGCGGCGCGTCGCCGATCAGCTGGGCGTGAGCGTGGCGCGTGGCGAGGTCTTGCCCGAAGGAAAACTGGCCTACGTGCAGCAGTTGCAGGCCGGCGGGGCGATCGTCGCCATGGTGGGTGATGGCATCAACGATGCCGCCGTGCTGAGTGCCGCCGATGTGTCGTTTGCCATGGGTGGCGGCGCAGCGCTGGCGCAACTGCATGCCGATTGTGTGTTGTTGTCCGGCCGGCTCGCTGCCTTGCGTGATGCCTCGACCTGCGCCAGCCAGACCATCGGGGTCATCCGCCAGAACCTCGTCTGGGCAAGCGTTTACAATCTGATTGCCATCCCCGCCGCCGCGCTCGGCTGGCTCAACCCCTGGCTGTCGGGCATCGGCATGTCCCTCAGTTCGGCCGTGGTGGTGCTCAATGCCCTGCGCCTGCGGCGCGTGCCGGTCACTGCCAACCGGGAGTCTTGCTGATGGAAGCGCTTTATCTGCTCATACCCTTGAGTATCGCCGTGGTGTTCGGCGCCATCTGGATATTTTTCCGCATGTCCGACAGTGGCCAGTTTGACGACATGCTTGGTCCTGCGCTGCGCATTCTGCAGGACGATGACTCGGGCGTTGCCGCCGCCCCGGCGCCTTCTGCAGCGGCGCAACAGGACTCCGATGTTGCGGCGCAACGCAAGCCGCACTGATTGCATTCCATTTGATTCACATCAAGGAGTGAACTGCAGCCCGCTTTTACCCTATCCGTGGTCGATCATGGACTATATCGGGGAGAGCTTTTGTGGACACTGCATTGAACTATGACTATAAGATCGTCAAGCAATTCACGATCGCGACTGTAGTCTGGGGTGTCGTTGGCATGTTGGTGGGCGTGATTATCGCGGCACAACTGGCATGGCCGGCGCTGAATTTTGATATCCCCTGGCTGAGCTACGGACGCTTGCGCCCCCTGCATACCAACGCGGTGATTTTTGCGTTTGGTCTGTGCGGTCTGTTTGCGACCTCGTATTACGTCGTGCAGCGAACATGCCAGGTGAGATTGTTTGCCGGGCCGCTGGCGCAGATTCATTTCTGGGGCTGGCAACTGGTCATCGTGCTCGCTGCCGTGACCCTGCCGCTCGGTTTCACGCGTGGCAAGGAATACGCCGAACTCGAGTGGCCGATCACGATTCTGATCACCATCCTCTGGGTGCTTTACGCGATCGTATTTTTTGGCACGCTGCTCAAACGCAAGGTCAAACACATTTATGTGGCCAACTGGTTTTTCGCGGCCTTCATTCTTGCCGTGGCAGTTCTGCACATCGTCAACGGCCTGAGCACGCCGGCCTCGCTGACCAAGTCATATTCGATTTATGCGGGTGTGCAGGACGCCATGATTCAGTGGTGGTACGGCCACAACGCCGTGGGCTTCATCCTGACTGCCGGCTATCTGGGCATGGTGTATTACTTCATCCCCAAGCAGGCCGAGCGTCCGGTGTATTCCTACCGGCTGTCGATCGTGCACTTCTGGGC
>CANJOT010000001.1 GCA_947475815.1 Burkholderiales bacterium | reverse complement strand
GATCCTTGATCCAGCCCTTGCGCCGAACTTGTCGGGCACGCGGTTTCGGGCGAAACTTGCACCATGCCCCATTACCGTTCGTGCCCGAAGTGCACCCACAGCCCCTTGCCGGAAGATCAGGCCTTGCCGGCCGCGTGTCCGGCATGCGGCCTGATCCTCGCCAAATATGGCGCCGTGCTGCCCTCGCGCAGCCAGCGCAGACGACTCGAAGAAGAAGACGAAGATCGCGAGCGCTTCCGGCTTTCCGACTGGATCTTTCCTGTCCCCGTCAAAGTCGCCAAGGCCGACTGGATGGGGCGCTGCGGCATGCTGGCCGTGCTGGTGCTCTGGAATATGATGATCTGGTTGGACTACCAGCTGAGCGCAGGCGAGTCCGGCAGTGCATTTCTGCATCTGGTGCTCACGCCCTTCCATGAAGCAGGCCATGTCATTTTCAGGGCGTTTGGCAACTTCATGCACATCCTCGGCGGCACCCTGGGCCAGCACCTGCTGGCCATCGTTCTTGGTGGCGCCTTGCTGATCAAACGGCGCGACGCGTTTGGCGCGGCCGTGTTCTTCTGGCTGTTCGGTTATTCACTCATCGACATGGCGATCTACATGTATGACGCCTTCGATCCGCAGCTCACGCTGATCGGCGGAGGAACCGGCAAAGAGAGCGATGGCCACGACTGGCAAAACATGTTCGGCGACCTGGGACTGATCCACCAGTCGCGCGGCATCGCACGGTTTTTTCAATACCTGGGAATGGTCGTGATGGCACTGGGATTATGCTGGGCGGGCGCGATGCTGTGGCTGCAAAAAAGCAGGCTTGCCGACGATGTCCTCGATGAGGAGTGAGCCGCAACAACAATTCACTTCATGTGGTTTGCAACCTGAACAGACTCGTCGCTTCCACATCGAGCACGGCCGCGCCGTCCTGATTGCTCATCACCCAGCGCCAGCGCACGATGCCCAGATCGGGCTTGGAGCTCGAGACACGCTTTTCCAGCACCTCCACCTCAAGCATCAGCTGGTCACCCGGGCGCACCGGATTGAGCCACTTGAGGTAACTCAGGCCGGGTGAACCGAAGGTTTCGGATCCTTCGAGAATGTGCTTGACCACCAGCGCCATGGCCAGACCACAGGTGTGCCAGCCGCTGGCGATCAGACCACCCCACGGGCCGGCGGCGGCGCGTTCGGCATCGGTGTGAAACCACTGTGGGTCGTACTTGGCGGCAAATTCAAAGACTTCTTCGCGGTCGACCGTGACCGGTCCCATGACGATACGCTGGCCCGTGCTCAGTTCGGCAAATTTCATCAATACGTCTCAACGTGAAAACGACCTTCGGCAATCATGGCAGCATGCAATGCCGGCCAGTCCAGACCGACCGCCTGACAGACTTCGTGCAAGGCCTCGAGCACACCCGCTTCCATGCCCTTGAGGCCACAAATATAAACGCAGGTATCGGCGCGCAACAACTGCACCACCTGCGCACCGGCAGCACGGATGCGGTCCTGCACATGGGTGCGCGGCTCGCCGGGCACGCGCGAGAAGGCAAAATGTTTGTCGAGAAAATTCGCCGGCAGCCTGGCCAGCGGCCCGAAGTAGGGCAACTCATCCGGCTGACGGGCGCCGAAAAACAGCATCAGTCTTGCATCGCTCATCTGCCCGGCGCTGACCTGGCGGCGGCGCTGTTCGGTCATGGCGCGCATGGGTGCCGAACCGGTGCCGGTGCAGATCATCAGCAGGTTGGAGCCGGGGTGGTTGGGCATCAGGAAATTGTTGCCAAACGGTCCGATCACCGCGACCTGATCGCCTTTTTGCAGGTCACACAGAAAATTCGAACCGACGCCGCGCACCGGCTTGCCGGCATGATCCTCGAGCACGCGTTTGACCGTCAGCGACAGGTTGTTGTAGCCGGGACGCTCGCCATCGCGCGGACTGGCGACCGAATACATGCGTGGAAAATGCGGCTTGCCGGCGGCGTCCGTACCCGGTGGAAGGATGCCGATCGACTGGCCCTCGAGCACCGGAAAAAACTGCTGACCAAAATCGAGCACGATATGGCGGATGTCGCTCTGCACGCTCGCCGCCGTCAGGCGCAGGTTGCCGGCAACCGTGGCCGTGACGGGCTTTCTTGGCGTGTACAGATTGAGATAAGGATGCGCTGCCGACCACGGTGCATGGGCCGACGTCAACGCCACCGTGGCATTGACCTGCAGCGGCACGCTTGCATCAGCACCGTCTGCGGCAACAGGCGGTACGGGCGCCATGCTGCCCTCCGGAATTTCCTGCTGTTCCGGCAGGCTGTCCCAGCTGAACTGATTTTCCAGCGAGTAGGCATCCTGCCGGGCCACGGTGCGCCAGTGATCGATCGAGCCGGTCGGACATGGCGCGATGCACTCGTTGCACGAATTGCATCGGGCCGCGTCGACCACGTAGTTGCGGCCATCGTGGGTGATGGCATCGATCGGGCAGGTTTCTTCGCAGGTGTTGCAACGAATGCAGACCTCGGGGTCGATCAGGTGTTGCCTGATGAGAACGATCTCTTGGGGTGCATTCATTGTTCCACCATTCATGGCTCTACCGGTCAGTTAAAACGGACATATTCAGAATCGATCGGCTGGCGATTGATGCCAATCGGCGGCGGCGAAATCCAGTTGGCAAACTTGCCCGGCTCGACCACGCGGCCCATCAGCGAAGCAACATAAGCGCGGTCTTCCTCGGACGGCAGCCAGTTGCGCACGTTGGCCTGCCATTCTGCCTCGGAAAGGATGCGGCCGTCCGGCGAGATGCGCGTATTCGAGAAGCTGCCGATGTGCCGGTTGAATGCCTTGTGCGGCGCCAGCAGCCGAAACGACAGGCCGGCTTTTTCGATCACCCGGTTCCAGCGGCCGATGCCCGACACCGAGTCGCGGATGTAGTCGTCGCGCAGCACTTCGTTGAGCGAGTTGAGCATGGGCATCTGGGTTTCGATCAGGGCGCCATTGGAGATCTGCAGGATGCCGTAATGATCATTCTTGAGCACGTGGTCGTCGGTGCGTTTGGTTTCTTCGAAACGACCCTTCAGACCGGTGCTGTAAAAGGTCGCCGCGTTCGAGGACTGGTCGGCGCCGAACAGGTCAATGGTCACGCTGAAATGGAAATTCAGGTAACGCTGGAGGGTCGGCAGATCGATCACACCCTTGGCACGCACCTGGGCCGGGTCTTCGATGCCGTACTGTTTCATCACCTCACAGGTGCGCGCGATGGTGCGCGCAACACCCGATTCGCCGACGAACATGTGATGCGCTTCTTCGGTGAGCATAAACCGGCAGGTGCGCGAGAGCGGATCAAAAGCCGACTCGGCGAGCGCGTTGAGCTGGAACTTGCCGTCGCGGTCGGTGAAATAAGTGAACATGTAAAACGCCAGCCAGTCGGGCGTCGGCTCATTGAAGGCTTCGAGGATGCGCGGTTTGTCCTGATCGCCCGAGTTGCGTTGCAGCAGGGCTTCGGCTTCTTCGCGGCCATCGCGACCGAAATACTTTTGCAGCAGATAGACCATGGCCCAGAGATGGCGGCCTTCTTCGACGTTGACCTGAAACAGGTTGCGCAGGTCATAGCCCGACGGGCAGGTCAGGCCGAGGTGGCGTTGCTGTTCGACCGAGGCCGGCTCGGTATCTCCCTGGGTGACGATGATGCGGCGCAGGTTGGAGCGGAATTCTCCGGGCACGTCCTGCCAGGCATCGGCGCCCTTGGCTTCGCCAAAGTTGACCTTGCGGTTGGCTTCCGGCGCGGCCAGGAAAATGCCCCAGCGGTAATCGGGCATCTTGATATGACCAAACTGCGCCCAGCCATCGGACGTAGTGCTGATGGCGGTACGCAGATACACATCCATGTTCTGCGACCCCTCCGGGCCCATCTGATCCCACCACTTGAGGTAGTTCGGCTGCCATTGCTCGAGGGCGCGCTGCAGCACGCGGTCTTCCGAGAGATTGACGTTGTTCGGAATCTTCTCGCTGTAATTGATCGAACTCATGATGACCTCTTTGCGTTTTAATACCAATGGGTATGGGTAGGACCGAAGCTGGAGACAGTCTGTTCAGACGCGGTGCACATCAAATTTCGGATTGGTGCCGGTGCCATACACCTTGAGGGCGCCGGCATCGCCGACGGCGTTGGGGCGCACGAAAATCCAGTTCTGCCAGGCCGACAGGCGCGCAAACACACGCGTGACCATGTTTTCCGGACCGTTGAAACGCAGGTTCGCTTCGAGGCCGGTGAGCGCATCGGGCGACATGGCAGCGCGCTCTTCGAGCACCATGCGGGTTTCGTCGGCCCAGTCGAGGTCATCGGGTGCGGCCGTGATCAGACCCAGCGTGCAGGCCTGATCGGGATCGAGCGGCGCGTCGCCCAGAGCGGCCAGAGAGGCCAGCTGCACCGCATCGTCATAGAAGCGGCGCGCCAGGCGCGACTGGTCGGTGACCATCGGCAGCAGACCAAAATTAAGCGCCGACAGCGCCAGTCGCGGCGCGCGCTCGGGCGTGTCTGGCAGGGCCAGCATGTAGGAACGGTCGGCGGCCAGCGCCAGTTCGAGCAGGGTGCCGGCAAAGCAGGAGCCCTCTTCGATCAGGGCGATCAGCGAACGCGAGGTGACATCAAGGCGCGCCAGCGTGCGCCGCAGCAGCCCGATGGTTTCGCGCACCAGCCAGTGCGATTGCAGGGCGGCCAGCGTGGCATCGACGGCGAGCACGGCCGCAGCATCGCCCTGGGTTTTCAGCACCCAGGTGCCAATCGAGGTTTCGTTGGTGCGCAGGTGCAGAATCACGTCGTCGAGTTCGCGCGCCATCTGCAGCGGCCACCACGTCGCGCCGGCGGCTTCAATGCCGGCGATATCGGTCGGTTGCGCGGTCTGCGGTGCACGCACCGTCAGCACGACGTTGCGCGCGGCGCGGTCGATCACGACCGATACCGTGGGGTAGTCAAGCTGGTCCGTGCTCTGGCTGCGCACCAGCGGCGTCAGGGCGATACCTTGGGCGTTGACCGGGCGATCGCTGCCGGCGGCCAGCGCGGCGGCGCGTGTGGCAACGACCTCCTTGAAACGTACCGGCGAGGCAATCTCGTCCACCAGCCGCCAGTCTTTGGCGCGCTGACCGCGCACGCCCTCCGAGGTGGTGCAAAAAATGTCCGCCAGATCGTGACGTACCTTGCGTTTGTCGGTCAGCCGCGTCAGGCCACCCGTGCCCGGCAACACGGCCAGCAAGGGCACCTCCGGCAGGCTGACCGCCGAGGAACGATCATCGACGAGGATGATTTCGTCGCAGGCCGCGGCCAGCTCATACCCGCCACCGGCGCAGGCACCATTGACGGCCGCGACAAACTTGAGGCCCGAATGTTTGCTCGCATCCTCGAGGCCATTGCGCGTTTCATTGGTGAACTTGCAGAAGTTGACCTTCCAGGCGTGGGTCGACTTGCCGAGCATGAAGATATTGGCGCCGGAGCAGAACACGCGCTCGCGGCCGCTGGTGAGGACGACGGTACGCACCTCGGGATGCTCAAAGCGGATGCGCTGCACGGCATCATGCAGTTCGATGTCCACACCAAGGTCATACGAGTTGAGCTTGAGCTTGTAGCCTTCGCGCAGGCCGGCGTTTTCGTCGACCTGCATGGTCAGCGTGGCAATCGCACCCTGGCACTCCAGTTTCCAGTGACGATATTTCTCAGGCGAAGTCGCGAAGTCGACAGGGGACGGAATCTGCATGGGCTGGTTCTCGGCGGTTTGGGTCTCGAACAACTGGGGCTCGGACGGCATGGGTTCGTGCTCTTGGAGCAAGGCAAACGGCAGGCAACAAAGCGCCGTTCGCACTTCTCATGAACTATATTGCATGAAAAATGGCACGTCAAGCAGAAGGATGCACAGAAGCGCCTGAACGCGCTGAAATCAGAACGAAGCGCGCTGCCCACTGAAGATCACATCGCCGAGTTCATCGATCAGGCCCTTGATGGCCGATTCCTGGGTGCGCTCGCTGGTGTCAAAAATACGGTCTGCCTTGGAGTAAAACTTGGCGCGGCTCTCGAGGATACCCTTGAGATCGTCCATGGCTTCACGATTGCCGAGCATCGGCCGGGTGTCTCCCTGCGCAACCACACGCATCATGTGTTCCTCGGGAGCCGCCTTGAGCCAGACGGTGTAGCAGTGCGACAGCAGCAGATTGAAGCTGGCCGGATCGGACACCAGCCCACCCGGCGTGGCAATGACACAGCGCGGATAACGGCGAATGACGTCCTCGAGGGCGCGGTATTCATAGCGACGGTAGGCATTGGGCCCATACAGGTCGTGGATTTCGGCGACACTGCAGCCGGCCACGGTTTCGATATGGCGGTTGAGCTCGATGAAGGGCACTTTCCAGTGGTCGGCCAGCAACTGTCCGAGGGTCGACTTGCCGGCGCCGCGCAGGCCGATGAGCGCCAGCCGCTGGCACCGGGCGAACTCGCTGATGGGCGCGGCAAACACACCGGTCAGGGCGGCACGGGCCTGCGCCAGCTCGGCCTCGGAACGGCCGCGCAGCACTTCCCGGATCATGAGCCATTCGGGAGAAGAAGCGGTTTCATCGCCGATCATCTCGGCCAGCGAACAGTTGAGTACGGTGGTGAGCTGGCGCAGAAACTGGATCGAGGCATTGCCCACGCCCGACTCGACATTGGCCAGATGCCGCTCCGAGACACCGGCCAGCCGTGCCAGCGCCTTGCGCGTCAGGCCACGGCGCGAGCGCAACACCCTGACGCGCTCGCCAAAGGCACACAGGAAGGGGTCGCGGGACGCCTTGGACAGCTCGGACAAATCACGCATGGCAGCACATGGAGCGGCTCGAAAGGCACAATTATACGGAAAGACCTGCCGCGGCGCACGCAAAATATTGCATCACCCTCGCACCCCCATGCAATATAAACACGGCACTTCCGTCGATCGGGTCGTCCTGCAGGTTCTGGCCGGGCCGCACCATGCCCATGCGCCGTGCGCTGGTATTGCATCTGCTGCAACAGGGCCGTGCAGGCATCGTCGGCACCGCTGGCACAACGGGCGACAAAACCCTCGCGCTGCGGAGCAGGTCAGCACGTGTCTGGTCGCCCGAGCGGGCCGGCCAGACGGTTACAATCAAGGCCTGCCGCCTACGAGCACGGAGACTTGCATGAGCATCCCGATGGCCATCCCTGGCCTGCCCGACGTTTTCAATTTCGCGCACCACGTGCTCGAACTCAACCGTCACCGTCACGACAAGCTCGCTTACATCGATGACTGGCGGCGCATGAGCTACGGCGAGCTCGACGATGAAACGCGGCGCTTTGCCGCCGCCCTGCTGGCGCTCGACATCCGGCCCGAAGAACGCATCCTGCTGTCGATGGCCGACACCACCGAAATGCCGGTTGCGCTGCTCGGTGCGCTACTGGCCGGTATCGTGCCGGTACCGATCAACCCGCTGCTGCCAATGGACGACATTCTTTACATGATCGACCATTGCCAGGCGCGCGCGGTGGTCATGTCGAGCCTGATGTCCGAAAACGTCGCCGAAGCGATCCAGCGCGCCCACGAGCACGCCCGCCATACCCACGGGCACGCGCCGAAGATGCCGCACATCATCGTCTCGGATCACCTCAAGCCCCAGGCGCGCGGCGGCCTGCCGTTCGCCAGCCTGCTGCAGACCGGCCCGCTGCCGCAAAACGCCTGGGCACGCACCCATGCCGACCAGTTTGCGTTCTGGCTGTATTCGTCCGGTTCCACCGGCCGCCCCAAGGGCACGGTGCACAGCCACGCCAACCTCTACTGGACCGCCGCGCTGTATGCCCGGCCAGTACTGGGCATCGAAGAAACCGACATCGTCTTTTCGGCGGCCAAGCTGTTTTTTGCCTACGGCCTGGGCAATGGTTTCACCTTTCCGCTGTCGGTCGGCGCCACCACCATTCTGATGGCCGAGCGCCCGACGCCGCATGCCGTGTTCGACCGACTGGTCAAACATCGCCCGACCATTTTTTACGGTGTGCCGACCTTGTATGCCGGCATGCTGGCCTCGCCCGAACTGCCGGCCGCCGAAGCGGTGGCTCTGCGCCTCTGCACCTCGGCCGGCGAGGCCCTGCCAGAATCGGTCGGCAAGCGCTTTACGGAACATTTCCATTGTGAAATCCTCGACGGCATCGGCTCGACCGAGATGCTGCACATCTTCATTTCCAACCGGCCCGGCGAGGTGCGTTACGGCAGCAGCGGCAAGCCGGTGCCCGGTTATGAAATCGAGATTCGTGATGAACACGGCAAGCCGGCCGCCGTGGGTGACATCGGCGACCTATACATTCAGGGACCGAGC
Source organism: Burkholderiales bacterium (assembly GCA_947475815.1). GTDB lineage: Bacteria > Pseudomonadota > Gammaproteobacteria > Burkholderiales > Burkholderiaceae_D > CANJOT01. The sequence goes on along the minus strand of CANJOT010000001.1, from coordinate 46,758 downwards.
GCGGCCCTGCTCTACTGGACCAGCCGCGACAAGACGCGCACCACCTTTCAGGGTCACTGGGTCAAGAGCGGTGACAAGTATGTGGTTGATACCGACGGGTATTACACTTACTCGGGGCGCAGCGACGACATGCTCAAGGTGAGCGGTCAGTACGTCTCGCCCATTGAAGTGGAATCCGCCCTGATGGACCACAGCGCCGTACTCGAATGCGCCGTCATCGGCACCATCGATGGCCAGGGCCTGACACGCACGCATGCGTACATCGTGCTCAAGCCCGGCCAACACGAACAGAACGACCAGCAGGCGCTCGACGCCGAGCTGAAAAAATTCGTCAAGGGCAAACTCGCGCCGCACAAATACCCGCGCGAAATTACCTTCGTGAGTGAACTGCCGAAAACGGCCACCGGCAAAATCCAGCGCTTCAAGCTGCGCGCCCTGCACCAGACCGATTGACTGGCGACAATGCAATCCTGCGACAAGGGCATCCGCTTTGCCAGCCTGCGCTGGCGCGAGCGGCCCATCACCATCGAATACCAGTGGGTAGGCGAACAACACCCCGGCGTGCCGGTGATGGTGTTCCTGCACGAAGGCCTCGGCTCGCTGTCGATGTGGAAAGACTTTCCCGAACAGTTCTGCCGGCGGCTCGGCTGCCGCGGCCTGGTGTTTTCACGACCCGGTTACGGCCAGTCGACGGCGCGTGCGGCCGATGAGCGCTGGCCGGTGCACTTCATGCACGACCAGGCCGGCGAAGTGCTGCCGCTGTTTTTCGACGCCGTCGGCCTGCCGGCTGCGGACCCGCTGCCGTGGTTTTATGGCCACAGCGACGGCGGCTCGATCGCGCTGCTGTATGCGGCCCGCCATCCCCGGGCAGTCGGCGGCCTGATCGTCGCCGCGCCGCACATTTTTGTGGAAGAGGTCTCGATTGCGAGCATCCGCGCAACCCGCGATATTTACCGCTCCAGCAGCCTGAAACAGCGTCTGGCGCGGTATCATGCCGATCCTGATTCAGCCTTCTGGGGCTGGAACGATGTCTGGCTCGATCCTGCTTTTGCCGTCTGGAACATCGAAGCCGAATTGCCCCAGATCGTTTGTCCGGTGCTTGCTGTTCAGGGCGAAGACGACGAATATGGCACGCTGGCGCAGATCCGCGGCATTGCGCGGGCCCTGCCAGCAACGCAGTTGCTGGTGTTGCCGCAATGCGGGCATTCGCCGCACCGCGATCAGGAAGACGAATTATGCCGGCATGCCGGCGCCTTTTTTGAATCCGGCAAACGCCCACCCGGAAGCCGGACGAACTGACACCGCAGCCTGTTGTTTTGCAACGCCCCGAACGACTAACCAAGGAGACGTTATGCACGCCCAGTTGAACATCCTGAAACTCGCCGCCGCCGCGGCGGCATTGAGCTTCGCCGCCGGCGCCAGCGCGCAGAATGCACCGATCAAGATTGGCTTCATGCTGCCCTATTCGGGCACCTATGCCAGCCTGGGCAGCATGATCGAAGACGGCTTCAAACTGTTTGTCGCCGAACAGGGCGGCAAGCTCGCCGGGCGGGAGTTGCAGTACTTCAAGGTGGACGATGAATCGGAGCCGTCCAAGGCCACCGACAACGTCAACAAGCTCATCAAGCGCGACCAGGTCGACGTGCTGGTCGGCACCGTGCATTCGGGCGTGGCCCTGAGCATGGCCAAGGTCGCCAAGGACACTGGCACGCTGCTCATCATCCCGAACGCCGGCGCCGATGCCATCACCGGGCCGATGTGCGCCAAGAACATTTTCCGCAGCTCATTCTCCAACTGGCAGCCGGCTTACGCCATGGGCAAAGTGGCCGGCGAGCGCCGCCACAAGAAGGCCATGACCATCACCTGGAATTACGCCGCTGGCACCGAGTCGGCCAAGGGCTTCAAGGACGGCTTTGAAAAAGGCGGCGGCAAGGTGACGCAGGATCTGCTGCTGCCCTTCCCGCAGGTTGAGTTCCAGGCACTGCTCACGCAGATCGCGGCGCAGAAACCGGATGCCGTATACGCCTTTTTTGCCGGCGCTGGCGCGGTCAAGTTCGTCAAGGATTACGTCGCGGCCGGCCTGAACAAAACCATTCCGCTGTACGGCCCGGGCTTTCTCACCGACGGCACGCTCGAGGCGCAGGGCGCCGCCGCGCAAGGCATAGTGACCACCCTGCATTACGCCGACAACCTCAACACGCCGCGCGACAACGCCTTCCGTCTGGCGTTTGCCAAGGCCTACAAAACCAACGCCGACGTTTACGCCGTGCAGGGTTACGATGCAGCGCAGATGCTGTCGGCCGGCCTCAAGGCTGCGGGCGGCAACATCAAGGCAATGGACAAGATCGTGGCCGGCATCAGCACCATGACGGTCGACAGCCCGCGTGGCAAGTTCAAACTCTCGAAAGCCCATAATCCGGTGCAGGACATGTATTTGCGCGTCGCCAAGGGCAATCTGAACGAGTACAAGGGCATTGCCGTCAAGGCGCTGCCGGATCCGGGCGTCGGCTGCAAGATGTAAGCAGGACCGGGCCAGGCCGCGCGCCCGGCCCGGGCGTTTGAGAAGATGTCGATGGACCTGACCACCTTTGCGGTGCAATGCCTCAATGCCGTGCAATACGGCTTGCTGCTGTTTCTGGTGGCCAGTGGCCTGACGCTGATTTTCGGCATCATGGGCGTGATCAATCTCGCCCATGGCAGTTTTTACATGATGGGCGCCTATCTGGCATTCTCGCTGGCGCCCTGGTTTGGTGACCAGTTCGTGCTGCAACTGCTGTGCGGCGTGCTGCTGGCGGCACTGTTCGGCTTCGTGCTGGAATGGCTGTTTTTCAGTTATCTCTACAAACGTGATCACCTGCAGCAGGTGCTCATGACCTATTCCCTCATCCTCGTGTTCGAAGAATGCCGCAGCCTGCTGATCGGCAACGACGTGCACGGCATCAAGACGCCGGAGTGGCTCTCGGGCACGTTCGCGCTGGGTGATCTGATGACCTACCCGGTCTACAACCTGTTCGCCTCGGCCGCCTGCCTGGTGGTGGCCGCCGCGCTGTACATGGTGATCAACCACACGCGCCTGGGCATGATGATCCGCGCCGGCGCCAGCAACCGCGACATGACACGCGGACTGGGCATCAACATCCGCCTGCTCTACCGCGTGGTATTTGCCGGCGGCGTGGCGCTGGCGGCGCTGGCCGGCATGATCGCCGCGCCCGCCACCTCGGTCTACCCGGGCATGGGCAACCAGATCCTGATCATCTGTTTCGTGGTGGTGGTGATCGGCGGCATTGGCTCGATTTCGGGCGCGCTGCTGGCCTCGCTGCTGGTCGGGTTTGTCGATACCTTCGGCAAGGTGCTGTTCGCGCAGTACAGCGGCCTGTCGGTCTATCTGCTCATGGCCATCATCCTGGTGTGGAAGCCCGAAGGCCTCAAGGGCAAGAGTTTTTGATGACGCTTAAAGCCCCTTTTTGGCTCGCGCCCCTGGCCCTGTGTCTGCTGCTGGCGGCGCTGCCCGGCGTCGTTTCGCCTTACGTGCACGACCTGATCGTCAAGATCGTCATCTACGCCATCTTCGCGCTCAGCCTGCAGCTGCTGGTGGGTTTCACCGGGCTGGTGAGTTTTGGCCATGCCGCGTTTTTTGGCATCGCGGCCTACATCACGGTGCAGGCCGCGCCGGCCGCCGAACAGGCCGGGCTGTGGTGGATCCTGCCCCTGGCGATTGGCGGCGCAGCGGCCTACGCGCTGTTCGTTGGCCTGCTGTCGCTGCGCACCAAGGGCGTGTATTTCATCATGGTCACGCTGGCGTTTGCACAGATGGCGTTTTTTGTGATTCACGACACGCCGCTGGGCGGCGGCAGCGATGGCATCTTTCTGAACCTGCGCGCCGTGCTGACGCTCGGTGGGGTGACCCTGCTGGATCTCGATCAGAGCCGCCAGCTCTACTGGTTCTGCATCACCTGCCTGCTGTTCAGCTGGCTGTTGCTGGCACTGCTCGAACGCTCGCGCTTTGGCCACGCGCTGGCCGGTATCCGCGTCAACGAACAGCGCATGCGCGCCGCCGGATTCAATACCTACTGGTACAAGCTGGCCTCCTTCGTGATCGCCGCCATGCTGGCCGGGCTGGCCGGTTTCCTGATGGCCACGCGCAACGGCGCGGTCAATCCGGAACTGTTGTCCTGGCACCAGTCGGGCGGCGTGTTGCTGATGATCATTCTGGGTGGCCTGGGCAGCCTGCCGGGCGCGGTGCTCGGTGCTGCCGCGTTCATCCTGCTGCAGGAACTGTTTTCCAACGAGGCCCTGTTCGGTCCGGCCGCGCAGGTCTGGCAGCTGTGGGTGGGACTGAGCATGATCGCCTTCGTGGCAGCGCTGCCCAAGGGCCTGATTGGTCTGGGCCGGCGCCAATCCGCGGGAGGCGACCCTGGTCACTGACAACGCGGTACTGGAGGCGCGTGACCTGACGCGCCGTTTTGGCGGCCTGATCGCCGTGGACCACGTCAGCCTCGCCCTGCGCGTGGGAGAGCTGCACGCCCTGATCGGCACCAATGGTGCAGGCAAGTCGACCGTCATCAATCTGCTGTCCGGCGAGCTGCCCTGCACGAACGGCAGCATGCTGCTTGACGGTCATGAGATCAGCAACTGGCCGCAGGCGCGGCGCGCACACGCCGGCATCGGCCGCAGTTATCAGCGCACCACCATCTTCCCCGAATTCACGGTGCTGGAAAATTGCCGCCTGTGCGCGCAGGCCGCCCGGCCCGGCGCCTGGCGTTTTTTTGAAGCGGCGCGCAACTGCAAAGCCAGCCTGGAGCGGGCCCATGCCGCCCTCGCGGCCACCGGGCTGGCCGATGCCGCACAACGCCTCGCCGGCAGCATGAGCCACGGCGAGAAACGCCAGCTTGAAATCGCCATGTGTTTGGCGACCGAACCCCGCGTGCTGCTGCTCGATGAACCGCTGGCAGGCATGGGTCAGGAAGAAAGCGAGCGTTTGCTCAGCCTGCTTGAAAACCTCAAGCCGGGCCATGCCATTTTGCTGGTCGAGCACGACATGGACGCCGTGTTCCGGGTCGCCGATATCATCACCGTGATGGTCAACGGTGCGGTCATTGCGAGCGACACGCCGGGGGCGATCCGCGTCAACGCGCAGGTGCAGCATGCGTATTTGGGCGAGGGTGTTCATGACTGAACCCCTGCTGCAGGTGACGGCGCTCAACACCTCGTATGGCGACAGCCATATCCTGCACGACGTCGATCTGACGATCCCCTGCGGCCAGACGGTGGGTCTGCTCGGCCGCAACGGCATGGGCAAAACTACGCTGATCCGTTCTCTGCTGGGGTTCGTGCCGGCCCGCTCGGGCAGCGTATTCTGGCGCGGCCGCGATGTCAGCGGCTGGCCACCGGAGCGGCTGGTACGACTCGGGCTGGCGTATGTGCCGGAGGGGCGTGGCATTTTCCCGAATCTGTCGGTGCGTGAAAACCTGCTCATGAGCGCGCGCGCCAGTGCCTCGGGCCAGCGCGACTGGACCTGGGATGCCGTGCTGGAGATTTTTCCGCGCCTGACCGAGCGCCTCGGACATGGCGGCCAGCAGCTTTCTGGCGGTGAACAGCAGATGCTGGCCATCGGCCGCGCCCTGCTGACCAATCCCGACCTGCTGATTCTCGACGAAGCGACCGAAGGCCTGGCGCCGAAAATCGTCGCCGAGATCTGGCAGGTGATCGCGCGCATCCGCGCGGCCGGCATGAGCATCCTGGTGGTCGACCGCAACTACCGCGCGGTATTGAAACACAGCGACCAGGCGGTGGTGCTGGAAAAGGGCCGCGTGGTGCTGCACGACACCGCCGCCACGCTGGCCGGCACACCCGAGGCGCTGACGCGTTATCTCGGGGTCTGAGCCGGCCGGTCAGGCTGGCTTACTCGCCGCTGATATTGCCGTTCGTGACCACCTGACGCCAGTGAGCGACGTCGGTCTTGATGGTATTGGCCAGCTCGCGCGGACCACCACCGGTGGTGTTGGGGATCAGGTCGGCGCGCACCAGTTCCTGCTGGTAGTCAGGCTGCGCCATGACGGCAAGGATGTCGCGCACGATGCGGTCAGCCACGTCACGCGGCGTGCCCTTGGGCAGCATGGCCACCAGATAACTGTCAGCCGAGACTTTTTCCAGACCGAGTTCCTTGAAGGTCGGCACGTCCGGTGTGGCGTTGGCGCGCTGGTCACCGTGGGTGGCGAGCACGCGGATCTTGCCAGCCTTGACCATGGGGATCACGCTCGACAGACCCACCACGCCCATCTGTCCGCGACCACCGGCGAGGTCGGTAATGGCCGCCGCCAGAGTCTTGTAGGGCACGTGCAGGATGTCCACACCCACCACCTGTTTGAACAGTTCGCCCGCCAGATGCTGAGGCGTGCCGATGCCCGGCGTAACGTAATTCAGCTGGCCCGATTTGCTTTTGGCGAGTGCGATGAATTCGTTGACGTTTTTGGCCGGTACGTCGGCATTGACGACGAAGGCCAGCGTGGTGCGCGCCAGCAGGGCGATGGGATCATACGATTGCTCAGCATCCCAGGAGATGTTTTTGTAGAGCGAGCCCAGCATGGTGATGGTGTTCGGTCCGAACAGGATGGTGTAACCATCGGGCGCGGCGCGCGCCACGGCGGCAAAACCGATTGAGCCGGACGCGCCGAGCTTGTTGTCGACCACCACCGGCTGTTTCCAGATGGCCTGCAGGCGCGGCGACATGGCGCGCGCAATGATGTCTGAACCGGACGAGGAACTGGTCGGCACGACAATCGTGACCGGCCGGTTCGGTTGCCAGGACTGGGCCAGCGCGCTGCTACCAGCCAGTAAGGTCGCGACCGCTGCGAGCGCGGCCAGCTTGGGAAAACGGTTCATGTTGTCTCCTTCGTTTGATGAATTTTTATTGGCCGCGGCGCTGTGCTGCCGCGGCTGGCAATGCAAGCTCAATCCGTCAGGCGCCGCGCACCCGGTCGATCACGGCCAGCGCATCCTGCGGGAGCGTATCACTGCGCCATGCTACATGGTTATCGGGGCGCACGAGTACGTAGCGATTTTCGTACAGGGCAGCGATCTCCGGCTGATCAATATCAACCACCGAAAACGGCACACCACGCTGATGCGCCGCGGCACTGAACGCGCTCACATCGCCCTCACCGCCGAAATTGAGCAGCACAAACCCGCGGCCAAACAGATCAAGAATCGAACGGCCATCCTTGAGCCAGGCATGCGGCGCGGTCGCGCCGGGCCGGGCCGTGGGCGTAAACGGCCGCAGGCGCGCGCTGGTATTGACCGGCGGCACGGGCGAGCCATCGTCAATGCAGATCGGCGAATCGTCGTAGCGGTAGCCAATCTGGAAACCGAGCGTGTCCCAGCCATCGCTCAGCGTGGCGTTGATGTGCGCAGCGGCGCGGGCACGCGCCTGCTCACCCTTTTCATCCGGCGCACCGATGTCGCTGTAATCGGGTATGGCCGTCATCCAGCGCCGGTAGGTGCGCGTCGAGGTGGCGCCGTTGTGCACGGCCACCGGTTTGCGTTCGGTTTCGTAGGTGTCGAGCAGGCCCGGACCGGCCCAGCCATTGAGCACGGCCTCGAGCTTCCAGCCCAGGCCCATGACATCCCCCAGCCCGGTGTTCATGCCCATGCCCAGATTGGGTGGAATGGCGTGCGCCGCATCACCGGCCAGAAACACGCGGCCCTTGCGGAACTGCGCAGCCATCTGTTCGCGGCGCTTCCACGGCGTCAGGGCGACGATTTCGTAGGGCACATCGGGTCCGAGCACACGACGGATCATGGCGGACATGTCGACGCTGGCGCGGTCCGACTCGGACGGCGAACCGGCATACCCAAGGCGCCAGCGGTCGCGGCCGTCGATGACCGTCAGCTCCGACCAGACACCACGGTGATCAAGGAACATATACCGCTCGGCAGCACCCTTGTTGTGCGTGCTCAGAAAGTTGGGAATATTGAGGATGGCGTTGATCGAATAGCTCAACAGGCCATCGCCCTCGGTGCGAATACCGAGCCGTTCCCGCACACCGCTGTTGCCGCCGTCGGCGCCAATCATGTACTGGCAGTGCACTTCGATTTTTTCACCATTGGTCAGATCGGTGACCTGCGCGACCAGCCCGGCCTCGCCGCGGTCTTCGAAATCGTCCATCACCCACGGCCGGCGCAGACTGACGCTCGGGTACTTCGCCAGACCACGTTCGAGGATCGGATCGAACCACATCTGCGGACAACGATGGCGCAGTTCCGGGCTGAAGGGCGTGAGCTGGCGCGTGGCGATCGGATCGAATTCCTGCACGGTCACGGTCGGTCCCTGCATGTCCAGGCAATAAACGATATTGGGCGTGAAGTCGAAGGGAAAGCCGGAGTTATGCACATCCTGCGACACACCCCAGCGACGGCAGAATTCCATCGTGCGTGGTGTGACCGCGGCGGCGCGCGGATGGGCGTTGATGGCGGCATCCGGCTCGGCTTCGCGGTCGAGGATCAGGCAGCCGATATTGCGCCAGCCCAGATCCAGCCCCATGGCCAGACCAATTGGTCCGGCGCCGATGACGAGCACCGGCACGTTGATGGTTTTCAATTCCTGTCTCCCCGCTTTGCGCGTGTTGGTCGGCGGGGAGCGATCCCCGCGGGTTAATTGTAATGAGGCGGCGCCGGGCTCAGTCGTTCAGTTCGATGGCCATGGCCGTCGCTTCGCCGCCACCGATGCACAGGCTGGCCACACCGCGCTTGAGACCCCGCCGGCGCAGCGCATGCAGCAGGGTCACGAGAATGCGCGCGCCGCTGGCGCCAATCGGATGGCCGAGTGCAACTGCGCCGCCGTTGACATTGACCTTGTCATGCGCGATACCCAGATCGTGCAGTGCGATCATCGTCACGCAAGCGAAGGCCTCGTTGATTTCATACAGGTCGACATCGGCCGTACTCCAGCCAACGCGCTCCATGAGTTTGCGGATGGCCCCGACCGGCGCGGTCGTGAACAGGCCGGGCGTGTTGGCATAGCCGGCGTGACCGCGGATCGTGGCCAGCGGCTTGAGACCGCGTTTGGCGGCCAGCGAGGCACGCATCAATACCAGTGCCGCAGCGCCGTCGGAAATCGAGGAAGAATTGGCCGGCGTGACCGTGCCGTCTTTCTGAAAGGCCGGCTTGAGGCCAGGGATCTTGCTGATGTCACACTTGCCCGGCGTTTCGTCGACCGTGATGACCTGCTCACCCTTGCGGCCCTTGACCGTCACCGGACCGATCTCGTCGACAAACGAACCATCAGCGACGGCACGCTGGGCACGCTCGACCGAGGTGATGGTGTAGGCATCCTGCTGGGCACGGGTAAAACCGTAAGTCGCCACGGCGCTTTCGGCGTAGGTACCCATCAGATTGCCTTCGTAGGCATCCTGCAGACCGTCAAAAAACATGTGGTCGAGCAACTGGCCGTGACCGAGGCGATAACCTTCGCGTGCCTTGGGCAACATGTAGGGCGCGTTGGTCATCGACTCCATGCCGCCGGCCACCACGACCTCGGCCGAACCGGCCACCAGCATGTCGTGCGCCACCATGACGCTGCGCATGCCCGAGCCGCACACCTTGCTGATGGTGGTGCAGGTCACGCTGGCCGGCAGACCGGCGCCCAGCGCTGCCTGGCGCGCCGGCGCCTGCCCCATACCGGCCGGTAACACGCAGCCCATGAGCACTTCATCAATGGCCGTGCCGTCGATGCCGGCGGCGCCGAGCGCGGCGCGAATGGCCGCAGCACCAAGCTGCGGCGCGGGCACGGCGGCAAACTGGCCCTGAAAGGACCCTATCGGGGTACGTTTGGCGGCAACGATGACGACCGGATCGTGAGCAGTAGACATGATGATTCCTAGCTTCAGAAAAAATGGGGAACAAGCAAACACTTCAAGTGTACCGAAACCACTGGCGGCCCGTCGTTGGAATCCACAATGCAGATTTACTAGGGTTAGTACCAATGCGTGATGGCTGATCAGACGCGGGACAATAAGTGGGAAAATTCGTGGGAAAATGAGTGAGATAATAAGCGCTATAAAAAGGCACTGCGCTTCTGACATGCAGCAGAACAGACACAACAAGAAAACAGGATGACCCATGACCATCGATATCCACTACGCCGATGCCCCGCTCGGCCACGAAATTCGCGGTATTGATCTGTCGCAGCCGATCAGCGACGACGTCTTTGCCGAGATCGAGGCCGCCTACGATCGTTATGGCGTGGTGCTGTTTCGCGGTCAAAACCTGACCCCCGACCAGCAGATCGCGTTTTCAAAACGCTTTGGCAAGCTGACCCAGTACGTGGTTGACCGCTACAACATGCGGACGCATCCGGAGATTTTTGTCGTCTCCAACGTGCTCAAGGAAGGCAAGGCCACGGGTCTGGCCGACGCCGGCCGCTATTGGCATACCGACATGTGGGTGACCGCCAATCCGCCGCGCGGCTCCATCCTCTATGCCATCGAAGTGCCGGTCGACAACGGCGTGCCCAAGGGCGACACCTACTTCGCCAGCACCGCCGCCGCCTACGACGCCCTGCCCGACGACCTGCGCCAGCGGATCGAAGGACGCACTGCGGTGTTCAGTTCCGAGGCGTATTTCAAGGCGCGCATGGCGCGCACACCGAAAGACCCCGTGACCGGCGACTACACCGACTCCGTCAAGGAACGCATGCAGCAGCGCCCCAAGGAAGTATTCCAGCAGCACCCGATGGTCAAGGTGCACCCGCGCACCGGCCGCAAGAGCATCTACTACGCGGAAGAAGCGATCGACCACGTCGTTGGCCTGAGTCCGGAAGAATCGATGGCCCTGCTCGATGAGGTACGCCGCCACATCCTGCAGCCCCAGTTCATCTACCGCCACGTCTGGGCCGTCGGCGATATGGTGATGTGGGACAACATCAGCTGCATCCACAAGGCGACGGGCGATTTCGATCTGCCCCTGCATCGCACCATGCACCGCACCACCCTCGCCAGCCTGGTGGCCGCATGAGCGCGCACGACCTCGGCGCCGACCAGAATGGCAGCAAGGGCCGCGCCATCAGCCACATCAGCACGCAGCTGGTGGCCCTGCCGCTCGAAGAGCCGATCAAACACCCCTTCATGGGTGCGCGCACGCAAAAAGCCACGCTGATCGTACAGGTGCACACGGCCGATGGTGCCGTTGGCTTTGGTTATGCCTCGATCGAAAGTGTGCGTCTGGTGCGCGCGGTACAAGGCATCATTACCGAACTCGAACCCGCCCTCAAGGGCCAGGACGCGACGCGCCGCAACTTCCTGTTCGAGCGCATGTGGAACATGACGGTCGACCTGCTGCATGATGGCGCGACCAATCTGGCCCTGTCGGCCATCGACATCGCCCTCTGGGACCTGGCTGGCAAACTGGCCGGCATGCCGCTGTGGCGTCTGCTGGGTGGCTACCGCGACGAAGTACCGGCTTACGCCAGCTGGGCGCTGTGGCGCCACCACGATTCGGCTCGGCTGGAAATCGACGCGGCCAAAATCGTCGAGCAGGGCTACAAGGGCATGAAGCTGCGCATGGGCAGCCGGCCCTATGCCGAAGACATGGCACGCGCCCGGCTGGTGCGCGAGACGGTTGGACCGGACATCAACATCATGGTTGATGCGCTCTGGAGCATGACGGCAATCGAAGCCGTGAAGATCGCGCGCGGTCTGGGTGAGCTCGGTTATACCTGGCTGGAAGAACCCGTGCGGGAAGGCGACTTCGCCGGCCTGGCCAAGGTGCGCGCCGAGCAGGCCCTGCCGATTGCCGCCGGCGAACGCATCTCGCGTCTGGCACAGATCGAAACCCTGGTGCCCAGCATCGACCACGCGATTCTTGATGTCGCACACCTGGGCGGCATCACGCCCTGGCTCAAGGCGGCCAATGCCATCGAGGGTCACAATCTGCCACTGTCGGCGCATTCGCACGCCCATGTGCACATGCATCTGCTGGCGGCGGTACGCTGTGGCGCGTGGATTGAATTCATGCCCTGGCTGGATGCGATTTTCGTCGACCCGCCCACGCCGAAAAACGGCATGCTCAAGCTGGGTGAAAAGCCCGGTCTGGGGCTGGAGCTCAATCACGCGGCGATTGAGCGCTACACAGTGAAATAAGGCAGCACGAACGCAGCAAAACAATATCCGCCCCGCGGAGGAGACCAGCATGCAAGCAGTAAAACCCATCCTGCGGATGGGCGTGGCCTTGGCCGCGCTCGTACTGGCCACACTCGTACTGGCCACGACGGCGAGCGCCCAGGCCTGGCCTGCCAAACCGATCCGACTGATCGCCATGGGCGCCGGTTTTCCGGAAAACACCGCGCGCATCGTCGGCGCGGAAATCGCCGAGATGACCAAACAGCCGGTCATCATTGAAACCAAGGCCGGCGCCAATGGCATTCTCGCCGCGCAATACGTCGCGCAGGCGCCGGGCGATGGCTACACCATACTGGTCGGTACCAATTCAACGCACGCCGCCAACCAGAGCCTGTACAAAAAACTGCCCTACGACTACGTCAAGGATTTCGTGCCGGTGAGCGGCATCTCGAAGGGCATTCTGATGGCGGTGGTGCATCCCTCGGTGCCGGCAAAAAACATCGCCGAGCTGACGGCCATGGCGAAAAAGGATCCGGACAAACTGACCTATGGTTCGGCCAGTACCTCGAGCCGCGCCGCCGTCGAGCTCTACAAGATGTTGTCGGGCGCGAAAATTTTGCACGTGCCCTACAAAACCACGCCGCAGGCCGCCACCGACCTGATCGGCGGGCGCATCGACCTGCTCATCATCAACCTTGGTGAAGCCGTGCCGCAGGTCAACGCCGGCAAGCTGCGCGCGCTGGCCGTCTCCAGCACACAACGCTGGCCCGGTCAGCCCGAGGTGCCGACCATGCAGGAAGCCGGTGTGGCCGGTTACGACTGGTCGTTCTGGCTGGCGGCATGGATGCCGGAAAGCACACCACGCGACGTCGTCAGCCGTGCCAACGAATTGTTTGTCGCCGCACTCAACCGGCCCAAGGTGAAGGAATATCTCACCAACGCCGGCAGCATTCCCTTTCCCACCACCTCGGACCAGCTGATGCGTTTCCAGATCACCGAACACGATAAGTGGAAAAAAGTGATTGCGGCGGCAGGCATCCAGCCGGAATAAGCGTCACCGGACGAGCACGAAAAGCGGCGCGCTGGAATCGAAGGATGAGCCGCCACCCGCAGCCTGATTTCGCCGGTCAGCAGGGCCGGTAGCGCTCGGGCAAAGCGGCTCTCAGGCCTTGGCGGCTGGCTGCGCGAAACTGATCAGCTGCGCCCCCTCGGTCACCTGATCGCCAACGGCAAACAGGACTTCCTCGACCACGCCATCGTCGGGCGCGTACACGGTGTGTTCCATCTTCATGGCTTCCATCACCAGTAGCGACGCGCCCTTGGCGACGCGCTCACCGTTCTTGACCAGCACCGACACGATCTTGCCGGGCATGGGGGCGGTCAGGCGCGCATCGTCGACTTCGTGTTCACCGGCATGGGCCAGCGGGTTGCTCAGGGTCAGCACGACGTGACGGCCGGCGCTGAACACTTCGAGGTTTTCACCATCGGACACGACATCGCCGGCGAGCGCCTGCGTACCCCACATCAGGCGCAATGTGCTCGCCTGTGCGCCCGGCGGATCGATCGCCAGCGTTTCGGCGGGCGCGGCACCAACGGCCAGCCTGAGGCCCTCGCGGGCATAAAACACCGTGACCTCGCCGGGGCCGCCAGCAGCCGTGAACTTCATGACCCGACGGTAGGCCTGATTCAGGCGCCAGCCGCTGGCCTGACCCCAGGGATCGGTCTGGCCGTCATGCGATTCCGCGCGTAGCATGGCGGCCGTGGCCAGCACCAGCATGTCTGCGGTGGGCGCCTGCGCCGCCGGCAGCAGCGTGGCACGATGGCGCTCGATCAGGCCGGTATCAAAATCCCCGCCCGCAAACGCCGTGTCGTTCATCAGGCGCGCCAGGAAGGCGACGTTAGTCGACAGGCCGACGATTTGCGTGGCCGCCAGCGCGGCACGCATGCGCGCCAGGGCCTGCTCGCGGTCAGCGCCCCAGACAATCAGCTTGGCGATCATCGGATCGTAGAACGGCGTAATCGGGTCGCCTGCGCGGATGCCGCTGTCGATGCGCACCGCGGCCGGCGTGCCTTCGTGCATGCCCCGATCAAACTCGACCGCGGCCGGCAGGCGCAGATGCTGCAGGGTGCCGGTGGACGGAAAGAAATTCTTGTCCGGGTTCTCGGCGTAGATGCGCGCTTCGAGGGCATGGCCATGGATGAGCAGCTGATCTTGCGTGGCCGGCAGCGGCTCACCGGCCGCGACGCGCAACTGCCACTCCACCAGGTCATAACCGGTGATCATTTCGGTGACCGGATGTTCGACCTGCAGGCGGGTATTCATTTCCATGAAAAAGAATTCGCCGGCCTCGCCACCGGGGCCCGCTTCGGCGATGAACTCGACCGTACCGGCACCCACATAATTGACCGCCAGCGCGGCAGCCACAGCCGCCTCGCCCATGGCACGCCGGCGCTGCGCGCTCATGCCCGGCGCCGGGGCTTCTTCGAGCACTTTCTGATGGCGGCGCTGCACCGAACAGTCGCGTTCGTGCAGATACACACAGTTGCCGTGGCGGTCGGCAAACACCTGGATTTCAATGTGGCGCGGCCGCGTCAGATAGCGTTCGATGAGCACCTGATCATCCCGGAACGAAGACAGCGCCTCGCGCTTGCAGGAGGCCAGCGCAGCATCAAACTCGGCAGCGCTCTGCACGATGCGCATGCCTTTGCCGCCCCCCCCGGCCGAAGCCTTGATGAGCACCGGATAGCCAATGCGCGTCGCTTCGCCGCGCAGAAAAATCGGCTCCTGATTGCTGCCGTGATAGCCCGGCACGAGCGGCACGCGCGCCGACTCCATCAGGGTTTTGGCGGCCGACTTGCTGCCCATGGCGCGCATGGCCGAAGCAGGCGGCCCGATCAGGACCAGACCGGCGGTTTCGCAGGCCTCGGCAAACTCGGCGTTCTCCGACAGGAAGCCGTAACCCGGGTGGATCGCCTCGGCACCGCTGGCCAGCGCTGCGGTGATGATTTTTTCGCCCAGCAGGTAGCTTTGCGCGGCCGGTGCGGCGCCCAGATGAAGGGCCTCATCACACACGGCGACATGTTTGGCGCGCGCGTCGGCGTCGGAATACACGGCCACGGTGCGCACGCCAAAACGCCGCGCGGTGGCAGCAACCCGGCAGGCGATTTCACCACGATTGGCGATCAGAATTTTTTTGAACACGTTGACTCCTGGCGGCCCGAGCACAGAGATCAGGCCGCTGACATGGAAACTCTTACATGCGGAACAGGCCGAACTTCGTCTCCGGAATCGGCGCGTTGAGACTGGCCGAAATCGCCAGGCCGAGGACGGTACGGGTATCGGCCGGATCGATCACGCCATCGTCCCACAGGCGCGCGCTGGCGTAATACGGATGGCCCTGGATTTCGTACTGCTCGCGGATCGGCGCCTTGAAGCTGTCTTCGTCTTCTTTGGACCAGACGCCGCCGCGCGCTTCGATGCCATCACGCTTGATGGTGGCCATCACGCTGGCTGCCTGTTCGCCACCCATGACGCTGATGCGCGCATTGGGCCACATCCACAAAAAGCGCGGTGAATAGGCGCGCCCGCACATGCCGTAATTGCCCGCCCCAAACGAGCCCCCGATGATGACCGTGAACTTGGGCACCTGAGCCGTGGCCACGGCCGTCACCATCTTGGCGCCATTGCGCGCAATGCCTTCGGTTTCGTATTTTTTGCCGACCATGAAACCGGTGATGTTCTGCAAAAACACCAGCGGGATCTTGCGTTGCGCGCACAGCTCAATGAAGTGCGCGCCCTTCATGGCGGACTCGGAAAACAGGATGCCGTTGTTGGCGACAATACCGACGGGCATGCCATGCAGATGGGCAAAACCGCACACCAGCGTGGTGCCGTAGCGCGATTTGAATTCATCAAACTCGGAGCCGTCGACAATGCGCGCAATGACTTCGCGCACATCAAAGGGCTTGCGCGTGTCAGCCGGAATCACGCCATACAGTTCCTGCGCCGGGTAAAGCGGCTCGACCACCGGGCGCAGCACCACGCCGGGCTGTTTGACACGATTGAGATTGCCAACGATGCGGCGCGCGATCGACAGCGCGTGCAGGTCGTCGTGGGCCAGATGGTCAGCCACACCGGAGAGGCGGGTGTGCACATCCCCACCACCGAGGTCTTCGGCACTGACCACTTCGCCGGTGGCGGCCTTGACCAGCGGCGGGCCGGCGAGAAAAATCGTGCCCTGATTGCGCACGATGATGGACTCGTCGGACATGGCCGGCACATACGCGCCACCTGCAGTGCACGAGCCCATCACTACGGCGATCTGCGGGATGCCCTTGGCCGACATATTGGCCTGGTTAAAGAAGATGCGGCCGAAGTGATCGCGATCGGGAAAGACCTCATCCTGATTGGGCAGGTTGGCGCCGCCCGAATCGACCAGGTACACGCAGGGCAGGTTGTTCTGCTCGGCGATCTCCTGGGCGCGCAGGTGCTTTTTCACTGTGACCGGGTAGTAGCTGCCGCCCTTGACGGTAGCATCGTTGCAGACCACCACGCATTCGATGCCGCTGATGCGGCCGATGCCGGTGATGATGCCGGCCGCCGGCGCGTCGTTGTTGTACATCTCGAAGGCCGCCAGCTGCGAGAATTCGAGGAAGGGCGTGCCCGGATCGAGCAGCATGTCGACGCGCTCACGCGGCAACAGCTTGCCACGCGCGGTATGGCGCGCGCGCGCCGTCTCGCCGCCACCGCCGGCCATCTGCTCGACCTTGTCGCGCAGGTCATCGACGAGTTTCTGCATTTGCTGCGCATTGGCGCGAAACGCGTCCGAACGCGTCTGCAAAACGGTTTTCAGAGCATGCATGAACTTGCTTCCTTTCTACTGTCTGGGGGGTCCGGGAACGCTGTTCGGCCCCGGCGCCTGCTCAGCGTGGCCGCGTGATTTTCATCATCGAGTTGCACATCAGGACGTCGTCCCCCTCGACGCTCAAAAAACCCTGCATGAAAATCAGCGATGAGGTTTTTTTGGCAACGCGCGCACGGCCAATGACGAATTGCCCGAGCTTCACCGAACCCATGAAATGATGGTCCATCTGCGCGGTCAGACAGGGCAGGCGGCCGACCGCTTCCCAGGCAACCGTGCTGATGGCGTTGTCGATCAGGGTCATGAGCAGGCCGCCATGCACCACACCCATCGGGTTCAGGTGCTGGGGCGCGATCAAAATGCCGTACTGCCAGTCGTCCCCGTTGCGCCGCGTCCACAGCGGGCCGACGTGTTCGACGAAGCCCATGCGGCCAACGGTTTTCCAGCCGTCGCTGGTGGGGTCATAGGGCGGTTTGTGTGCAGTCACTCAGCGGGTCTCCGAAAACAGTTCACGGCCGATCAGCATGCGTCGGATCTCCGACGTACCGGCGCCGATTTCATAAAGTTTGGCGTCGCGCCACAGGCGCGCCACCGGATAATCATTGATGTAGCCATTGCCACCGAGCAACTGGACCGCTTCGCCAGCCAGCCAGGTCGCGCGCTCGGCGGCGTACAAAATCACGCCGGCGGCATCCTTGCGCAGGGTGCGCGCATGGTCACCGCGGTCGCAATTGGCCGCCACCGCATACACATACGTCACGCAGGCTGACCAGTTGGTATACATGTCGGCCAGTTTGCCCTGCACCAGCTGGAATTCGCCGATGGCCTGACCAAACTGCTTGCGCTCATGCACGTAGGGCACGACGCTGTCCATGCAGGCACCCATGATACCCAATGGTCCGCCGGAGAGCACGGTGCGTTCGTAATCAAGGCCGGACATCAGAACCTTGACGCCGCCGCCCACTTCACCGAGCACGTTCTCGACCGGCACCTCGCAGTTGTCAAAAAACAGCGGCCAGGTGTTCGAGCCGCGCATGCCGAGCTTGTCGAGCTTGTTGCCACGGCTAAAACCGGTCATGCCCTTTTCAATCAGAAAAGCGGTGATGCCGCGCGCACCGGCGCTGGCATCGGTGCGCGCATACACCACCAGAGTGTCGGCATCGCCACCATTGGTGATCCACATTTTCGAGCCATTGAGCACGTAACGATCGCCACGCTTGTCGGCGGCGAGTTTCATGGACACCACGTCGGAGCCGGCATTGGGCTCGGACATGGCCAGCGCGCCGATGTGTTCGCCGCTGATCAGTTGGGGCAGGAACTTGCGGCGCTGCGCGGCCGTGCCATTGCGCGCGATCTGATTGACACACAGATTGGAGTGCGCCCCGTAGGACAGGCCCACCGAGGCCGAGGCGCGCGAGATTTCTTCCATGGCCACCACGTGGGCCAGATAGCCCAGGCCGGCACCGCCATACTCTTCGCTGGCAGTCAGCCCGAGCAGGCCCATGTCGCCCAATTTGCGCCACAGGTCGGCCGGGAAATCATTGTCACGGTCGATCTGTGCGGCGCGCGGTGCGATCTCGGCGTCGGCGAAACTGCGCACCGCAGCGCGCAGCATGTCGATGGTTTCCCCGAGGTGGAGATTGATGCAGTCAAAGTGGGCCATGTCACCTCCGTTGCCGTAAGAGTCCGTGCGCAATCCAAGCAGGATCAGCCAAGTCTGACCGAAGTTTTGCAGCTTAGCGAGTTTCGCGGCACAATTGTCGCCACGATGGTTGCATTTCACGCCATCCTTCGCCCAATTTCCCGTGCCCCCTCAACCTTCATTCCAATCGCCAGACGCGCGCATGCCCGCCCTTCCCCTGCCCCAGCAACGCGGCGCCGCACTCACCCCCATGGCCTTCGTGCAGGCGATTTTGCTTGGCTATGAGAAGTACGGCGTGAATCCGGCGAACATGCTCACGCGGGTTGGCATCAGTGCCACCGCTCTGCGCACAGCCGGCGCGCGCATCACCGGCAGGCAGATGGAGCTGGTTTCAGAAATCGCCATGCGTGAGCTCGATGACGAAGCCCTCGGCTGGTTCTCGCAGCGCCTGCGCTGGGGCACCTATGGCCTGCTGTTTCGCGCCTCGCTGCCGTCGCCCACTCTGGCCATCGCTCTGCGGCGCTGGCTGCGCCACCACTGGCTGCTGACCAATGACATCGAACTGAACCTCAAGGTCAGCGGCGACACGGCCACCCTCAGCATCATCGAACACCAGCCGCTCGGCGCCATGCGTTCCTTTTGCCTGCTCTCGACCTTGCGCTATATCCATGGTTACGCCTGCTGGTCGCTGGATTCGCAGATCCACCTGAACCACGTCTGCCTGCCGCATGCGCGGCCCGCCGATGCCGATGTGTATGACGTAGTGTTTTCCCGACCGGTGGAATTCGACGCACCGCAGGCGTGTTTCAGTTTTGACGCCAGCTACCTCGCCCTGCCACAGGTGCGCGATGACCATGCGCTGCGCCAGCTGCTGCGCCGCCCGCTGCCACTGAGCCTGCGTCCTTACCGGCGCGACCGCATGACCATCAACCGGGTACGCAACCTGCTGCGCGATGATCTGGCGCGCTTTCACAACGTCCAGACCGTGGCGCGCCACCTGAATATATCCACGCGCACCCTGCATCGCCAGTTCGAGGATCAGGGCGCATCGTTTCAGGCCCTCAAGGACGAAGTGCGCCGCGACCTCGCGCTCGACCTCCTGCACCGCAGCGACAAACCAATCAAGCAGATTGCCCGCTCACTCGGATTCGGCAGCGAGAAAAGCTTCTTTCGGGTATTTAACCGCTGGACCGGCACGACGCCCGGAGAAATGCGCCGCCTCGGCAAACCGGCCTGAACCGACAGGTGCTCAGGCCGGATCGCTGAGGCGCGCCGGACCGACGTCGGCGGCGGTCAGGGCGGCGTCGAGCGCGCCGCGAAACAGCACATCGCTCACCTCACCGGCGGCGGTCTGTGCCAGCAGGGCGCGCGCCGGCAGCGGCAGTGCCTGCCACTGCTTGAGCGAAATGCGCAGCGCGCAGGCGTCAAGCCGCGTGCGCACCGACCGCGGAATCCATTCCAGAGTTTGTTGTTCGTTACTCATGGGACCCCGCCGACGTCAAAGACCCCATTCTAGCGCCGCCGCGCTGCCTGGCATGGAAACCGCTGGCACCCGCTGGCCGGCAAGGCCGGCGCATCGTTCAGCTCGCTGACAGCGCCTCGATCGGCTCACCCGCCATCCACGCACGGATCTGCCGCACGACATTGGGATACACCACACGGAAGTTTTCGACGTTGACATACCCCAGATGCGGCGTCATGACGACGTTGGCATAACGGCACAAGGGGTGATCGGCGGGCATGGGCTCGACCGGAAACACGTCCAGCCCGGCCGCTGCGATCCAGCCCTGGTCAAGCGCCTCGATCAGGGCGCCGTCGGCGATCAGGCCATCGCGCGAGGTATTGATCAGGCAGGCGCTACGTTTCATGGACTGCAACTCATCACGCCCGACCATGCCGGCCGTGGCCGGCACCAATGCCATGTGCAGGCTGACCACGTCGGAACAGCGAAACAGGGTGGCTTTGTCGACCCGCTGGACACCCGCCGCCGCCGCCCGTTCATCGGTCAGGTTGGGACTCCAGGCCACCACATCCATGCCAAAGGCCAGACCAACGCGCGCCAGCGACTGACCCAGGCTACCCAGCCCGACCACACCAAGCACCTTGCCCGCCAGCGTTTCAGTCAGGTCGGTTTGCCAGTTGCCGGCACGCAGGGCAGCCTGCTGTTGCGGCAGACGCTTGAAGATGGCGAGGATCAGCGCCCAGGCGAGTTCGGACGTCGCGCCGCGGGCGATCGGCGCGCCCATGGCGCGCGCGACGGGGATGCCGCGCCGCTTGCAGGCTGCCAGATCAATGGAACGATTCTGCCCGCCAGTGCTGACAATCAGGCGCAGGCCGGGCAAGGCATCGACCACGGTCGCCGGCAAGGGGGTGCGCTCGCGTGTGGCAACGATGACATCAAAACCCGACAAGGCTTCGATCAGGCCGGCACCGCTGCCCAGATGGCGGCGAAAAAAATGCACCTCGGCCTGTTTGCCAAGATTCTCCCAATCGGCCATGGCACGCAGCACGCCCTGATAATCATCAAGAACCGCAATGCGTATGGTCTGAGGTGCGGGCTGGTTTTGTGGCTGCTCTGAAGTCATGGTCTCGGTCCTTCATGTCACGTTCGGCCTGTGGTCTGCGCCACGTCCTGCCTGAGAGGGCGGGCCCGGCATAGCGCCTGGCCCGCTGGTTTGCATCGATCTATTTACACCAGGACGCCGGCCGCTTTTCGAGAAAGGCCGCCAGACCCTCGGTGGCTTCATCGGTCACGCGCAGCGAGGCGATGCGGCGCGCCGTTTCGGCGATGATGCCTGCGCTGATCTCCTGCTGTTCAACCAGGCGCACCAGTTCCTTGGCCTCGGCCTGAGCACGCGGGCCGCCCTGGCCGAGCACCGTCACCATGGCCGCCACGCAGGCATCGAGTTCATCCGGCGCCACCACCTCATGCACCAGGCCGATGGCCAGCGCGCGCTCGGCGCGAATGCGCTCGGCGGTCTGGAAATAGCGCGTCGCCTGGCGCGCACCCATGGCACGGACCACATACGGGCTGACGGTGGCCGGCGTGATGCCAAAACGCACTTCGGACATGGCGAACACCGCATCCGTCGACGCCAGTGCGATGTCACAGGCCGTGGTCAGACCAACACCGCCGCCCAGCGCCGCTCCATGCACGCGCGCGATGGTCGGTTTGGGACATTCGGCCAGCACGTGCAGCATTTCGGCCAGCTCCTGAGCATCACGCAGGTTTTCGGCCTCGCTAAACGTCGCGGCGCGTTTCATCCAGCCCAGATCGGCGCCAGCGGAAAAACTCTTGCCTCGGCCGGCCAGCACCACCACACGCACGGCCGGGTCATCGCCCAGCGCGAGAAAGGCATTGTGCAGTTCAGCAATCAATACCGGATCAAAGGCATTGTGCATCTGCGGCCGGTTCATCCATACGGTGGCCACCCCTTGGTTGCGTTCAATCTCGATTGCTGTGTACATCATGGTCTGCTCCTGTCTGTGTCGGCTGAAATAATGGTGGCCCGGCGCGCAAAACGCGCAGCACGGCAAATGCGGTCTGGCTGCCGGTCAGCGTCCCGTAAAACGGGGTTCACGCTTCTCCGCAAAGGCATTGACCCCCTCGGCATAATCGTCGGAATAACCGCACTCCCGGATCAGGTCGCGCTCCAGATCAAGCTGGCTGGCCAGATCATTGGTGCTGCTGGCCCACAGGGCGCGTTTGGTGTTGGCATAGGCCAGTGTCGGCCCGCTGGCCAGTTGCGCAGCGACCCGCCGCACCTCGGGCATCAGTTCGGCATCGTCAAGGCACTTCCAGATCATGCCCCATTGCTCCGCTTTTTCGGCCGGCAGTTTGTCGGCAAACAAGGACAGGCCCATGGCACGCGCCGGACCGATCATACGCGGCAGAATCCAGCTGCCGCCTGTGTCGGGCAACAAACCGACCTTCGAAAAAGACTGGACGAACGACGCCGAGCGGGCCGCATACACCAGATCGCACACCAGCGCGAGGTTGGCACCGGCGCCGGCCGCAACGCCGTTGACGGCGGCAATCACCGGCACCGGCAGGGCGCGCAGGGCGCTTGCCAGCGGCCCAAAATTCTTTTCGATCGATGCGCCCAGATCACGCAGCGGCTCGCCTGGCACGCGCTTGCGTGCACCGAGATCCTGACCGGCACAAAACCCGCGGCCCGCGCCGGTCAGCACCATGACGCGCACCTCGCGCGCCTCGCAGGCCGGGACCAGATGGGCCAGCACGCGCCGGAATTCGTCGTGCATCTCTTCGGTAAAACTGTTGAGCCGTTCCGGCCGGTTCAGCGTAACCGTGGCCACGCCGGCTTCCTGCTGGTAGCCCAGCGTCGACAAATCCTTGATCATTTGCACTTCCCTGGTGTTGTGCGCTGCGGAGGCGAGGTGAGGCGACAGTGTAGGGGCATCCCCCCGATAATTCCAGTCAGCCGCAGCGGGCATCGATCACCAGTTGGACTGGCGGCAGCGGTTACAATCTTGGCAACACCGCTCCCACCCCTCGCTCAACAAGAGACACAAAGATGAAACCGTCCTCAGGTCCAGGAAAAAAACCGCAAGCCCAGTTCAAGTGGGATGACCCGCTGCTCCTCGAAGACCAGCTGACCGAAGATGAACGCCTGATCCGTGAAGCGGCGCGCGATTATTGCCAGGAACAACTGGCGCCGCGCATCACGCAGTCGTTCCGCCACGAACGCACCGACATCGAGATTTTTCGTGAAATGGGCGCCATCGGCCTGCTTGGACCGAACATTCCCGCACAATACGGCGGCCCCGAGCTCAACTATGTGGCCTACGGCCTGATCGCACGTGAAGTCGAGCGCATTGACTCGGGTTATCGCTCAATGATGAGCGTACAGTCCTCACTGGTCATGTTGCCAATCTACGAATTTGGCAACGAAGCCACAAAGCAGAAATACCTGCCCGAACTGGCCAGCGGCGCGAAGATCGGCTGTTTTGGCCTGACCGAGCCCAACTTCGGTTCCGATCCGGCCAACATGATCACGCGCGCACGCAAAGTGCCCGGCGGCTATGCGCTGACCGGCGCAAAAATGTGGATCACCAACGCACCGATCGCCGATGTGATGGTGGTCTGGGCCAAGGACGATGAAGGCGCGATCCGCGGCTTTGTGCTCGATAAGGGCGCTCGGGGTCTGACCACGCCAACCATCCACGGCAAGGTTGGGCTGCGCGCCTCGATCACCGGCGAAATCGTCATGGACAAGGTCTTCTGCCCGGAAGAAAATGCCTTCCCCGAAGTGCGCGGCCTCAAGGGCCCGTTCACCTGTCTGAATTCGGCCCGCTACGGCATTGCCTGGGGCGCGCTCGGCGCCGCTGAGGATTGCTGGTTCCGCGCACGCCAGTATGTGCTCGACCGCATCCAGTTTGGCCGGCCGCTGGCAGCCAATCAGCTGATCCAGAAAAAGCTGGTCGACATGCAGACCGAAATCACGCTCGGCCTGCAGGGCTGCCTGCGTCTGGGCCGCATGAAGGACGACGGCACAGCCGCCATCGACATCACCTCGATGATGAAACGCAACTCCTGCGGCAAGGCCCTCGATGTCGCCCGGCTGGCGCGCGACATGATGGGCGGCAATGGCATTTCCGACGAATACGGCGTGGCGCGTCATCTGGTCAATCTCGAGGTGGTCAACACCTATGAGGGCACGCACGACATTCATGCCCTGATCCTCGGACGCGCACAGACCGGCATCGCCGCCTTCAACTAAAACAATCACAGGGGGACACCCATGAAACTGCACTCTTCACCGCGCTCACCGTATGTGCGCAAGGTCATGATCACCGCCCACGAAACCGGCACGGCAGCGCAGATCGAGATGGTGCGCACGCCGGTGTCGGTGACCGGCCCGAACACCGATCTGATCCGCATCAACCCGCTGAGCAAGATCCCGACCCTGGAAACCGATGACGGCGGGGTGTTGTACGACTCGATCGTCATCTGCGAATACCTCGATCACCGTGGCGCCACCAAGGTGTTTCCAACCGACTTTGACACGCGCATCGAGGCGCTGCGCTGGCACGCCCTCGGTCAGGGCCTGACCGACTTGCTGCAACTGTGGCGTCACGAGCTCGGCCGTACCGAAGCGATCCGCTCGAAACCGCATCTGGAGGCCTTTGCCGCCAAAGTCACCGGCATCTTCGATCATCTCGAAGCGGCTGCGCCGGTGCTGGCGGCGCGCCGTTTTGACATCGGCCACATCGGCCTGGGCATGGGCATCGGTTATGCCGATTTCCGTTTTGCCGAATTCGACTGGCGCAAGAGCCGGCCGAAATTGGCGGCGTGGTTTGCACAACTCGATGCACGACCATCGTTTGAAAAAACCCGTCCGCCTGTCGATGGCAGCTAGGCTGGCAAACCGGTCGGGCTCCAGTGTCATTGGGGCCGCTTTCTGAGACTGGGTTAGACTAGCAAATCAGCCCGGGGTGACCCGGCTTTCCCTTGCCCGTGACGGATTTCGATTGAAGCTGAAATTCACCAAAATGCATGGCGCCGGCAACGACTTTGTCGTGCTCGACGCCACGCGTACGCCGCTCAATTTGTCTACCGCGCAATGGCGCGCGCTGGCCGACCGGCGTTTTGGTGTGGGTGCCGACCAGATTCTGATCGTCGGCAAGCCGGCGCATGCGGGCATCGATTTTTCCTACCGCATCCTCAATGCTGACGGCGGCGAGGTCGAACAGTGCGGCAACGGCGCGCGCGCCTTTGTGCGTTTCGTGCACGAAAAAGGCCTATCGGACAAACGCGCCCTGCGCGTCGAAACCCAAAGCGGCGTGATCGAGCCGCGGCTCGAAGACGATGGCAGCATCACCGTCAACATGGGTGCACCGGTGCTCGAGGCCGCGCTGGTGCCCTTCCATGCCGAGGGCCTGAGCGGCAGGCGCGAAGGTCGCGACACGCTCTGGCCGCTGGAGATTGGCGATCACCGCATCGAGGTGTCGGCCGTGTCGATGGGCAACCCGCACGCCGTGCAAATCGTTGCGGCGGTCGACAGCGCACCGGTCACCATGGATGGCCCGCTGATCGAACACCATGTGCGTTTTCCAAATCGCGTCAACGCGGGTTTCATGGAAATCATCGATCGTCACGAAGTGCGCCTGCGCGTCTGGGAACGCGGCGCCGGCGAAACCCTGGCCTGCGGCACGGGCGCCTGCGCGGCCGTCGTGGCCGGCATCCGGCGTGGCCGGCTCGACAGCCCGGTGCTGGTACACGCGCACGGCGGTGATTTGCGCATCCGCTGGGACGGCGAAGGCCAGGCGGTGTCGATGAGCGGCCCGGCCGTCACGGTTTTTGAAGGCGAGATCGAGCTTTAGGCTCGTCCCGGTTTGACACACAGAACGCTTTTCATTTTCATACGACCCCGCACACGGACACCATGAACGCACACGAAGTCGCAGACTACCTGCAGCGGCACCCGGAATTTTTCGAACAGTATGCCGAACTGTTTGCCTCGGTCACCATCCCGCATCCGCACGGCGGGCGCGCCATCTCCCTGACCGAACGGCAGATGATGACCTTGCGTGATCGTCACAAGGCGCTCGAATTGCGCCTGGCCGAGCTGATCCGCTTTGGTCAGGAAAACGACGCGCTGGCCGAAAAGCTGGCGCGCTGGACGCGTTTGCTGCTGCTCGAAAACACGCCGGCCAACCTGCCCGACACGCTGACCGCGGCACTGGCCGAGACCTTTGGCGTACCGCACGTCGCACTGCGCCTCTGGGAGTCTGCCGCGCCTTATGCCGAACTCGACTGCAGCCAGCCGGTGCCGTTGGGACTGGTCAATTACACCAACCAGATGCCAGCGCCCTATTGCGGCAAGCCGCTCGAAGCCAACAGTGGCGCGGCGGCCCTGATCGACGCCACCGTTGGCTCGATGGCCATCGTGGCGCTGCGCCGGCCGGGCGCCACCGATGCCTTCGGTATGCTGGTGCTGGCGTCGCCCGACGCCAAACGTTTTCACGACCAGATGGCCACCGATTTTCTGGCCTGCATCGGCGATACCGCCAGTGCGGCGCTGCTGCGCCTGCTGGCCTGAGCTGCGGGCCCGACGCCATGCCGCCCAGCGTCACGCCGGATGCGGTCAGGGCGGAGGACCGCACGCTCATTGAGCGTTACCTGCGTGTGCTGGAGGTGGAGCGCAAGCTGTCGATGCACACCGTCACCAGTTACCGGCGCGAGTTGTTGACCCTGGCCGCGCTGGTCCGGGCGCCGGACGCGGGCAGCCGCGCGGCAGCCGACCTGACCGTCGTCAACAATGTGCAGATCCGCCGCTACGCCGCGCAGCTGCACGGCCGCGGCCTGTCAGGCCGCTCCATCGCCCGCGCCCTGAGTGCCTGGCGCACCTTTTATCACTGGCTCACCCTGCAGGACCAGTGCGCTGCCAATCCCGTCCTCGACGTGCGTGCGCCACGCAGCGGCAAGCGGCTGCCCAAGGCCCTGCCGGTGGAGCAGGCGGTAGCCCTCGTGGCCGCGCGCGGCAGCAGCGACGATCCCGATGAACAGGTCGCCGAGGCGCGTGATGCCGCCATCCGGGAGCTGTTCTATTCATCCGGCTTGCGTCTCTCCGAGCTGATCGGGCTGGATGTGGCGTGGACCAGTGGCGCCGCCTATCGTCCGGCGGGCTGGCTAGATCTTGCCGGCGCGGAAGTGGCGGTGACCGGCAAGGGTGGCAAACAACGACATGTGCCGGTTGGGCAGGCTGCGCTGGACGCCCTGCGCGCCTGGCTGGTCTTGCGCGAGCGCTGGCTGCGGCCCGAGCTTGCAGAAGGCGCGCGCGCCCTGTTCATCGGCAGGCGCGGCGCACGCATTTCCGCCTCGGTGATCCAGACCCGTCTGAAAGCCCAGGCCCGGCTGCTGGGCATTCCGGCCAACGTCCACCCACACGTGCTGCGCCACTCGTTTGCCTCGCATGTGCTGCAATCGAGCGGCGACCTGCGCGCCGTGCAGGAACTACTGGGCCACAGCAGCATCAGTTCAACCCAAGTCTATACCAGCCTCGACTTCCAGCGTCTGGCGGCGGTCTACGATAGCGCCCATCCACGGGCAAAAAAACCCTGAATCGCGCCGGCCGCTGCCCGGGCGCACGCCACGCCGCTATAATTGCCGATCCTTGGCAGTCTTTTGCCTGTTTTTTGCCCGTATTTCCTGATGCGCCCCATCCTCTGGCGGCGTGGACCTTTCATGCTTCCTGAACATATCCAGCACATCGCCACCCTGATCGGCGCCGCCGTAGAGCCCCTCATTGCCGGCTCCGGCCTGACGCCGGCCATCGCGCTTGAGCGGCCCAAGATCGCCGAACATGGCGATCTGGCCTGCAATGTCGCCATGCAGATTGCCAAACCGCTCCGCCGCAATCCGCGCGACATCGCCACGGCCATCATCGAACATCTGCTGGCCAATCCGGCCGCAGCCGGCCTGATCGCCTCGGCCGAAATCGCCGGGCCCGGGTTCATCAATCTGCGCATTGCCGCCGGTGCACAACAGGGTGTGGTCAACACCATCCTCGAACAGGGCGCGACGTTTGGCCGCTCACCCCACGGCGCGGGCCACAAGATGATGATTGAATTCGTCTCGGCCAACCCGACCGGGCCGCTGCACGTCGGTCATGGTCGCCAGGCCGCCCTCGGCGACGCACTTGCCGCCCTGCATGAAGCGCAGGGCTGGCAGGTCACGCGCGAGTTTTATTACAACGATGCCGGCGTGCAAATTGCCAATCTCGCCCTGTCGGTCCAGGCGCGCCTGCAAGGTAAACAGCCGGGTGACGCCAACTGGCCCGAAGCGGCCTACAACGGCACCTATATTGCCGACATCGCCAGCGATTTTCTCGCCCAAAAAACCGTCAGCGCCGACGACCGCAGCTTCAGCGCCTCGGGCGACATCACCGACCTGAATGCCATCCGCGAATTCGCCGTCGCCTATCTGCGTCACGAGCAGGACCTGGACCTGCAGGCTTTTGGCGTGCGTTTTGACAACTACTATCTGGAATCGTCGCTCTACAGCGAAGGCAAGGTCGCCGCTGCCGTGACCGCACTGATCGGCGCCGGCAAAACCTACGAGGCAGACGGCGCCTTGTGGCTGCGCAGTACCGATTACGGCGATGACAAAGACCGCGTCATGCGCAAGTCGGATGGCAGCTACACCTATTTCGTGCCTGACGTCGCCTATCACATTACCAAGTGGCAGCGTGGTTACGAGAAAGTCATCAACGTGCAGGGCAGCGATCACCATGGCACCGTGGCGCGGGTGCGCGCCGGTCTGCAGGCGGCCAATGTCGGCATTCCGGCCGGGTATCCGGGCTATGTGCTGCACAAGATGGTCCGCGTGCTGCGTGGTGGCGTCGAAGTGAAGATCTCCAAGCGCGCCGGCTCCTATGTGACGGTGCGCGATCTGATCGACTGGGTCGGTCGCGACGCCGTGCGGTTTTTCCTGATCAGCCGCAAGGCCGATACCGAATTCACCTTCGATGTCGATCTGGCGTTGTCGCAATCCGAAGAAAACCCGGTGTATTACGTCCAGTATGCGCATGCGCGCATCTGTTCGGTGCTCAATCAGTGGATCGAACGCGAAGGCGGGCCGCTGGAGGAAAAGATCGCCGGCCTGCGTGACGCCGATCTGAGCCAGCTCGCATCAAGCCGCGAACTTGCCCTGCTGGCCCGTCTGGGGGGCTACCCCGGCATGCTGGCTCAGGCCGCTGCCGATCTGGCGCCCCATCAACTGGCCTTCTACCTGAAAGATTGCGCCGCCGACCTGCACAGCTATTACAATGCTGAACGTGTACTGGTCGACGATGAGGCCGTCAAGCGCGCGCGCCTGGCCTTGATGGTGGCAACCCGTCAGGTATTGCGCAACGGCCTGGCTCTGATCGGTGTATCAGCGCCTGAAAAAATGTAAGCTAATCACCGTGGATAGAACCTGCAGGAGCCGTCGCAGAACATGAGTGCCTTTCTTCTCCCGTTGCGCCAGCATGGCGGAACCTTCGTTGGTTTTGTCATCGGGCTGGTGCTCGGACTGGCCATTGCCGTCGCGGTCGCCCTGTTCGTGACACGCGCGCCGATTCCCTTTGTCAACAAGGTGGGCCGGGCGCCCGCGCCACTGGAAAATCTGCCCGACGCCAGCAAGTTGCCCGATCCCAACAAGCCGCTCTACCCCAAAGAAAACAACAAGCTGGCCGATGCGCCCGACCCGACCTTGCCGGCAGGCGCGACGCCCACCGTCAGGCCGGCGGAATCTGTCGACAACCGGGGCGGTGCCGCGGTGGTCGAAAAATCGACCGGGGTGCCCAATGAGACTGAAATCAGACAGTCCTTTCTGCAGGCCGGCGCCTTCAAGTCCGCAGATGATGCCGAAAACATGAAGGCCAAGCTGGCCCTGCTCGGCTTTGAAGCGCGCGTATCGATCACCGACCGCGACGGGGGTGGCCTGTTTCGCGTACGCATCGGCCCCTATGCCCGCGCAGACGACATTAACCGGGCACGCCAGCGCCTGACCGAAAATGGTATTCAACCGGTGGTGGTACCGGTCGGAAAATGAACGAACTACCCTCTGGAACTTGTGCCGGCAGGCGTGCTCCAAGGGCCCGTGTACGACAATCTGTCGTCAGCCAATTTATCCTTCGTTTTCAAAATCACATCCCGATCGGACCCATCATGAGCCTTCGTCTAGCCTCATTTGCCCGGAACCTCCTGGGTATTTTCCTGATTTCGCTGACCTCGGTGGCGCTGGCGCAAAAAGTGTCATTCGTCGAAGGCAAGGACTACCGGCTGGTCAAGCCGGCACAGGCCGTCGAAACACCCGCTGGCAAGATCGAAGTGATCGAATTTTTCTGGTACGGCTGTCCGCACTGCAATACCTTCGAACCCAGCCTGAACGACTGGATCAAGAAGCAGGCCGCCGACGTGGTGGTGCGCCATGTCCCCGCCGCCTTCAACGATTCCCTCGTGCCGCATCAGCGTCTGTATTACGCGCTTGATGCCCTGGGCAAGGAAGCGGATCTGCGCGCCAAGGTGTTCGCCGCCATCCATGTCGAGCGCAACCCGCTCAACAAGGAAGAGATGCAGGCCGATTTTGTCGCACGCAACGGTATCGACCGCAAAAAGTTCATCGACACCTACAACTCGTTCACGGTGCAGTCCAAGACGCGCCGCGCGTCGCAACTGGCGGAAGGCTTCGGTGTGGATGGCGTGCCCATGATGGCCGTCAACGGCAAATACACCATTCCGAACGCACCCAACACGCTGGCCGTGCTCGATTATCTGGTGGCGCGCGAACGCATGGGTACGGCCAAGAAATAAGCCCTGCCCTGCAAGCCGTCAACAACAACCCGCGCCCGGCGCGGGTGTTCATTACCGGCGCCTCGAGCGGAATTGGCGCGGCGCTGGCACAACACTATGCTCAGGGTGGTGCAATTCTTGGTCTGGTGGCGCGGCGCGGCGCGGGCGAACAGCCTTTGGCTGGCGCAGCGCGCGTATTGTCCTACCCACTTGACGTCAACGACGGCCCGGCATTGCGCGCGGCGGCACTCGATTTCCTGCTGGCCGCCGGCGTGCCCGACATTGTCATCGCGAGCGCCGGCATTTCGGTGGGCACCCTGACCGAACACCTTGAAGACCATGCCGTGTTCGAACGCGTCATTCAGACCAACCTGCTGGCCATGGTGGCGACCTTCCAGCCTTTCATCACGCCAATGCGCGATGCCGCGCTGGCCGAGCGCGGGTTTCGGCCATGTCTGGTGGGCCTGGCCAGCGTCGCCGGCGTACGTGGCCTGCCCGGTTCAGGCGCCTACAGCGCCTCCAAGGCGGCGGTCATCAGTTACTGCGAGAGTCTGCGGGTCGAATTGCGCGGCAGCGGCGTGCGCGTGGTGACGCTGGCGCCGGGTTTCATCGACACGCCCATGACGGCCATCAACCCCTATCCGATGCCCTTCCTGATGCCGGCCGACGCGTTTGCCCGGCGCGCCGCACAGGCCATCGACCGGGGCGTCAGTCAGGCCGTGATCCCATGGCAGATGGGCGTGGTGGCACGACTGCTGCGCGGGCTGCCCAACTGGCTCTATGACCTGGCCTTCGCCCGTGCCCAGCACAAACCCCGACAGGGCGGCCCGCACTGACAAACCGCCCGGGCGCGCAGTCTGGCTGTTAAAGCACGTAGCGCGACAGATCCTCGCTCTTGGCGATCTCACCGAGCCGGTCATTCACATACGCCGCATCGACACGCACTTCACTGCCGGCAAACTCGGTGGCCGAGAACGATAGGTCCTCGAGCAGCCGCTCCATCACGGTATAGAGCCGGCGCGCGCCGATGTTCTCGGTTCGTTCATTGACCGAAAAAGCAATCTCCGCAAGGCGCTGGATGCCATCGGCGGCGAAGTCAAGCTTGACCCCTTCGGTCTCCATCAGCGCCAGATACTGCTTGGTGAGGGCGGCATCGGTACTGGTGAGGATCTGCACGAAATCGTTGACGGACAGAGAATCAAGCTCGACACGGATCGGAAAACGGCCCTGCAGTTCGGGAATCAGATCGCTCGGCTTGGACAGGTGAAAAGCACCCGAGGCAATGAACAGGATGTGATCGGTCTTGATCATGCCGTACTTGGTACTCACCGTCGTGCCCTCGACCAGCGGCAGCAGGTCGCGCTGCACGCCCTGACGCGACACGTCAGCGCCGCCGTATTCCTGACGCGAGGCGATCTTGTCGATTTCGTCGAGAAAAACGATGCCGTTCTGCTCGACATTGCGCACGGCGCGCAACTTGAGCTCTTCGTCGTTGAGCATCTTGGCGGCCTCTTCTTCGGTGAGCAGCTTGAGCGCTTCGCGCACCTTGAGCTTGCGCATTTTCTTCTTGCCGCCGCCGATGTTGGAAAACATGTTGCGGATCTGCTCGGACATTTCTTCCATGCCCGGCGGCGCCATGATTTCGAGTTGCGGCGACAGCGCGGAGGTCTCGAGTTCAATTTCTTTGTCGTCGAGCTCGCCTTCGCGCAGCTTCTTGCGGAATTTCTGGCGCGTGCTGTTTTCCTCGCCATTGGCGGGAGCCGTGAAACCCGAGTCGCGCGGCGGCGGCAAGAGCGCATCAAGCACGCGTTCCTCGGCGGCATCGTGCGCCTGAGCGCGCACCTTCTTCATCTCGGCCTCGCGCGTTTCCTTGACGGCCGATTCAATCAGGTCACGGATGATGGTATCGACATCGCGGCCGACATAGCCGACTTCGGTAAATTTGGTGGCCTCGATCTTGATGAAGGGCGCATCGGCCAGACGCGCCAGACGCCGTGCGATCTCGGTCTTGCCAACGCCCGTCGGCCCGATCATGAGGATGTTCTTGGGCGTGATTTCGTGACGCAGCGGCTCGGCGACCCGCTGGCGGCGCCAGCGGTTGCGCAAGGCCACCGCCACCGCGCGCTTGGCCTTGTCCTGGCCAACGATGTGCTTGTTCAGTTCTGAAACGATGTCTGCAGGAGTCATGATGGTGGGCTCAGAGCACTTCGATGATGTGCGACTGGTTGGTATAAATGCACAGGTCGCCGGCAACCACCAGGGATTTCTTGACGATCTCGGCCGGCGTCAGTTCGGTGTTTTCCAGCAGGGCACGGGCCGCTGCCTGAGCATAGGCGCCGCCTGAGCCGATCGCGCCGATGCCGTACTCCGGCTCCAGTACATCGCCGGTGCCGGTGATGATGAGGGTGTTGTCGCAGTCGGCGACGAGCAGCATGGCCTCGAGGCGACGCAGGATACGGTCGGTACGCCAGTCCTTGGCCAGTTCGACGGCCGAGCGCAACAGGTTGCCCTGATGCTTTTCCAGCTTGCCCTCAAACCGCTCGAACAGGGTGAACGCATCGGCCGTGCCGCCGGCAAAGCCGGCCAGGATACGGTCCTGATACATGCGCCGCACCTTGCGTGCACTGCTTTTGATGACGATGTTGCCCAGCGTCACCTGTCCGTCGCCGCCCAGCGCTACCGAATTGCCGCGCCGTGCGGTGACGATGGTCGTGCCGTGAAATTGTTCCATGCCCCGCTCCTTCGCTAGAGCATGGGAGTTGAGGGCCGATCGGTGAAATTCAAGCCATGCACAACACACCGTCACCACATCGGGGCAGTGAACCGGCCGGCGCTCTAGGCAGCCGTGAAAACGGGGGAGGGGAACGGCGGGGAGAGGTTCAGGCCGTCTTGCGTTCGATCTGCGCCACTTCATGCAGACCCATGACCACGAACAGCGCGGCAATGAGATGTCCGACCTCGACAAAGCGCACCGGACTGCCCGCCACCTGCATGCTGACGGCCCAGTTGAGCAGGGCGCCAGCCGCGGTGAAATCGACCCGGCGCAGACGGGAGCAATCGACACAGATATGCTCGTGCACCGAGGAAAAATTGTTCAGGCGCTGCAATTCGGATTCAAGTTTGCCGATCAGGTCGCCACGCAGGGCGATGACATCCGGGTCAAGCGACTCGGCCTCGACGCCCACGACCACCGAGGCCTCGGCGTGGCCGTCCTCGACACGAAAACGTCGCGACGGCGGCTCCCACGAGGGCGGTGAAACCTCATAGGTGACACAATAATCAATGCCTGCCTCTTCAAAGGCGGCACGACGATTGAGCAGACGATAGGTTTCAAGCAGCAGCATCCAGATGGACGTTGAAGTGTCGTGCCGACCGACTTCAACCGCCTTTTGGCACAAACTGGACAAGTGCGCACAGCCCGACAGAACCACCTCATGGTTTGATTTCTGGAAAGCGGTAAACACCCGCAACATCAGGTCGGCGCCGGGGGCGTCGACCGCCGTCAATTTATCAAACTCGAGCCAGAGGACGGGATTCTTTTGCGCCAGGCGCTTGAGCTGGTCGAGCAGTGGCAAGATGCCGCCGTTCAATACACCGGTGAACGTGACCACGGCGCGATCGGCCGGGGTAGTCGATGCGGCCGGCGCGGCCGTGTCGGCGACAGCGAGATTCAACCAGGCCGGTGCGGACGTTTCAAAACGCACTGCATAATCAATCGCGAGGTTTTCAAACTCGGCCCGCTTGTCGAGAACCTGCAGCAACTCGAACAACATCAGCCAGGCCTGCGTCGCGGCGGCATGGTGGCCGGCCGCGTCATTGCGTATGGCGTCCTGCAACGCAGCGGCGGCCGGCAAGGCCTGACCATTGGCATACAGAATGGCCGCTTCTTCAATAGCCGGATTGGATGCGGAATCGGACAATTCCAGCGCATTGGCCAGAATGGAATCCCCCAACAGAATATCGGTCGACTGCCCCAAAGAGGGCACGGTCGACGCCGTGCCTTCGGGCCGGCGCTTTCGGGACGGCGATTTGGACACGCTCGAATCCGATGCCGGCGGGGTGGGGGGCAAGGTCGGCTGCTGTAGCGATGTACTGGCCTGAACGGGCGGAACAGCAGGAGCAGGTGCGTTGCCGGTCGGGAAATCCAGTGCCATTTCTGATTCGATGCGGTCTATCTTTTCGGCCGTGGCACGGGCGACATCACGAGCACTGGGCAACCCGCTCGCCACCGCGCCCGACGCAACAGGCTCCGGTGTGGGTGCTGACGTGGCGGCAGATGCGACGGACGTGGCCGGACGCCCTTCGACTAACGAAGGTTCCGTCTGGGGAGCGGTCGCGGCCGGCGTGGTTGAGCCAGGCTCGGAAGGCTCCTGTCGGTCCCGCTTCTTGCCAAATAGCGCTGAAAATACCACGCTCGCTCTTGCTCCCAATGATCACCGTCGTTTTGCAACAACACAATTCGGGTGGCGGCACCCGACCCTTGGTCGAACTTTCAACCACCGGATTAGTCTAGCATGTGGTACGAATGCTGCAACACCCGGCTGAGGTCCGCAAGTCCGTTTCGACGCCTGCAATCAGTCGCCGTACAATTTTTGCTTCATTTCACGGCGTTCCTGGGCTTCGAGCGCCAGCGTTGCCGTCGGTCGCGCCAGCAGGCGAAGCACGCCGATCGGCTCCCCCGTTTCTTCACAGTAGCCATAATCGCCCGAATCAATCCGTACGATCGACTGCTGGATTTTCTTGAGCAGTTTGCGCTCCCTGTCGCGGGTGCGCAGTTCGATGGCGTGCTCTTCCTCAATGGTGGCGCGGTCGGCCGGATCCGGAACGACGGTGGTTTCACGCAGATGCTCGGTGGTCTCCCCGGCATTGCGCAGAATGTCCCGTTCCATGGTCTGCAGGCGATCGCGGAAAAACGCGCGCTGCGCCTCGTTCATGTATTCCGCCTCACCCGAACTGATCACCTCTGCCTCGGTCGGCAGGCGCGGGGCGACCCGGGCAGCGGACTTGGCATTGGGCTTGGTATTGGACTTGGCTTTTGCAACTTGGGGCATTTCCATACTTTTTTCCACACTCTTTACGGCGACCTTCGCCGATGTTTTGGGCCCCGTCTTGCGGGCACTTGACTTGGTTTCCGCGGCTTTCACTGCTCCCATGATTTCCTCTAGAATTATTCAGATATCAAGCAACGTTCCAGCCCTTCGAGTATGGTCGCCGTCGGCAAATTGCGACCAATGAACACCATTTTACTCGAACGGGTCTCTCCGGACTCCCATTTTCGTCCCAAATCACTGCCCATCATCATGTGCACGCCCTGAAACACAACGCGCCGATCTGATTCGTTGACCCACAACACGCCCTTGTAGCGCAACAGGTCGTTGCCATGCACCTGAACGATGGCGTCCAGGAATTCCTCGAGCCGCAAGGCCTCAAACGGCCGGCTCGCCTTGAACACGAACGCGCCGATGGCGTCGCCATGCGCGCCTTCATGATCATGGTCATGATCGTGACCACCATCGAGAAATTCGGGCGCGATGTCGAGAATGGCATTGAGGTTGAAGCCGCGAATGTCGAGGATGTCGGCAATCTCGGTCTGGCCAAAATTTACCCCCTTGATGCCGGCCCGCGGATTCATGCGGGTCAGACGGGCACGCAACGCAGCCAGAGCGTCGGCATCGATCAGATCCGTCTTGGAGACCAGAATGCGGTCGGCAAAACCCACCTGATTCTGGGCCTCGACCTGTTCATCGAGCGTCTGCGGGCCATGCACACCGTCAACTACCGTAATGACCGCATCGAGCAGGTAGGACTCGGCGACGGCCTCGTCCATGAAAAACGTCTGGGTCACCGGCCCCGGATTGGCCATGCCGGTGGTTTCGATGATGACGCGTTCAAAATCAAGGGCGCCACTGGCCTGCTTGTCGCGCAACTCCTTGAGAATGCGCGCCAGATCGCCACGCACGGTGCAACAGATGCATCCATTGTTCATTTCCACGATCTGTTCGTTGTAATCCTGCACGAGCAGTTCGTGGTCGACCCCTTCGGGGCCGAATTCATTTTCGATGACGGCGATCTTGTGACCGTGCTGCTCACTCAGGATACGATTGAGCAAAGTGGTCTTGCCGGCCCCAAGAAAGCCGGTCAACACGGTAACGGGAATCAGGGACGAACGGGTCATGGCAAGCACTGTTTTTGACCAAGCCGCCGATTAGAGCATAAAAATGCCCTTGGGGACAGGAAGCGCACGGAATTATTGAATTGTTGCGCGATTCACTGCCTGCGTCTGGCAAGCATCGGCACACCCGCGCACCCGGCCGCCCCCCCCTAGACAGCAGCCATGGGCAGCAGCGGCGCGCCGGTGAGCGCCTGCAAGCCCTCAAAACTCAAACCCTCAACCATTTCGACCACGCGCAGGCCCTGCTCGGTCACGTCGATGACGGCCAGGTCGGTATAGATGCGATCCACACAGGCGACGCCGGTGAGCGGGTAGGTGCATTGCTGCACGATCTTCGGCTCGCCCGTCTTGGTCACATGCTCGGTCATGATGTAGACACTGCGCGCGCCGGTAGCCAGATCCATCGCGCCACCGACCGCCGGAATGGCATCGGGCGCGCCGGTCGACCAGTTGGCCAGATCGCCGCTGGCCGAAACCTGAAAGGCGCCAAGCACGGCGATGTCAAGGTGACCACCGCGCATCATGGCAAACGAGTCGGCATGGTGGAAAAACGACCCCCCGTCGAGCAGTGTCACCGGCTGTTTGCTGGCATTGACCAGCTCCGGATCAAGCTGCTCCGGTGTCGGCGCCGGCCCCATGCCGAGGATGCCGTTTTCGCTTTGCAGAATGATTTCCCGGTCGGGCGGAATATGGTTGCCCACCATGGTCGGCAAGCCGATGCCAAGGTTGACATAGGCCCCCTCGGGGATGTCGCGCGCGACACGCGCGGCCATTTCGGCGCGGCTGAATTTTTTCATGTCGAATCTGCCTTGAAACGTGACTCGGAATTCTGCTCAGAAGCTCACTGTGGCAGGGCCATGCTCGGGAAAGGATATGCTCCCGTGGCCACCAGCCGCGTAACAAAAATGCCTGGGGTGATCACGGTTTCGGGGTCAATGCCGCCAAGCTCGACCACATCGACCACCTCGGCAATGGTGCAGCGCGCCGCCATCGCCATGACTGGCCCGAAACTGCGCGCCGACCGGTGATACACCAGATTGCCCCAGCGATCGCCGCGCTGCGCCTTGATCAAGGCGACATCGCCATAGATCGGGTATTCCAGCACCTGATGGCGGCCATTGAGAAAGCGCGTTTCCTTGCCCGCGGCCAGCTCG
This sequence comes from Burkholderiales bacterium, assembly GCA_947475815.1. GTDB lineage: Bacteria > Pseudomonadota > Gammaproteobacteria > Burkholderiales > Burkholderiaceae_D > CANJOT01. The sequence goes on along the minus strand of CANJOT010000001.1, from coordinate 8,518 downwards.
GTGCCGTACCCGGTCGGCGTGAAGAAGGCGCCCACCCCGGCACCGGCGGCGCGCATGCGCTCTGCCAAGTTACCCTGCGGTACGACCTCGAGTTCCAGTTTGCCGGAGCGGTACAGCTCGTCAAACACCCAGGAATCGGTCTGGCGCGGAAACGAACAGATGATCTTGCGCACGCGCCCGGTCTTGAGCAAGGCGGCCAGACCCTTATCACCATTGCCAGCATTGTTATTGACCACCGTGAGGTCGCGCGCGCCCTGGTCAATCAGGGCCTCAAGCAGCTTGTAGGGGATGCCGACACCGCCAAAACCGCCGATCAGGATGGTCGAACCATCCTTGATGTCGGCCACGGCCTGTTCGACGCTGGCGCAAATTTTATTGATCATGGCGGGGCACAATGGCAAGGAACGGGAAGGCTGCGGCAACATGGTAACCCAAGCGGCCCGATGTGACAGCCGGTCGTTGCCCGGTCGTTGCCCGCAGCGCTGCGCGCAAGCGCGCAAATCGCTCTTGACGGAGCCGGCGCAGCCAACCTACCATCTCGGTTCCTGCCCCGTTGCGCGGCAAGGTCAAAAGAAGCAAGAACGGAGACTCTTTGGAATCAATCACCATCCCGGTACTGATCGTTGGTGCCGGACCGGTCGGGCTGGCGACGGCTCTCGATCTGGGCTGGCGCGGCATCGAATGCCTGATCATCGATCAGGTGCCCGATCGCGAAGCCGCCATCAACGCGCACCCGCGCGCCGCCGCCGTCACGCCGCGCACCATGGAATTCTGCCGGCGCTGGAATGTCGCCCATGACGTGCACGAATCGGGCTTTCCGAAAGACCTGACACCCAACATCGTCTACTGCACGTCGCTCGACGGCCCGACCATCACCGTTCAGCGGTTTGAATCGATCAACCAGCGCAAGCCGCTGCCGCAAAGCCCCGAGTTGCGCCAGCGCTGCCCGCAGATCTGGTTTGACCCGATCCTCGAACGCGGCCTGAAGCAATTTCCTGCTGCACAATTGCGCCGCCCCTGGAAGCTCGAGTCCTTCCATGAGAACGGCGATTGTGTCAGCGCCCATGTCACGGATCTCACCGATGGCACATCCGTCGAGATTCACGCTGACTATCTGGTCGCCTGCGATGGGCCGACCAGTAACATCCGCGAAGCGCTCGGCATCGCCGTGCTGGGCAAGGGCGTGCTGAGCAACTCGATCAACGTCACGCTCGACATCGACGACATCGCCAGCCAGCACGACAAGGGCATCGCCGAGCGCTACATGTTCCTCAACGAAAAAGGGGTCTGGTCGAGCCTGACCGTGGTCGATGGCCGGCGCCGCTGGCGCTTCGGTTTTGCCGGGTCCGTCGAGGACCTCGACTACCGCAATTTTCCGGTCGATGAAGTGATCCGCAAGGCCCTCGGCCCGCACGTCCGTTACAAGGTGGTCAGCATCACGCCGTGGCGGCGCCGCGATTCGGTGTCCGAACGCTTTCGCTCGGGACGGGTATTGCTGGCTGGCGATGCCGCGCACACCATTCCGCCCAATCTGGGCATGGGCATGAATACCGGGGTCGGCGATGCGGTCGACCTGGGCTGGAAGCTTGATGCCATGCTGCGCGGCTGGGGCGGTCCCGCACTGCTCGACAGTTATGAAGCCGAACGCCGGCCGGTCGCCGAAGAAATCTGCAATGCATCAACCGATGCATTCCGTCGCTGGATGACGCCGACCGAAGATTATGGCCGCTTGCTTGAGCCAGGAGACGCCGGCCATGCGGCGCGCGAACGCGTGCGTGAATACCTTGCGCGGGTGTTGCCCGATGGCTGGGATTCGCTCGGCCTGCAACTCGGTTACCGTTACGACGATTCACCCATCATCCTGGCGGATGACAATGCAGCCGCGCTGCCGCGCGAACGCCTGAGCCACTATGTGCAATCGTCGCGCCCCGGCGGCCGTGCGCCGCACGCCTGGCTGCGTGATGGCCGCACCACTATCGACCTGTTTGGCAAGGGCTTCGTGCTGCTGCGCTTTGGCGCTCAGCCGGTCGATGCCACGGCGCTCGCCGATGCCGCGCACCTGCGCGGAGTGCCGCTGTCCATCATCGACATCGACGAGCCCGACGTTGCCACGCTCTATGAAAAGAATCTGGTGCTGGTACGACCCGATGGTCACGTCGCCTGGCGCGGGGATGTCCTCATGCCTGATCCATTGGCCGCCATCGACCGCGTGCGTGGTGCCTGAATACGGGATGGGGCCAGCATTGAATCCTGAAATCGGGCCGCAAGCGGGGCCCGCCTTGAACGCTGCAGTAAACATTTAAAAACCACAAGAGGAGAACAGACACCATGAGCATCCATACCGAAGCCTCGACCAGCCGTTACACCAAGATTTCGGAGCGCGGCCTCAACGTACAACTGCACTACAACGAAGGCAACCAGAGCGCTGCCAAGACCATCATCATGTTGCATGGCGGTGGCCCGGGTGCAAGCGGCTGGAGCAATTATTCGCGCAACTTCGACGATTTCGTCAACGCCGGATATCGCACCATCCTGCTCGACGCGCCGGGGTTCAACAAGTCGGACGCACTCGCCATCACCGAGCAGCGCGGTCTGGTCAACGCCAAGGCCGTCAAGGGCCTGCTCGATGCACTCGGCATCGAAAAGGCCAGCCTGATCGGCAACTCGCTGGGTGGCGCCAGTTCCCTGACGTTCGCCATGGAATATCCCGACCGCCTCGACAAGCTCATCCTGATGGGCGCCGGCGGCGGCGGCCAGAGCCTGATGGTGCCCATGCCTCTTGAAGGCATCAAGCTGCTCTACGGCCTGTACCGCAATCCCTCGCTCGAAAACCTCAAACGCATGATCGAGGTGTTCGTGTACGACCAGAGCAAGATGACCGAAGAGCTGATCCGTGGCCGCTTCGAAGCGATGATGCGCAACGATGCCATCCACCTGAAGAATTTCGTCTCCAGCCTGGCCACCAATGGCGGACTGATCGACCTGTCGCCGCGCTTTGGCGAAGTCAAAGCCAAGACGCTGGTGGTATGGGGACGCGACGATCGTTTCTGTCCGCTGGATCACGGCCTCAAGATGATCTGGGGCATCCCGGACGCCACGCTGCACGTGTTCAGCAAGTGCGGCCATTGGGCGCAATGGGAACATGCCGAGAGTTTCAACGAGCTGGTGATCAATTTCCTGAAAAAATAGACGGCGCGGTACGCGGGGTGTGCTAAAACAGGCCGATGGACTCCCTCCCGCCTGTCAGCACACCCGCCCCTTCCTGCGTCGCCGTCATCGGTGGCGGCCCGGCCGGTCTGATGGCCGCTGAAGTCCTTGCCCGCCATGGCGTTGCCGTCACGGTCTACGATGCCATGGCGTCGATCGGACGCAAGTTCCTGCTCGCCGGTAAGGGTGGCCTGAATCTGAGTCATGCCGAAGACCCGGCACTGTTCCTGTCACGCTATGGCGAACGCGCGGCCTGGCTCGCGCCCCTGCTGCAAGACTTTGGCGCCGCCCAGCTGCGCGCCTGGGCTGGCGAACTGGGCGTCGAGACCTTCGTGGGCTCCTCAGGGCGCATTTTCCCCGTCAGCATGAAAGCCGCTCCGCTGCTGCGCGCCTGGCAACATCGGCTGCGCAGCATGGGGGTACGTTTTGAAATGCGGCATCGCTGGACCGGCTGGAACGCGGCCGGCGAGATCTGTTTTGACACCCCGGCAGGCGCCCTGGCCATCCAACCGACCGCCCTGCTGCTGGCACTGGGCGGCGGCAGCTGGGCGCGACTTGGTTCGACTGGCGCCTGGGTGCCCTTGCTGCAACGGCGCGGCATCCGGATTGCCCCCTTGCAAGCGGCCAATTGTGGCTTCGAGGTGAACTGGAGCCCATTTTTCCGTGACCGTTTTGCCGGCCAGCCGGTCAAGAACATTGCCATGGCAAGCAGCGCGGGGCCGTTTGTGCGCGGCGAGATGCTGGTCTCCGACTACGGTGTGGAAGGCAGTCTGGTGTATGCCCTGTCGGCACGCCTGCGCAATGAACTCGGCACCGACAACACGGCCACCCTGCGTGTCGACCTGCTGCCCGAGCGCAGTGCCGATCAGGTGCTGGCAGAAACCAGCCGCCCGCGCGGCTCGCGCTCGCTTGCCAGCCATCTGCAGGGACGGCTCGGCCTGCAGGGCATCAAGGCCGGACTGTTGCGTGAAAACACCACGCGCGCAGATCTGGCCGATCCCGTGCGGCTGGCGCTGGCCATCAAGGCACTGCCGCTGCGCATCACGGCCAGCCGACCGCTGGATGAAGCGATCAGCAGCGCCGGTGGCGTGCCCTTCGAGGAGCTGGATGCGGCACTGATGCTCAAAGCATTGCCGGGCATATTTTGTGCTGGTGAGATGCTCGACTGGGAAGCGCCCACCGGCGGGTATTTGTTGACCGCCTCGATGGCGACCGGGCTTGCCGCCGGTCAGGGCGCGTACGATTGGTTACATCGTGAAACTAAGTTGTTTCACATCAAGATATAATCGTGAATCATTCGACGCCGCATTCGAGAACAGTCCATGCCCAAGACCAAACACTCCCTGACCTACGTCAAGTTCTTGCACTTGGCCAACGCCCTGCGGCAAATGCCCAGCCTGCCCGTCCTCGACACGGTCGAAGAACACCTGCTCAATGTATTTGCATCCGCCTGGCATGCTGGCCGGCAGGTCGCCGTCATGGAAGCCACCCGCATGGTGCCCGATCTGTCCGAGCGCACGGTGTTCCGGCGCCTGAAAACGCTGGAGTCCAAGGGCCTGGTGCGTTTTGGCGAAAACCCGCGCGACCATCGCGTGCGCTATGTGCTGCCAACCGACCAGACAGAAAAGTATTTCCACAAGCTCGGCGAATGCATGGAGCAGGCCCGGGCGCGATAACGCCGGTCTGATCACTTCATGACGTTTGTGTAGCGCACCTTGACCGGGTCCACAAAGCCGCGCTACCGCGCCGCGAGGCGCGCGCGCAGCGTGTCCGAAGCCAGCGCCTCGGCATAATCACGGGCCGCCTGTTGCACATCAAAACGGCCGTCGGCAACGGCATTGAGATGGCCCTTCATGAGACCGGCGACATGTGGCTCGGTCTGCAGGATGGCGTCGACATAACGGTTGACGGTCGCGGTCAGTTCAGCCGGTTCGACCAGTTCGGTCAGGTAAGCGATGCGGTACATTTCCGCCGCATCGATGGTCATGGCGGTCAGGAACAGCTTCTTCGCCTGCGTCAGGCCGAGTCGCGTCACGTAACGCCGTATCCCGCCGGGATAATAATGCAGGCCAAATTTGAGGGCCGGCATGAACATGCGCGAACCGGTCACGCCGATGCGGAAATCACAGCACAGGGCCAGATCCGTGGCGCCGCCATACACGCCGCCATTCAGGGCACAGATGGTCGGCAGCGGCAGAGCCTCGATGGCGTCGAGCAGGTTCTCGAACGCGGCATCCAGATGACCCACGATCGATTCCACCGTAAAGCCCGAACTGAAGGTGCGCGTGCCTTCCCCGGTGAACACCACAACACGCACGCCGGTGTTGTGGCGGATGGTTTCGATGTGCGCCGCAAGTACCGGAATATCGCTCGGCGCAAGGCGGTTGTGCTGCTGTGGACGGCGCAGGGTGACTCTTGCCACACCCTCATGGATCGCCAGCGCGGGGGCGAATCCGTCGCTCTCTGAAACCTCGGACATCGTTTGTCTTTCCTGCAAAAACAAGCCGGCCACGCGGGCCGGCTGTCCATCAATCAAACCAGCAAAGCTCAGCCCAGAATACCACGCGAGACGACGCTCTCCTTGATCGCTTCGGAATCCTCCAGCGTCACTTCGGTGGCGACGTTATGCGTCTCCTGATGCTTGAAGAAACGGATTTCCGATTCCCCCACGATCGCGTTGGCCTTGGCCAGGTCAGCGTTCTGCGCCTGGAAACGCTTGGCATCGCGTGAACGTTCGGTCACCAGCTTGCGCAACATGACCAGGTGCGAGTCCGTCGACGACAGAATTTCCGACGTCCAATACCGGCACGGCGCAGCTACCGTGCCATCCTGGCCCGAGAAGTTGTAATGCAGCCAGTAGTTAAAATAACCATAAAACCACAGGCGCTGGATGAGACGGCCGATGGCCAGTTTCATTTTCGGACGGTGATGGAAATAAATCACCCGGCACAGGTTCTCGGTCACCGGCACGGCAACGCGCGTGAAGGCGAAAAAGCCGAAATTGACACGCACCATGCTCGGCAGGTGCCACAGCGAACTGGTGACATCGGCCCACTCTTCCGCACCCGAGCGGTATGGCTTGCGCCAGCGGTTCATCACCAGGTACTTGCTGACTGGCTCACACAGCTTCCACAACCAGCGGCGCCACTGGCCGATCGGCCAATGGCCGTCTACCCCCGGGTAATACAGCTGGTACGGTTCCTTGCCGGTCTCCGGAGCAACGTAATAGTTCTGGTTTTTCATCATCGGAATCAGCGCGCAGTCCTTGTACAGACGCGAGCGGGGTCCGAGCGGCGTGCGTGCACGGCCGCGTTTGGCGGCAAGCTGCATGAGCGAATTGCGGTGCGCATAAAAGCCGTTGTGCGAGTCGTTCTGGTTTTCGATGGCCACCAGCCAGGTGCAATTCCAGTAGGTATAGGTATGGAACAGATGGGTTTCTTCGGCCTTCTCACCGAAGAATTCAGGCGGTACATCTTCCTCGATGGGTGCAGCCTCACCCTCGCCCATCCAGATAAACACATACCCGCGCAGCACGCGGGTCGGGTAAGACTTGATCGGCAGATTACCGACCATCTTCGAATCCGGACCTTCGGGAATGAAGGCCTTGCAATCACCGTCACCGTCAAAGGTGGCCCCGTGATACGGGCAGGAGATCGTGCCCTTGTAAAAACAGAAACCGTCGGACATGCTCGCGCCACGGTGCGGACAAACATCGCTGACCGCCGAGATCTCGCCATTCAAGCCGCGAAAGAATGCAATTTCATCACCCAGCATGCGCCAGAACAGCGGGCGCTTTTTCGGCACGCGCCGCGCCGACATGGCCGGATACCAGTATTCACGCAGACCGAGCGGCGGAACCAGCTGACGGCGGTCGGTGACCGTGCCATCCGCACCACGGGAAATACCAAACGGTACAACCGGCTCCGGCGCCACGCCGCGGCTGGCTTCGTTCTTGAGCTTCTTTTCAATGCCACGCTCGAAAAAACGGAAATACGCACCCATCTTGCTGTCTCCCTGTTGTTATGCTTTAGAGCATGTTCATGCCGCCACCGGCACTGAGAATCTGGCCCGTGATGTGGCCCACATCGTCCGACGCCATGAAGGCGATCGCCGCGGCATGCTCTTCCGAGCGACCGCTGCGGTTCATCGGCACGATGCTCATCATCTTGCGCGAGAGCTCAACGCGATACTCTGATTTCGACGCATCCTTGGTGCGAATGCCACGCTCGACCAGACGGTCGCGCTCGGTTTCAGTCGGTCCCGGCGAGACACAATTGCAGGCAATGCCGAACGGCGCGTTCTCGCGCGCGAGGCTGGTGGTCAACGCAAACACGGCACCCTTGCCGGCGTTGTACGGCGCGCGATCCCACAGGCCATTGCGCGCCGATTCGGCGCCGACATTGACGATGCGACCGTAACGCTGCGCGATCATGTGCGGCAATGCGGCACGGCAACACCACAGGGTTGGCAGAATGCTGCGGTTCATTTCATCCTGGATGGCCTGCGGATCCCACTGGTCATAGGGCTTGAGATCGGTGGCGCCACCGACGTTGTTGACCAGAATGTCGAGGCGTCCGAATTTTTCGATGGCGAACGCCACCAATGCGGCACACTGTTCATACACCATCAGGTCGCCCACAAATTTCTCGGCAGGCCAGCCGGCGCTGCGCAATTCATTGAGCGTGCGATCGGCGGCCAGATCACTCATGTCGGCCGCAATCACGGTCGCGCCTTCCGAGCCGAGGCGACGCGCCGTGGCACGGCCGATGCCCTGACCAGCGCCGGTGACGATGGCGATCTTGCCGCGCAGGCGGTCCGTGCCGGTCGGATGGGTGCGCGACGGTTCAAAAATAACGGTCATGTCTCGGGCTTTCGCTTCGGATTCAGGAAAATTCAGGCTGTGGCACTTTGCCTGCAGCGCTTACTCAATGCCAACAAATACGTCAGCGCCTTCAATGCGGATCGGGTACGACCTGATCGGCTCACTGCATGGCGGCACGGTCGGCTGGCCGGTGCGAATATCGAAACAACCGTCATGCAAGGGGCACACGACGTTGAACCCTTCCAGGCCCCCTTCTTCAAGGTAGGCATAACCGTGATTACAGATCGCCTCAATACCATAGATGGTGCCACCGACCCGCGCGAGCAGGATTTCCTGCCCTTCGACTTCCACACCCTTCATGCCGCCTTCGGCGATCTCCTGATCGGCGGCCACTTTTACAAACTTCATGACTTCTCCTGAATGTCCTGCCTGATCAAAATGTCCTGCTCAAACAGCCCGGCTCAATATGCGGTCCTCAACTGGCCGCGT